>JAUMZM010000058.1 GCA_030528125.1 Tissierellia bacterium
TATTTTTTTATCTGATTCTTTTTAAAAAAGCAAGAGTCATCTTGCCGACGACTCTTGCTAGTATATACTTTTTATTTTAGTTTGTCAAATCTTTTTTGTATAATTTCATTGCTGGTATTGTATAGTAATCTCTTGCTGATGATATCAAGGCTGCTTGTCCTATTCTTGTGTATGGTGATATGAATTTCTTATTGTATATGAATAGTCCTGTTACAAATGAAAAGTCTTCTAGTTTTGCTTTTTTGTTTCCAAATATTACATATTTCATTGGCTCTACATTATAGTATTCTTGATAGATGTATTTTTGATCTTTTATTTTTTCTAGAATCTCTTCTAATTCTTCTTTGCTGTGATCTTTTCCTGCTATTACTCCGCTTGATGCGTATCCATATACTGGTTTTAGTATATAGTTGTCTTTATCTTCTATTATTGTATTGAAGTCTTTTTCATAATTAAATTTTTCTGTAAATGGAATATGTCTTTCTATATAATCTATTTCTTTGTCATTTAATACTTTTTTGGTTTCATTAAGTCTTAGTATTCTAAATATGTCTTTTGAATAAAAGAGTGTTGATCTAAATGATCCTATTGCTATAAAGTCGCTGTCAAGATAGCCTTCTATAAAGTCTTTGGCTTTCTCTTTATATTCTAATAGATCACTTGTTACAAGTCTTCTATATACTAAGTCTACTTTCATATCTTTTACATAGCTTCCATCTTCTCTTTTTTCAAATTCTCTTATGTCTGCTATTTTGCAATTTATTCCTCTTTTTTCAAAGAGTTCTTTAAAATATAGAAACTCTATATTGTCATGTTCTATTATATCTGCTATTACTACATTTGGTTTTTTGTTATTTATTTTTTTGTAAATTGATAGAATTTCGTCTACTAATGGTTCTAGTAGGTCTTTGTTTTCTATATTGTATTTTTTCTCTAATTCTTGGTATCCTTTTGTCTGTTTAAATAAATTAGCTAATGCTTTATCTTCTAGCATTGCTGATGATCCATCTGTATTAAATTCACAGAATTTATAGTCTTTGTTTCCATCATAGAATACATCATATCTTGCTATTGGTACACTTACATCATATCCTGGATCTTTTAGTATTAATTTTTCTATTAGTGGATCAAATCCAAATTCTTTTCTATATTCTTTATCTTCTAGATAATTTTGGGTTACTTTTTGCGTTATTGACATTAGAATTTCTGCCATTTCTTGGTATTTTTCTTCGATATTTTCATCGTAGAAATACCCTTGATATAGTGCTGGCACTGGTTCTTCTTTATATGTTGCCTTATATTCTTTTCTTTTATCAAGCATTTTTTGATAATCGTTGTAGTATTTATCTGGATCTTTTTTTATTATCTCAAAATATTCTTTTGCGTATTTATCGTTAAACATATTATCTCCTTTGCTTTTATAATATAGATGATATCTTTTTTTCTGTATTTTTCAATTAAAAAGGCCGGAAAGTTTAACTTTTCGGCTCATAATTTACTATTGATACAAACTTGCCATCTGTATCTTTTATCTTTCTAAGTTTCTTTTCAAAATCTAGTCTTTTTATCCAAACATCTCTTCCACAGCCTAAGCACTTTAGCTTCATATCAGCACCTAGTCTTATTATCTGCCATTTATTTTCTCCACAAGGATGTGGCTTTTTTAGTGTTACTATATCATTCAATTTGTATTTTTTCATTTTCTCCATCCAATATTGATGTCTTCATGCCAGATTTTTCAAATTCTTTGAGTGCATTTTTTCTTAGAATTCTCATAGCTTTCCACTGATCCATAGCTTTTACTGAGGATGTGACTTTTACTTTATATGAGAATTCTCCTAGATCATCGACTCCAAGAAATATTGGTTTTTGTATAAATTCTATTTCTTTTGATGATTCTTCGCCTATCTTTTCTATTATCTCTTTTACTTTTTCTAAGCTTATATCATAGGATACTTGGAAAGTTATGTCAGATTTTTGTTCTCCTCTGCAAGAATTTTTGACTGTCTCTATTTGTGAATTTGGAATTGTATATAAGGATCCATCATAATCTCTTATCTTTGTAATTCTAAGTCCTACGCTTTCTACTGTTCCTTCTATTCCTGATGCACTTACCCAATCTCCTACATTTAGTTGACCATCAAGTAATATAAATATTCCTCTTATGATATCTGATACTATACTTTGTGCTCCAAAAGCTATTGCGATACCACCTATTCCTGCTGTTGCAAGTATTGAGGAAGTATTAACTCCTAGCATATCTAGTATAATCATTATTAATATGAAATATACTATAAATTTAATAAATGAGAATATGGAACCTGTTATAGTATCGATTTTTGATTTGTATTTTTCATCTTGGGATTTCTTAGTAAATCTCTTATTAAGTGCTTTATATGATATTTTGATAATAATTTTACCTACAATAAGTAGTGCTGCTATAATTATTATCTTCATAATCCAAGAATCTCTTGATAATTTTTCTATTTGCTGTATTTCAGTATCCATATTACCCCCCTTTATTTAAATATACTTAATCTAGACATCTTTTACAAGATTGTAGATTTTTTGGGATAATTCTATATGAAATCTCTCTTTTAGATGAACTCCATCTATAAAATCACTTTCTTTTTGTATTTTTCTTGCATCAATGTATTCATAATTTTCTTTTACCCAATTGGCATATTGGTCTATCTTTCTATTTGCCATTTCATAAATTGGATATGAGTCCTCTTCTTCTACATGTGGTGGAATTACAATTATTACTTTATCTTTTCCTTCGGTTAATTTTATTATATTTTGCTTTACAAAATCTACGCTATATCCATTCAAAAAATCATTTGTCCCAACAAAAATTATAAGTATTCCCTTTTTTACATATTTAATTCTTTTGAATAGGTCTTTTGATGTAGAGCCATTTTCTCCTAAATGTACTACATTAAGGCCCATCTTTTCTAAAAGATGGGCGTATGATCTTTCTATAAGAAAGCCTTTTGTAAAGCTATCTCCTAAACAATATATCATATTTTCTTCAATGCCATTGCGCTTCTTGCCGGAACATATATTTTTATTCCATCATATTCTGTTCCTTCTAGTCTTTTTGATTCGTATTTATAACTATGTGAAATTCTTTCTAATCCGCCAAATTCTTTTTGGTCTGTATCAAGTACAACCTCGAAAAATCCCTTGTCATGAATTGGTATGCTAAAAGATTCATAGGAATTATATGGATGGAAATTAAACACAAATACAAAATCATTGTTTCTATAAGCTATTACTTTCCTGTCGTTGTCAATCCAGAGTCTAAATGAATCATTTCCCATAAGATTGTTCTCTTTTAGAAAATGAATCATAGCTTTATCCCAATTGTTTAGCCATTCATATCTTAGCATGGAATTATTTACAAGCGACCATTGTCTTCTGGCATACTTGTATGAATAATCATTTCCTTCTCTTGGAAAATCAATCCACTCAGGATGTCCAAACTCATTTCCCATAAAGTTAAGGTAACCATCAGATCCCATACTTGCTGTAATCCATCTTATCATCTTATGAAGTGCTGTAGCTCTTTCTATTACTATGTCCTTGTCATCTTTATTCATATGCCAGTACATATTGCTATCTGCAAGTCTAAACATTATAGTCTTTGATCCAACAAGTGCTTGGTCATGGCTTTCAACATAAGCTATTCTCTTTTCTTCTGGCCTATATGTAGATAATTCGTACCACATTTTGTTAAGATCCCAGTCTTCGTCTTTTATGCTAAGAGTATTTTCCCAAAAATCTGGCATTCCCATGGAAAGCCTATAATCAAATCCTATTCCGCCATCTTTTATAGGTATACACATACCTGGCATTGCACTCATATCTTCTGCAATTGTTATGATATCTGGATTCATCTGATCTATAAGTTCATTTGCAAGTTGAAGATAGTTTAGTGCTTCTAAGTCTGTATTCATTGAAAAATACTTATCATAAGAGTCAAAGTTTACTCCTCTTGCATGGTCTTTATAAATCATTGATGTTACTCCATCAAATCTAAATCCATCAAAATGATATTGTTCAATCCAATATTTTATATTACTGAGAAGGAAATGGCATACTCCTGGCTTATTATAATCAAAAAGCTTGCTATCCCAATCAGGATGATTGCCTTCGGCTCCTGCATGGAAGAATTGATAATCTGTTCCATCAAACTCATTAATTCCTTCATTGAAATTCTTTGTAGCATGGGAATGTACAAGGTCCATAATCACATTTATTCCCATTTCATGAGCTTTATTTATAAGAGATTTCAATTCTTTGTTTTCTCCATATCTTGATGATGGAGCAAAGAAATTAGCAACTTGATAGCCAAATGATCCATAATATGGATGTTCTGCTATTGCCATAAGTTGAACTGTATTGTATCCAAGATCTTTTATCTTAGGAAGAATCTCTGTTTCAAATTCTTTGTAGCTTCCCACTCCTTCTTTTTCTTGAGCCATGCCAATATGAGCTTCATAGATAAATAGATCTTTTTTATTTATCTTAAATTTCTGATCAGTCCATTTGAACTTTTTCCTGGGATTTTCTATTATAGCTGCATAATCATGGTTTTCATTTTCTTCAACTCTTGTAACATAAAGGGGAATTCTTTCTCTAATATCATATCCTGTATCTACAAGGACTTTTATCCTTGATTTATGATGTAGAGTTCTAATTCCTTTTATAAAAATCTCCCAGTCTTCATCATTTATCTTTTTTAGTGGATGAGAGTGTTTATCCCAATTATTAAAATCTCCTATAAGGTATAAGCCTTTTGCACTAGGAGCCCATTCTCTATAAATCCATCCTCCATCTACTTTGTGAATTCCATAGTATTTGTATCCGTTTGCATAATCTTTTAAAGATTTAGTCTTTCCTAACAATCTATTTTTCTGTTCTTCATATCTTTTCATTCTAAGATCAATGTCATCTTTATAGTCTTGTAGCCATGGATCAATATCAAGAATTTTAAAATCCTGCATAAAATCACTCCCTATAATAAAAAATGTCAAACTTCTTTCTACTAAAATTTTATCATATAAAAACAAGATTTTCTATCTTTATTGTAGTAACAAGTTAAAGATAAAGGCTGCTTCGAATGAAACAGCCTTGTTTTTATTTGTTATTTTAGTTGTTCTCTTCTATTATTTTTTCTGTTATTTCTCTTGGAACTTCTTCATATCTACTAAATTCCATAGAGAATTGTCCTCTAGCTTGAGTCATAGATCTAAGATCTATTGAATATTGCATCATCTCTGATTGTGGAGCTTCTGCAACTATTATTTGCTCTCCATCTTCTGATGGTTCCATACCCAATATCTTTCCACGTCTCTTGTTCATATCGCCCATTATATCTCCCATGTAATTTTCTGGGACTTTGACTTCAACTTTCATTATAGGTTCAAGAAGTATAGGTTGTGCTTCTTGGATTCCTTTCTTGAATGCAATTGTTGCAGCAGTCTTAAATGCCTGCTCATTACTATCTACTGGATGATAACTTCCATCATATAATGTAGCTTTAACTCCTGTTACTTTGTATCCACAAAGAGGTCCTTTTACAAGACTTTCTCTTAGTCCCTTTTCTACTGCTGGGAAATAATTCTTAGGT
Organism: Tissierellia bacterium; assembly: GCA_030528125.1. Lineage (GTDB taxonomy): Bacteria > Bacillota > Clostridia > Tissierellales > Peptoniphilaceae > JAUNAV01. The sequence goes on from JAUMZM010000058.1 coordinate 5,636, forward strand.
ACAGCTCCTCCGAATACTTCTTCTTCAAATATAAAATCTTCATCTGTAGGTTCAAATCTTATAAATACATCACCATATTGTCCAGCTCCACCAGATTGTTTCTTGTGTTTTCCTTGGACATCACTTTTTGATTTGATTGTTTCTCTATAAGGAATCTTTAGATCTACAATATTTGTATTTACAGAATAACTATCTTTTAATTTATCTAAGATTACTTCAAGTTGTACATTTCCAAGTCCTGATAAGATCTCTTGGTTTGTCTCAGGATTTCTAGTATCCTCAAATGTTGGATCTTCTTCTTTTAATTTGGTAAGTGCTTGAGAAATCTTATCCTCATCTTTCTTGCTCTCTGCTTCTATTGCATAGAATAATACAGGTTTTGGATATTTTATCTTCTTATAGATTACTGGATGATCTTTATCGCAAATTGTATCTCCTGTTTGAGTTTTTACAAGTTTTGCAAAAGCTCCAATATCTCCCGCTACGACTTTATCTGTCTTTATTTGTTCTTTTCCTCTTACATAGAAAAGTCCACTTTGTTTTTCTGTTTCATCTTTTGTTGAATTATATATCAAATCGTCTTTTGTTATTTTTCCTGATATTACTTTAAATATTGAAATCTTTCCTACAAAAGGATCTGCAATTGTCTTAAATACAACAGCTGAGAATGGTTCATTTACATCTATCTTTCTTGTATTGTCTTTATTTTCTGGTCTAAATCCGATATTTGCTCTAGGATCATTTGGAGCTGGCATATATTTTGCAATGATTTCAAGAAGTGCATCGATTCCTATTCCACTTTCGCATGATCCTGCGATAAGAGGAACTGCATCTCCTGTAAGCATTGCTGTTGTTATTCCTTCTCTAAATTCTTCTTCGCTAAATTCTTCTCCAGAAAAGAACTTTTCCATAAGCTCATCATTACTCTCAGCTACTACTTCTACAACTTCTTCATAAGCCGCTTCTACTTCAGCCATTCTATTTTCTGGAATTTCTACTTCTTGTTTATCAAATCCGTTGTATTTGTAAGCTTTTTTGTCTATTATATCTATTATTCCTTCAAAACTTTCGCCTTCACCTAATGTCAATGTTAGAGGTATAACTTTCTTTCCAAATTGAATATGAAGATCACTTACAATTTCATTGAAGTTTACGTTTTCTTTTTCCATCTTGTTTACAAAGATGATTCTTGGCAAATTGATTTTTTCTGTGTATTTCCAGTATTTCTCAGTGCCTACTTCAATTCCATTTTGTGCATCAATTACCATAAGTCCAGCTTCTGATGCTCTTAGTGCTTGTAATACTTCTCCTTCAAAATCAAAGTATCCGGGAGCATCTATTAAATTTATCTTTATATTATCGTATTCTACTGGTATAACTGATGTTGATATAGAAATCTGCCTTTTTATCTCTTCTTTCGAAAAGTCGGAAACCGTATTTCCTTCTTGTAGACTTCCCATTCTTTTTGTAACGCCTGTTTTATATAAAATAGCCTCTGTAAGAGAAGTTTTTCCACTTCCGCTATGTCCTACAAGTGCTAGATTTCTTATATTTTTAGTTTCATAATCTTTCATAAATTACCTCCATTGTCTGCTAATGAATATTATAACATGAAAACATTTTTTTAACAACGAATTGTTAAATATTTTTTTAAGTAATTTATAGCTTTCAAGAAATAAAAAATCCACATAAAAATAAGCCATCAAAAAATGGCTTATGTTCTAACTTCAAATTTTTCTTTGCACTTTGGACATCTTACTTTTACTTTGCCCTTGTGTTTTGGTACACGAAGTTCTTGATTACAGTTTTTGCAATAAACGTATTTATAACCCTTTTCTCCGAATGTGTGTCTTTTAAACTTTCTAAGATTCTTTTTTAAAGGATTCCAGAAAGTTGCAAGAAATCTATAGTTTTCGCTATTTCTTTTGATCAAATTCTTAGAAAATACTCTATAATACGCCCATATAACAAGTATCAATGTAAATGTATTTAGAAATTCTAAATTAAATATCAAAGCTACTGCAAGTAGGATTATTGCAACCCATGTCAAAAACACAGAATACTCATCAACCCCGTGTCTACCCTTCATAAAATCTTTAAACATTATACATCCCTTACCAATTCTTCCATTATTTTCGCTATATCTCCTTTTATAAGATAATCAGCTCTTCTATCTTTTGGAGTTGGATCTTTATTTATAACTACAAGTTTATTTCCTCTATAGTAGTCTATAAGACCTGCCGCAGGATATACCACAAGCGAAGTTCCTCCAACTATAAGAACATCTGCTCTTTGTATAAGACTAACTGCATTTTCTATATTAGAATAGTCTAGAGCTTCTCCATACAAGACAATATCTGGCCTTACAATTCCGCCACATCTTTGACATCTTGCCTCATGTTCGAATTTCTTTACGTATTCCAAATCATATTTTTGATTGCAATCAACACAATAATAATCTCGTAGATTTCCGTGAAGCTCTATTACATTTTTGCTTCCCGAAAGCTGATGAAGCCCATCAATATTTTGTGTGATTATACCTTTAAGCTTGCCCTTTTCTTCTAATTTGGTTAAAGCATAGTGAGCTTTATTAGGCTTTATTCCACTAATCATCAAATTTTCTTTGCAATAGTCCATAAATTTATCTGGATGATTTACAAAAAACTCATGACTTAGCATATATTCTGGTGAATACTTAGAGTTATTATTTCTATTATAAAGTCCTGTTGCTGATCTAAAATCAGGTACTCCTGATGCCGTTGAAACTCCCGCTCCTCCGAAAAAAACTATGTTCGAAGAGTCTTCGATAATCTTTTTGACCTGATCAATATTAGAATCCATAATATCACTCCTTTAGACTATTATACCTTTTGTAATATATTTTACTATTATTTATGTATAACTATCATTACAATCGCAAATACAAGAAAAGCAACTATAACTGATAATATAATTGATAAAATAAATAAATGTGGTGGAATACTTTTTAATGATTTCTTATTAAAAATGTATATAAATAAAGTACACAAAAGACTAACTATCCCAAACATCTCTATATGATAAATCCATGCCGGATCCTTTCCTCTAATCAAATTTATAAATGCTGGAAATATAAAATAAATCGCATTTAACAAATATATAAAGTATATGCTTAAATTGTTGTTCTTATACTCTTTCATAAACTTCCTCCTATCTATAATATATCACAAAAGACACCAAGAACCCAAAGTCCTTAGTGTCTTATTTTAATTAATCTTTTATGCTCTTTTTTAAAAGTCCAAGCATTATTGCAGAAACTATCGCTCCTGCAACAATTGCCATTAGATAACCTAGTGGATTTTCTATAACACCAATTACCCATATTCCTCCATGAGGTGCTCTTAATGAACATCCAAATAACATCGAAAGAAGTCCTGATATCGCACTTCCTACAACAGCTGAAGGTATTACTCTTATAGGATCAGCTGATGCAAATGGTATAGCTCCTTCTGTAATAAATGATAATCCCATTATTATATTTGTTGGAATTGATTGTCTTTCTTTATCTGTGTATTTGTTTTTAAATATAATCATAGAAATTGCTATTGCAAGTGGCGGAACCATTCCTCCTGCCATTACTGCAGCCATTATCTGTGATGAACCCCCAGCAAGAGATGCTGTACCAAATACATAAGCAGCCTTATTGATAGGTCCACCCATATCAACTGCCATCATTCCTCCTAATAACAATCCTAGGAAAATCTTTGAAACACTTCCCATATTATTTAGCCAATCAAATATCGCTGTATTGAGTGCTGCAAGTGGTGGATTTAAAATCTTTGTCATTATTATTCCTATAAGTAAAATTCCAAATACAGGAAATATCAACATAGGCTTTACTCCATCAATTGACTTAGGGATATTTTTTGTGATCTTTCTAAGTAAAACTATAATATATCCTGAAATAAATCCTGCAACCAAAGCTCCAAGAAATCCTGCTCCTCCAGAATTTGCAAGATATCCTCCTACGATTCCTACTGTAAGTGCTGGTCTATCTGCAATACTCATAGCTATAAATCCTGCTAATATCGGAAGCATAAATCCAAATGCTGCTCCACCTATTTGGTTAAACATAGAAGCAACCGGTGTGTTATTTCCAAAGTTTGAAGGATCTATACTATAATCATCTAATAAAAATGATAGGGCTATAAGTATTCCTCCACCTACTACAAATGGCAACATGTGACTTACACCATTCATAAGATGCTTGTATATATTTGAGCCTTTAGATTCAGTTTTTTCGCTATCTTCCTTTTTAGTTGCAATATATGGTTTTGTTTCATCACTTAGAGATTTTTCTATAAGTTCTTTTGCCTTATTGATTCCATCAGAAACTCTTGTATCGATTAATTTCTTTCCATCAAATCTGTCCTTTTCAACAGCTACATCGCTTGCGATTATTACTGATTTGGCGTTATCTATCTCATCTTTTGTAAATTTATTTTCGATTCCAGTTGACCCATGAGTTTCTACTTTTATGCTATAGCCTAATTTCTTAGCATTTTGCTCTAGACTTTCTTTTGCCATAAATGTATGAGCAATACCTGTAGGGCATCCTGTAACTGCCAATATATCATAGTATTTATCTTGATCTTCTTCTTTTTTAAAATCATCTGGAAATTTCTCTTTTTCTTTATCTTCTATTATATTTAGGAAATTTTCTTTTGATTTTGCATTTAAAAGTTCTTTTTTGAAATTCTCATCCATAAGCATTGTAGATAGTCTTTGTAAAAGCTTTATATGCTCATCATTTGAATTTTCTGGTACTGCAATCATAAAGAATAATTTTGATTTTTCTCCATCAAGAGAATCAAAATCTGTACCTTCTGGTACAGTCATTGCTGCAAGTGAAGGATTTATTACACCTTTTGATTTTGCATGAGGTATTGCAATCTCTTCTCCAATTCCTGTAGTTGAACTTTCTTCTCTTTTGATTACATCTTCCTTATACTTATCCTTATCAGATAGATTATTTGATTTATCCATGATATTTACCATTGTATCAATGATAGCCATTTTGTCTTTTGGCTTTTCATTAAGACTAATGCAATCTATCTTTAATAGATCAGTTATTTTCATTTTCTCCTCCTCGTATATTATAGTTGTAGTAATAAATACTACATTTTG
>JAUMZM010000004.1:0-11062 GCA_030528125.1 Tissierellia bacterium
ATTAGATAGTAGAAACAAACCCAGCAAAAAGCTGGGTTTGTCTACGTTCTGAAGCATCCTTTAAGGATGCTTTTTAAAAATCAATGACTATTTATTTTGTTCAAGAGTCTTTTCTTTTTCTTCTCTTATTTTTTCCATAGATTCAATTATACCATCAACTAATGAGTCCATATCACTTTCTTTTGATTCACTAAGTGATGATGCTATTGAAACTTGTTCTGTACGAACATCAATTAATTTTAGATTATCATCTAAGAATTCTTCCATTTTTTCAGCTGCTTGTGGTGCCCATGAGCCATTTTCCATTAAGCTTACTGTTCTGTTTTGAAGATTTAATGCTCTCATATCTTCTATAAAGTCTTTCATCTTTGGATAAACTCCAAGATTATAAGTTACAGAAGCTAAAACAATATGGCTATATTTGAAAGCATCAGAGATTAATACTGAAACATCTGTGTTTGATACGTCATGAACTACTACATTTGACATACCCTTTTCACAAAGTTTTGTTGCAAGTGCTTGAGCTGCGAATTCAGTGTTACCATACATTGAAGCATATACTATCATAACACCTTCTTCTTCAGGTTCATATCTTGACCATTTATCATATTTATCAATAAAATATCCAAAATCATTTCTCCATACTAAACCATGTAATGGACAAATATATTTAATATCAAGTGTTGCAGCTTTCTTTAATACATCTTGAACGAATGGACCATATTTTCCAACGATATTTGTATAGTATCTTCTAGCTTCATCTAACCAATCTCTATCAAAGTTTACTTCGTCATTAAATAATTTACCATCATTTGCTTTGAATGATCCAAAAGCATCTGCTGAGAATAATACTCCATCTGTTGTATCAAATGTCATCATAACTTCTGGCCAATGAACCATAGGAGCTTTAACAAAAGCTAATGTGTGTTTACCAAAGTTCATTGTGTCGCCTTCATCAACTTCGATTATTCTTCCATCAATATTAAATCCGAATTGTCTCATAATCATAAAAGATTTTTCTGTTGAAATAATTTGTAAATTAGGATACTTATTGATGAGTAACTCAATTGATGCACCATGATCTGGTTCCATGTGATTTACGATTAGATAATCTAGATCTCTACCATCTAAAACTTGATCTACATTTCTAAGCAATTCTCTTGCAATAGACCAATCTGCAGTATCTACTAAAACCGTTTTTTCATCCATTAGTAGATATGAGTTATATGAAACTCCATCTGGAATAGGGAAAATATTCTCAAATAGAGCCAATCTATGATCATTTCCTCCTACATAGTATAAATCATCTGTAATATTTCTTACACAATACATATTATCCTCCTAATTAAAGCTTTCTATCATCTGGGAAATCAACTTTTACGAAGCTTTCCTTATCTTCACCACATTTAGGGCAAATCCACTCATCTGGCAATTTCTTAAATGAAGTTCCTGGCTCGATTCCGCCTTCTTCATCACCTTGTTTTGGATCATATTCATAACCGCATCCTTGGCAAACGTAAAGATCACTTGTTGGTGCCATTTTTCTTGGTTTACTTCTTTTCATTTTTACCATAGGTGGTGCTGGTTTCTTTTCTTCTCCATTATCTAAAGCTTCTATTAAGAGAGGAAGAACTTCGAGAGCATCTCCTACTATACCATAATCGCAGTTTTTAAATATAGCTGCGTTTTCATCATTATTTATTGCAACTATAGTTGCAGCATCTTTGATACCTTTTAAGTGTTGTCCTGCTCCTGAGATACCTACTGCAATATATAGATTTCCTTTGAATGTTTGACCACTCATACCTACATAACGGTTGAGAGGTACATATTTTAATGTTTCTGCAACAGGTCTTGATGATCCAACAGCAGCTCCTGCTTGATATGCTAAATCTTCGATAAGTTTCATATTTTCCTTATCTCCAATTCCTCTACCTGCTGAAACAACCCTTTCTGCTTCTGATATAGGAGTATCTTTGTCAATTCCTACTGTAAAGTCATATCCATCTTTCTTTAATGCTTCTACAAGTGCATTAACTTGATCTTCTAATGAGCCTTCTTTAAAGATTTCTTTCTTTCTATTTCCAGCTATAGGGCCTTTGCTCTTTCCTTTTTGATATTGAACTTTTGGAGCCTTTCCAACAGTATGAGCACCTACAACTACACGCATTATTTCGTTAGTACCTTCATAGATTGTTGTAATCTTTGCGTCTCTGTAGAATCTTTCAACATCAATACCTTTGATATATCCACTACCACCATATAATTGAAGTGCATCATTTGTAACTTTAAGTGCCATATCTGAAGCATATTGTTTAGCCATAGCTGCTTCCATTGAATATGATTCATGATGAGTTTTAAGATCTGCAGCAGAATAAACCATTAATCTTGCAGCTCTTAATTGTGTTGCCATATCTGCAAGTTTAAATGTATTTGCTTGTAAATGAGCTATTGGAAGTCCAAATTGCTCTCTTTGTTTTGCATAATCTAATGCTGATTCATAAGCTCCTTGTGCAATACCCAAAGCTTGTGATGCAATACCAATTCTTCCTCCATCAAGAGTTGCCATTGCGATCTTGAAACCTTGTCCTTCTTTACCTAGAAGGTTTTCTTTAGGAATCTTAACATTACTAAAATGTAATTCAGCTGTTGATGATGATCTTATACCTAATTTATCATAATGATCACTAAATGAGAATCCTTCCCATCCTCTTTCAACTATAAATGCTGAAATTCCATGTGTTCCAATTCCAGGACTTGTTACTGCAAATACTACATAAGTATCAGCTTTTGGGGCATTAGTAATAAATATTTTTTTACCATTTAATATATAATGATCTCCTTGCAAAACAGCTGTTGTCTCTGTTCCACCAGCGTCAGATCCTGCATTTTCTTCTGTTAATCCGAAAGCACCAATGTATTCGCCTGTGCAAAGCTTTGTAAGATATTTTTGTTTTTGCTTTTCTGTACCGAAAGCTGCTATTGGCCAAGTTCCCAATGATGTGTGAGCTGATAAAATAACTCCAACACCACCATCAACTCTTGATAACTCTTCAACTGCAATGGCATAAGAAATAGCATCTAATCCAGCACCGTTATATTTTTCTTCGTAAGGGATTCCCATAATTCCAAGTTCACCCATCTCTTTAACGATTTCATCTGGAAATTCATTGTTTTGATCCAATTGGAAAGCAATTGGTTTAACTTTTTCTTCAGCGAATGCTCTTACTTTTTTACGAAAAGCTTCATGCTCTTTCGTTGTTTTATACAACATAATTAACCTCCCTTTGTTTAAGCAATAGTATAGTAGAATTGATCTCTTAATATATAATTAAACTTCTATTGACTTACAACTACATCTTAGCACACAAATTATAAGATGTCAAAGTTTAGAACGATTTAAATTAAGAAATGTTTTCCACATCTTTTATACCCATTATCTTACTAATATACACAAAAAATATAATTTTTATTTATTGCCCACTATTCTATTTACAGTATAATAAATATAGCTAATTAAGGAGGATAAGTAATGTATTTTATACAAGAAATTTTTGATAAAGTTTATTGGGTTGGAGTTAATGACAGAAGGATAGAGCGCTTTGAAAACATGTTCTTATTAAAAAAAGGTGTAGCATATAACTCTTATCTAATAAGAGATGAAAAAACCTTATTAATGGATTGTGTGGATGGTAATTTTGCTCAACAATTTTTGGATAATGTAGAAGGGGCACTAGACGGAAGAGATTTAGATTATCTTGTTGTTAATCACATGGAGCCTGATCACTGTGGAACAATAAAATTCATTCTAAATAAGTATCCAAATTGTAAATTTGTAGGAAACAAAAAGACCTTCCAATTTTTTGAGCAATTCTATGATGGAGATTATAGTGATAGATACTATGAAGTAAAAGAAAACGATGAAATTAACATAGGAAGTCATAATTTTAAATTTGTATTTGCTCCTATGGTTCATTGGCCAGAAGTAATGATGGTATATGAAACAAATAATAGTTATCTATTTTCTGCAGATGCTTTTGGTGCATTTGATGCTCATGAAGGAAGCTTATTTGCAAAGGATTACTATAAAAGAGATAATTGGATAAATGAAGCTAGAAGATATTATATAAATATAGTAGGAAAGCATGGTAACATGGTTATGAATGTTTTCAAAAAAATAGAAAACCTTCCAATAAAAGCTATAATGTCTCTTCATGGACCTGTATATTCAGATGAGGAAAGTATTAACTTTATCTTAGATAAATACAAGACATGGGCTAGCTTTAAGCCAGAGAAAAAGGGTGTGTTAATTGCTTTTTCTTCAATGTATGGTAATTTAGCTCTTGCAAGTGATATACTAGCTAATGAATTAAGTAAACTTGGAGTTACCGATATATCTATGTTTGATGTTAGCAATACTGATTATGGATATATAATTTCTGATGCTCATAAGTATTCTCATGCAGTATTTACACCAATGAACTATAATGCTGAATTATATCCTAAAATGGATGCACTTTTAAGAGAGCTTGTTTCAACTGGATATAAAAATAGACATATCTCATTATTAAATAGTTGGAGCTGGTGTGGTAATAGTTTAAAGATTGCACAAGATATACTAAGCAAAGGAAATCATACGTATGTAGGTGATGTAGTTAAGATAAAATCATCTGTTAAAGAAGAGAATCTTTCAGAAATAAAAGCTTTAGCTAAAGCCATAAAAGAAGATATGGACAGTTTAGACTAACATAAAGATTAATTCCTCTTTACTAGAATCTAGTAAAGAGGATTTTTTGTTACTATAAAAAAACAGAAGCAAAGTATGCTTTTGAATAAATTTATTGGGGTTTTTCATTTTCTGGAATATTTGTATTATCATTGGGTGATTTAAATATTGATTCATCGGAAAATTTCTTTACAGACTTCTTTGCTCTGTTATAAGATACTATAGTTCCAGGACCTCCTACGCATCCATAAGTACAAGCCATTCCTTCAAGTAGCATTCCATTTTTCTTTCCTGCTTTTGCAAGTTTCATTAATTTTACACATTCATGAAGTCCTTCAGCTTTTTCCATTTCAACTTTCCTATCAGGATCTATTTCTTTAATTCTTTTTTTGACAGCATCTGCAACCCCTCCACTTACTGCATAACCACGTCCTGTTTGTGAAGCGTCCATTATCTTATCATCAATCTCTATCTCACCTATTTCGATTCCTTTTGCAACAAACATTCCCATAAGTTCTTCAAATGTTATTACAAAATCTACATAATCAGAAACATTATCTTGCAACGCTTCTAATTTCTTAGAAATACATGGACCTATAAAAACTATTTTTGCATCTGGATTTTGTTTTTTAAGGTATTTTGCAGAATATATCATTGGAGTTGATGATTCTGAAATATATGAATTTACATTAGGAAAATTTTTCTGTACCATTAGTTTCCAAGAAAAACAACAACTTGTTCCCATAAATGGGATTTTTTCTGGAACTTGTTCTATAAATTCTTTTGCTTCATTTAATGTTGTAAGATCTGCTCCAAGTCCAACTTCAACAACTTTTTTTATTCCAAGTTTTTTTATTCCTTCAAATATTTGTTCTGGAGAAGCCATTGCTCCAAATTGTCCTACAAATGATGGAGCTACTATTGCGTAAACATCTTTGTCTGATTTTATTGTTTTTATCAATTGATAAATTTCTGATTTATCTGTTATAGCTCCAAATGGACATGTCTGGATACATCTACCGCATGCAACACATTTAGCTTCATCGATCTCTGCTCTTCCTAATTTGTCTGATTTTATAGCCTTTACTCCACAGCTTTCAGAACATGGTCTATCATAATGAACTATAGCATTATAAGGACATTCTTGGACACATCTTCCACATTTTATGCATTTATCTTGATCAATTATTGAGCCCTTTGATGTATAAGTAATTGCATTTTTTGGACAAACAGAAACACAAGGATGAGCAAGACATGCTCTGCAGTTATTTGTTACTTCAACTTTATTTTCTGGGCAGGCTTCACAAGCTATCTTTATAACATTTACAAGAGGAGGATCATATACTCTAAAATCCACATCTATTTTATTAATTCCTTCTGTAATAGCTTCTGTATTGTCTGCAGTTCTTGCATCAAGACCTAAAACTTGTCTAAGCCTTTCTCCCATAACAGCTCTTTCTCTAAATATATTTTCTCTATATCTTGCTTCTTCACCTGGAAGAATTTTGTAAATTTCTGTAGCTATATCTGAAAGTGGTCTATCTTCATAAGCAATTCTTGCAATATGTTCTATAGCTAATCTTCTAACATTTATTACATCTATGTAAGACTCTTTCATCTAAATCTCCTCATCATCAAATTTGTTTTTAAATGCTGCATCAAGAATTCTTTCCATTACTACTTGCGGTGTTGCTCTTTGTATTACATCTCCATCAATAATTACAACAGGTGATGTTTTTCTCTCTTTTTTACAAAGTCCAAGGCAATTTACAGTCTCAATTTCTAATTCAAAATTCTTATCAATATCATAATTAAAATTATTTAAATTTTCTTCAATATCTTCGATTTGATCTAGTATAGTATTTGCTCCCATCATAGTACAGCTTGATCCTGCACAAAGAATAATTTTCATATAATCCTCCTGTAAGATTTATAGTATTCTGAAATCTTATCAATCTTATATTATCAAATTACTAATAATTTAACAAATGATATATTACATTTATTTTCACAAAAAAATACTGACCTTTAGTTATAAGGTCAGTAAAATATTTTTAATATTCATTTAAGTCTCTTCTATCTTCAAGAGCTCTTTCTAGTGTAAGTTTATCGTTATATTCAAGATTGCTTCCAACTGGTACTCCACTGGCAATTTCTGTTATTTTGATATTTTTATCTTTAAGCAAATTATATAAGAAAAATGTTGTTGTTTGTCCTTCAAATGTAGATGATATGGCAAAAATAACTTCTTTTACATCATCTTTGTCTATTCTTTCTATTAATCTATTTACATTTAAATCTTTGCCAGATACATCATCAGAAGGAGATATTAGACCTCCTAATACATGATAGTATCCATTAAACACTCCACTTTTTTCTATTGCTATAAGATTTCTTGCATCTTCTACAACGCATATTATAGATTTATCTCTGGTTGGATCTTTGCATATATTACATAAATCATCTTCACAGATATTTCCACAATTCTTGCATTTGTGTATTTTTTCTTTTGCATTAATTAAGCTTTCTGAAAATTCTTTTACATTTTTCAAATCTTCTTCTAAAACATACATTGCAAGTCTTTCAGCGCTTTTCCTTCCAATCGAAGGGAGCTTTTGAAATTGTTCTATCAAATTGGCTAAACTTTCAGGATAATAATACATTAGAATAATCCAGGAATATTCATATTTCCAGTTAATTTTCCCATTTCGCTTTCGCTAAAGCTTTTTGCCTTATCCATAGCATCATTTATTGCAGCTACAATCATATCTTCAAGCATTTCCTTGTCATCTGGATCTATTACATCTTCATCTATAGAAATTTTTACAACTTCTCTTTTTCCATTGACAACTGCTTCTACTACTCCTCCGCCTGATGTTGAACTGAATTCTTTCTCTTCTATAGCTTCTTGAGTTTTTTGCATTTCTTTTTGCATTTTTTGAACTTGTTTCATCATATTATTCATGTTTCCACCAGGAAATCCACCACGTCTTGCCATTTATTCCTCCTATTTTTCTTCAAGTGTGTTACCAAAAATATCTTTTAGTTTACTTAATAATTCGTCATCTTCTTTTTTATTGATTTCTATATCAGTATCTTGTTTTTGATTTAATTCTTTTTGACTGCCTTTACTTATTTTAACTTTTATATCTGTTTTTGTAAAATCTTTTAGTATCTTTGCAATATTTTCTGATTTGTCCATGAAAATTTGATAATTCATGTCGTCGTCTAAATTTAGTTTTAGTATGTTCTTTTCTTTATCATATTGCATATTATCTTCGCATATCATATGTGCATACATAAAACCCATTTTTTCTTTTATTATAGAATAGAAGTCTGTTAAGCTAAAATCCTCTATTGATTTTTTCTCTTTAATATTAATAGATTCTTTTTTATGATTTTCTTTCTTGGAATCTACAGGTTTTTGTTTATTGGTAGTTTCTTTTACTTCATTAAAGTTATATTCATTTGTTTTTCTATTTTGATTATAGTATGAATTATCTTCATTAGAAACTATAACTTTATTTCTTTCTAAAGCTTCCAGTCTAGATAAAATATTTTCTCTACTCTTATATTCTATAAGTCTAATTATGCAAACTTCAAATAACAAATCAACAGAATCACTGTTTCTCATTTTATTTTTGTAATCAATTAAGATTTCAAGAGAATCAATAATTCTATTAATATCTATATTATTACTTTCTTCTATTATGAATTTTTTCTTACTTTCAGATTTGAAAGAATCAAAAATATTGGCCGTTTTATAAAGCATAATATCTCTTAGATATTCCGTAAGATCTTCTAATATATCAACACTTGCCTTATTTTGTTTTCTTAGTTTAAAAACAGTATTTAATGCAGATTCTCTATCCTCTTCCAATATATATTTTAATAAACTATCAATATCACTATAATCAACTTTTCCAAGTAGTTTTTCTACTTCATCTAAGCTATAACTATCATTTCCTATAGATAAAATCTGATCTAATATGCTAAGGGCATCTCTCATAGCTCCATTTGCTTTTTCTACAATTAGATACTTTGCATCCATATCCATTTCTATATTCATATCATTAAGTATGATATCTATTTGCTTAATAATATTATCAGAGTTTATACTATTGAATTCAAACTTTTGAACTCTTGATAGAATTGTAGCAGGTATCTTTTCGATTTCTGTTGTTGCAAGAATGAATATGAGATGTTTTGGAGGCTCTTCCATAATCTTAAGCAAAGCATTAAAAGCTTCTCTTGTTATCATATGTGCCTCATCTATAATATAAACTTTATATTTTAGCTTATTGGGAGGATATATTACTTTCTCTCTAATTTGTCTTATATCATCTATTCCTCTATTACTTGCAGCATCCATTTCAACTACATCAAGAGTCTCATCATTTATTATAGTTTTACAATTCTCACATTCATTACAGGGAGAACCGTCTTTTGGATTTAGACAATTTACAGCTTTTGCAAAAATCTTAGCACAAGAGGTTTTCCCACAGCCTCTTTCCCCAGAAAAAAGATAAGCATGAGAAATTTTCCCTGTTTTTATTTGATTTTTTAATACCGAAGTAACATGTTCTTGACCTAAAACTTCATCAAATGTCTTCGGCCTATATTTTCTATAAAGAGCTTTAGCCATATAATTTCCTTTCCTAAGATATTATACCATAAAAAAATTTTGATATCATTTAATAGTATGGTATAATATTAAATCGTAGGACGTGGAGAGCTGTCCGAGCGGTTTAAGGAGCACGATTGGAAATCGTGTAAACGAGGAATCGTTTCATGGGTTCAAATCCCATGCTCTCCGCCATGCACTAGATGGGGAACTAGCGGTGCCTTGTACCTGCAATCCGCTATAGCAGGGTTGAATTCCCGATCGAGGGTATTTGGTTTTTTGGTCTGACTTTAACAAGTGGTGTTGATTTATGGGTCTTGCGCAACAGGAAACTACGAACCATGTCAGGGTGGGAACGCAGCAGCATTAAGTAGATCTTTCTGTGTGCCGTAAGGTCACCTGTAATGAGCTAACTATTAGAGTAACGCTTAGGATTAAATATTCGACATCGGGTGTGCTTACATAATATAAAAGAGTCTTTATGACTCTTTTTTCTTGTTTATAAAACGATTTTATTCTATAATAAATTATAGAATAAGAGGTGATGCAATGATTGGAAAAAAGGTAGAAAGAATTTTTTATGAACCCACAGAAAACATTTTAACTTCTAGAAATGATGTTGTAACTTTAAGAGAAGAAGATTCTCTTCTACATGCAATTCTTGTTCTTTCTAATTCAGGATTTCAGACTATACCTGTACTAGATAATAAAGATAGAGTTAGAGGCTTAATTTCAATTTCTATGATAATAACAAATTGTGAAGATTTTAATGCTTATAATTCGGATATTTTAAATCAAAAAAAGGTAAAAGATATAATGAATCAAGTAGTTCCTATACTTTTTAATGATTTTCAATTAGAAGATGTATTAAGATTAATAATAGATAACAATTTTATTTGTATAACCCAAAGAGATGGTTATTTCGAAGGAATAATTACAAGAAAAACGATTCTGGAACGATTTACTAATATAGCTCATAATTTAGAAAGTAGATATAAACTTGTTGCAAAAGAAAAAACTTATGCTGATTCTTAAATATACAAAAACCCTTGATTTTAAAATCAAGGGTTTTTGTATATAAAAAATATATCTTATTAAACAATTATTCTAAAATATCTTTCTGCATTACTTCTTTTTCCATCAAGAACATATCTATAATCATCGATTGTTATTCCATTATTTCTGTAATTGCAATGAATTACCTTATCTTTATCATAAAATATTCCTGTATGTCCGTAGCCACCCATACTTTGACCTTCAATACCCATTATAAATATATCTCCTCTTCTTACATCTTTAAAATCATATATTTCTTTGAGTATAGGTTCCTTAAACAAAGTTTCTGTATTTCCTATAAAGTGATCTTGGCTAATAAAACCAGCACTTTTAAGTGCGAAATAAACCGAAGATGAACAGTCAAGATTTGGATTTAGATATCTGCTTGTCATTGAATATCTAACATTTGATCTACTTCTTTCATGTTGGAGCATCCAATCTATCATTTTTTCACATCTCCATGAATCAAATATTACTCCATTGGATTGCGCATAATATGTTGTATTCCCTATTTTTCTATATTCGCTTACAACCATAGCACCTGTTTCAAAATCAAATATATAGTAGTTACCACCCACACTATATTTTCCTCTTAATAGTCTATTATTTTGATCAAAAAAGTATGCATCTTCTTTTGTTGTCATCCAGCCAGGTCT
>JAUMZM010000004.1:11162-60319 GCA_030528125.1 Tissierellia bacterium
CTATAGTGAAATAGTATTTATTTCTATTTAATTCTACAATCCCTTTTAGTATTACACCTCTATCATCTACATAGTACGTTTTATTATCATAAACTTTAAATCCATTTCTTAAGATCTTTCCTGTTTCGAAATCAAATATATAATAATTTCCGCCTACATTGCGTCTTCCTCTTATTAATTTATTATTTTGATCAAAAAAGTATGCATCTTCTTTTGTTGTCATCCAGCCAGGTCTTGCTCTTTGTATTAAAAAAGCTCTTCCTTTACTATCTGTTTGATACTTTCCTGAATCTGCTACTATTTCTTTGTTTTTTACCATTCCATCATCTATAGTGAAATAGTATTTATTTCTATTTAATTCTACAATCCCTTTTAGTATTACGCCTCTATAATCTAGATAATAGATTTTATTTTCATATTCTTTGAAACCATTTCTGAGTATACTTCCTGTGGCTGAATCAAATATATAATAATTTCCGCCTACATTGCGTCTTCCTCTTATTAGTCTATTATTTTGATCAAAGTAGTATGCATCTTCTTTTGTTGTTACCCAACCAGGTCTTGCCTTATATACTAATGTTGCTTTTCCGCTACTATCTATTTTATATTTTCCATATTTATCCAAAACAATATATTTATCTACTACTAGTCCATTTTTATCAAAATAATAAGTATTTCCTTTTATTTCATAAAGTCCTTGTACTTTTTTTCCGTCTTCTCCTAGATAATATTTTTTACCATTTTCTATTATCCATTTGTTTTTCAATTCTTGTTTATTTAAATTTTGTTTTTTTATTGATAAAAGATTTATTTCTTTTCCGAATGTTAAATCTTTTTTGTCTATATTTATTGATTCTTTTTCTTCTAAATATTTATTGATATTTGAGGTTTGTGAAGAAACTTCAGTATGTATACTGTTATCATAATTCTCTTCTTCCGCTTCTTCAGCATTTTCTTCTAATATCTCTCCTGATGTTTTATCTTCTATCATTTCTTTAGATGTATCTGTATCTAAATCTTCTTTTTCTGTTATTTCGTTAGATTCTTCTGATTCTTCGCTACCCTTTTTTTCATTTAAAGAATCATCTTTTAATTCTAAATCATCACTAGTTTCTTCCGATTTTATACTTTTATCTTCTTCTATGTTTTTATCATATTCTTCTAGCTTTTGATCATAGATTTGATCTTTTGCATAACTATCATTTATATTGAAAGAGAAAGCAAAAAACAAAGTAGATAGAAATATAAATTTTTTCTTATTCATAATTCCTCCTATAAAATAAATATTAGACTAATTCTAATTCCTATTATATACTATATTCATAAAATTTGTAACCTCTTTGTAATTTTTTTATCACCCAGGCTATGATTACTTCTGATCTTATTCTTGAAAATGGATGTCGCTCTAGAGTATTCTATATATAATAAGGATTGTTTATTATAAATATCCCGTTTTATATGAGTCTATTACAATAAAATTTCTTCCATTTATGAAATAACCTGCTCTAATCCTAACTACTACTGGACTTTCTTTAAAAGCTTGAACTAGGGCTTGTTTATTTACAAAAACTTCATAAGCATAAAATCTATATCTTTGGGCTTAGGAAGTAACAAATTCTTATTCTGTACCTGTAAAATTTGTATAGTATAATGATTCTTTTTCCACTGTTCTAGGATAATATTATAGTTTCTTGTAACTCTTGCTATTGCCATAGCAATCGCTGTTTCCCTACATCCAGTTTGTACAAAATTTTCGCTTACTCCTCTTACCATTCTATTTGTCGATCTATAGTCTCTTGGTTATAATATGGGGTTTTTCTTCCAAGATATCTGCTTTGATCAGATGAAAATCCATCTGTGCAGATTTAGATTGATTTCTACTTGTATTTTTTTAATCTTCCTACACCATTTGATACAAAATAATATCTTTTAAAATTATATATTCCATAAAATTTTTTTCTTTATAGAAGTAAATATCGTTGAAGTAGTAAAAATTTCCATTTATCCAATGATAAACTCTAGCTCTATGTCCATCGCTAAAATAATAATTGCCATACCAACCTCTCCTAAAGTTACCATTGTTCGTCTTCCTTATCCCAAAAAAATCAAAATACTACCATTGATTTCCAATTTTTGGTTTGTATCGAGCATAATACTTGCCTAAATTATCTATTTAATATTGAAAAAAGTCCTTTTATTAAATTGCCATTATTTTTACATAAGAATACTTTCCGTTGAAATAATCTCATCCAATTCTTCTTGCAACATCTCTATTATCAGTTATATATTTTTCTTCTAAATTATTATTTTCTTCTGATTTTATACTTTTATCTTCTTCTATGACTTCTTCTAGCTTTTGATCATAAATTTGATCTTTTACATAACTATTATTTATATATAGTTAATACCAATGTCAAAGAAGACAAAAATATTAAACTTTTTCCATAATTGCTCCTTATTTTACAATATTTATTATATACTATTTATATAAACTTATAAAATAAAAATAAGCTTATGTCAAAAGACATCAGCCTATTTCTTTAAATATTGCAGAAGAAAACTGAGAAATTTTAATTTTCTCGCCTTTATTTATTTTTCCGTTTATATTTCCAAAACCGCCATATTCTATCGAATCAGAATTTATAATTTCCTCTAAGTTCATGTCTATATCAATATTATAATTTATATCTGTTAAATTTAATACTATAAGATAAGTTTTATCTTTTATGATCTTTTTAAAGATATAAACGCTATATCCTTCACTATCCATAAGTTTAATTTTTGATTTTAGATTTTTAGAAGTCATTTCAATATAAATTTTTGATAAGTCCTTGTAAAATTTATTGAATTCTTTATTATTTTTATTTTCTAATGCACTATTATCAAAGCTTTCAAATGGAGAGAATGTTTTAAAACTAGATATCTCATTTCCTAAAAACATAATCTTTGATCCATTTATCATATATAAAAGTGTAAGATAAGTCTTTAATTGTCGAAATTTTTTATCAAAATCTCCCCACATTTTCATAGGAAGTGAACATTCTTCGATTTCATTTAATATATAGTCAAATCCTTGTATTGTAAAATCTTTGCTATTATTTATAAACTCTTCTAACGTATTTCTTTGTTCATCTCTTAGAAATGGGTTTTCTTGAAAAATTTTTGTTATTGCTCTTGTATCTTTTAAATTTATAAAATCAAATCCAATATCATAGATTACATTATCATTATAATTAAAGTCTGTAATACTTATTGCATTTTTTGAAGATATAATATTTATTAATTCTTTTATTAAATCAAACCATTTTTGATTTATTCCTCTATTTATATCTCCTTGCCAATATATTATGTTTTCAATTGCGTTAAATCTTATTCCATCAACTCTAAATTCTTCAAGGTAAAAATTTATAATTGATTTTACAAAACTTTTTGTGCTATTTTTCGATATATCTAAATTCACAGCTCCATAATAATTGTATTTTATGTCATCATAAGGATAATTATATAAATTATCTCCATCAAAATTTATTAGTCCTCTATAATGATCATCGAATTCAGAAAGATTTAAATCAATTATTACTCCAATTTTGTTCTTATGGCAATTGTCTATAAAATATTTAAAGTCATCACTTGTTCCATATCTACTAGAAATGGCAAAAAACGATATAGCCTTATATCCTAATGATTTATAATCAATGTATTCATTAATTGGCAATAATTGTATATGAGTATAATTATTTTGTTTTACATAGCTTATAAAATTATTAGAAACATCTCTTATACTCTTGTAATTACCGTTTTTATCTTTACAAATATTTCCAAGATATACCTGTAAAATATTCATATTATTGTTTTTTTTTATTTTTGTTTTTGATTTAAATTTATATGAATCATCGTATACGACAGAGCTTAATTCATAATCAATATTTAAAAGTCTAGAATAAGGATCTAGCTTTTTAAACTCACCATCGTTAGTCTTTACAATATACAAATAATTATCATTAGGCTTTGCTTTTTTATTTGACAAAGAAAACAGAGAACTACTATAAGATCTCATCTTTTCTTTTTGCCAGTCATTAAAATCTCCTACTAAATATACTTCACTAGCGTTTGGAGCAAATACTCTAAATATATAGTCATTATTGCTCTTCTTATGGCAACCTAAGAACTCATATGCCTGTATTTCTTTTCCACTTAAATAAACTTTAGTACTCATAATATCACCTCTATGTTATATAAATCATAACATTTTTTAGATATTATAACTAGTCTTTCATAAGCCTAATTGCATTTAATACACATAAAAGTGCTACCCCTGCGTCTGCAAATACAGCAGCCCACATACTTGAATATCCTATTAAATTTAATGTCAATACTAATAATTTAACTGATAGTGCAAATACAAAATTTTGAGTTACTATTTTCTTCAATTTCTTAGTTATTTTTATAAGATCTAATACATTTTTCATATCATCATTTAAAAAGACGATATCACTTGATTCAATTGCTGCATCTTCTCCCGCAGCACCCATAGAAATACCTACATCTGCTATTTTTAAGCTTGGAGCATCATTTACCCCATCACCAAAAAATACAACTGTATCATTAGACTTTTTAAAATCCTCTATAAATTTTATTTTATCTTGTGGTAATAAAGAATACCTATAGTCAGAAATTCCTATTTGATTTGCAATAGATTCACTAGCACTCTTGTTATCACCTGTAAGCATTGTTATCTTTTTATTTTGGGATTTTAGTATTTCTATTAAATATTTAGAGCTCTCTTTTGGAGTATCTCCAAGAACTATCTTTCCTATAGCTTTGCCATCAACTACAACAAACATATCAGTTGCATCTTCGCTATAATCATAAGAAATATTATATTCATCTAATAGTTTATGATTACCAACAAGAATATTTTCATTATCATATTTTAGAGAAATTCCCTTTCCTCTTATATCTTTGTAATCAGTAATTTTGTCGTTGTCAAAATTATAATGGAAATTATTTGTTATTGCCTTGGCTATTGGATGATTTGATCTATTTTCTGCTATATAAGCATATTTTTTAGTATTTTCTAAATCATCAGATATTATATCTATAATTTCAAACTCTCCTTTTGTAAGAGTTCCTGTCTTGTCAAAAACAAAATGGTTGGCAAATCTGAAATTATCTAAATAATTTCCTCCCTTTACTAGAATACCTTCTTTAGAAGCCTTAGAAATAGATGCATAATAACATAAAGGAACAGAAAGAACTATTGCACAAGGACAAGATGCTACAAGAAATACAAGAGCCTTATATATCCAATCCTTAAATTCTCCTCCAAATACAAAAGGCATTACAAATGCTACCACAACAGATGTCAATGTTACAACAGGAGTATAAATTTTTGCAAATCTTTTTACTAATTTTTCTGTTTTTGATTTTCCTGTATCAGAATTTTCTACAAGTTCTATTATCTTTGAGTAAGTAGAATCTTCATATTTTTTTGTTACCTTAACTACAATGGATCCATCAAGATTAATACTTCCAGACATCAACAAATCTCCAACGTTTTTTTCTATTGGAATAGATTCTCCTGTTAAATTTTTCTGGTCAACTGTGGTATCACCTTTTACTATTTTTCCATCTAATGCTATTTTTTCTCCAGGATTTATCAAGATTTTATCACCTATATTAACTTGTCCAGGTAGCTTTTTCTCATAAGATCCATTTGCATAAACATTTACATAATCAATCTTTAAATCAAGTAAATCTTTTATAGAATCTCTTGAAGAATCTACAGCTTTATCTTCCATATATTCTCCAAAAGAATAAAAAACCATAACAGATACAGCTTCTTCAAATTGTCCTATTGTCATAGCTCCAAGACTTGCTATAATCATTAGAAAATTCTCATCAAAAAAGTCTTTATTTTTTATACCTTCAAAAGCTTCTTTATATACTTCTAAGCCTGCAAAAACATAAGCTGCTATAAAAACAAAAACTCTTATCTTATCGCTTGCTACAAAATGAGCAATAATTAGCAATATAACCGAAAAAATGATTTTTAATAAATCATTCTCTATATTTAAATCTAAACCTTTTACACTCTTTTCCATAACTACTCCAGAATATGTTCTTCCCCTACTTCAATTATTTTTTGAATGTGTTCATCATCCAAGCTATAATACACAACTTTTCCATCTCTTCTTGATTTAACTATTCTTTGATCTTTCAAAGTCTTTAGCTGGTGGCTTACAGCTGATTGACTTATATTTAAAATATAAGAAAGATCATATACACATAGCTCACTTATACTTAGCGATTTTAGAATCTTTATTCTCGTAGAATCACCAAAATTTTTTAAAAAATATGCAATATTTGAAATAGTATCATCATCTGTTAATTTATCTAGAACCAAATTTACTTTATCTTCATTTATTAAATTAACTTCTTCTGGCATATTTCCTCCTTTATATATGAATATATGTTCATTTGTTTATATGATAATATGTTTTTGGATTTTTGTCAATAAAAAAAGACTGCACTAAGGCAATCTTTTACTTATTTCTATTTATAAATCTCATGGAAGAAATTTAATATTCCAAATCCTTCACCAATTCCTGGTGCTGTTTCTATTGCTGTTGTAACGTATTTTTTAGCATTTGAAATTGAGTCTGATATATTTAGAGCATGTGCAAGATTTGAAGCTATAATTGCAGCTAGAACATCTCCTGTTCCTTGAGTATTTTTAGAATCAATTCTTTTTATCGAAAATCTTTCAAAATTTACTCCATTATATAAAATATCAACAGAACTATCTATATGGCTTCCACCTTTGACTAATACATTCTTTACTCCCATATCATAGATTATTTTACATGCTTCTTCCATATCTTTTTCATCTTTAATTTCTAATCCTGTTATTGTCTTTGCCTCAGGAATATTTGGGCATATCAAATCTACCATAGGGAAAATATATTCTTTCAATAATCTTATTGAATCATCTTCTACAAGTTCATCTTCTGATTTTGTTACCATACAAGGATCAAAAACTACATTTTTAATATTTTTATCTTTTAAAGCCTCATAAATTGCCTTTATAATATCTGCTGATGGTAGCATTCCTAATTTTATTGCATCAGTTCCCATATCATCAAATATTACTTCTATTTGATCATAAACTAATTTACTATCTACATAATTTAAAGATCTAACACCTTTTGTGTTTTCTGCTACAACTGCTGTAACTACAGAACTTATGAAATCTCCTCTTGAGGATACAGCTTTTATATCCGCTTGTATACCTGCTCCTCCACTACAATCTGATCCAGATATAGTTAATATTTTTTTCATTATTTCCTCCATTATTTTGTTTTATTAAGCCTTTTTTGAAATTCTCTTTTTAAGCTTTCTCCATGTCTTTCAATAGTCATTTCAAAAAGACCCATATTTGAAAAGCCAAATATATTAGCTTTTATCCCAATATTATTTATTTTTTCTGAAAATATTTCTTTTAGACTTTCGTTCTTATCACTTCTTAAAAAATCTATTACAATCATACCAGAAATATTTCGAAATTTTAATATATATAATATAAAATCTACTAATTCTTCATTTATTTTATAAAATAAATAATTTTTGTCTCCCTTTGATGTATAACTTTCTGTATTTACATCAATTACTGTTAAAGTCTCTAGCTCATCTATTATAATTGAGTAATCTTTATAATAAATTTTACCATCATTTAATAATTTAAGAGAATCATTTATTATTTTATTTTTGTAAATATCTACATAAATCAATTCAAGTTCTTTATTATTTGATATGTATTTTTTAATCGGATTATTTTCTATGAGCAATTTAGGACTTGGAGAAAAATTCTCTTGTCTAAGAAGCATTTTGTATTGGCTCTTTAGATATTCTATCTGACTTTTATCATTTTTTCTATTTTTTCTATAGATGTGGTCTTTGTTTTTTGAATATCGCTTTAAATAATAATCTTTCGTTTCTAGCTTATAATTTAAGCTAACAAGAGCCTTCTTATCATTCGAACTATCTCTTACAACTTGTACAATTACAGATTCCCCTATTGAAAATTTCTCTTTAGTTTTCAAAAATCCAATTTCATATTTAGATAATTCTACAAAATAAGCATCCATAAAGGAAAGCTCATTTATAATTTTACCTCTATAGATATTTCCCACTAAACTATCAGATATAAATTTAATTTCTATTACCTTATTAGAATTTACTTTTCCTATTATTCCTCTTTTTTCATCTATAAAAATAAAATTCATTTTCTAAACTTTTTCTTAATTTTTTCGAATATGGAAAGTTTGTCTACTTTCTTTGTATCTTCATTTAATAAATTATCAATTATAATTTTAAAATCATAATCATTTTTTAGACTTTCATATCCCAGATATTTATCTTTGTTATTTATTATAAAGTCATAATATCTATCATCAAAGCTAGAATCGACTTTATTAACAAAGAAATAATCTTCATTTATTTCTTTATCGTATCCACTATCTGTAATTAATATTGATATATAATCACTAAATAAATTAGAATCTCCATCATCTACAATTAGATAATCATATTCTATTTTATCTAATAATTTATCTATATCTTCCTTTTCTATTTTATATTTATCTTCAACAAAGGGACTTAGTATAATATCTAAATCACAAACACTTGTAATTACTTTGTCTAATTTTGCATATTTTAGAAAATAGTCTGTTATATCATAAGTTATCATATCATCTATATCAAGATAATCTTCTATATTATTTTTTTGTCTTCTTAGACTAATTAATAAAACTTTATTTGATTGTGCTAATCTTTGTGCTAATTTTACAGAAAATATAGTTTTTCCTATATTTTCTGCTCCATTAATTAAAATTGTCTTCATACTATCCTCTAATTATCATTATTTGGCTCTGAGTTTTTAAGATCCATGTAAGCTGCAACAACATCTCTCATTACAGGTGAGCAGTTGTAACTTGAACCTCCCTGAGTTATAAGTACCGAAACTGCAATTTGTGGATCATCATATGGAGCATATCCTACCATCCATGAATATGAGTCATAGTCGCTTCCATCTTCATTTTTTCCTTCAACTTCTGCTGTTCCAGTCTTAACACCTATATCAATTGGTAATTTATTTAATATTCCATTACTTTCTGCTACTTGTAGAGTTCCATATTTTATATCTTCTAGATAAGTTTCATCTTCTAAATCTATCTTTTCAGATTTAGGCTGATTTTCGAATAATAATTCTCCACTATTATGATCTTTTATTTTGCTAACCAAAGTATATTTATTTAAGTTCCCACCATTTGCTATTGTAGAAATCATTCTATTCATTTGCAATGGAGTATATGAGTTTTGTCCTTGTCCTATTACTATATTTAGCATATCGGTAATATCCCAATTAGCTTGATTCAAATATGAATATTTTATTGTATCTGCAAGACCTGAAACTTGATCTTCTATTGGATTTAATGGATCATAACCCATCTCATCTAATTGATCTATTATATCATTTCTAGGAATTTCTTCTTCGCTATCTGCCCAAGAAACTATCTTATCTATATCTTTTTCAAGTTCGCTATCAGTTTTTTCAATACCTTCTTTTAGATAATCTCTTAAATATTCTCTAAGAAATGATGCCAAAAGTGACTTGGTTGTTTCAAGCTTCTTGCTTATACTTGGAATATTTCCTTTTACTTCTTGAGGTACATTTATTTCTATTCCTGTAGTTCTATCAAGTCCTAATTCTTTAGCAGCTTGTCTTACATCATCTAGTTCAAGCTTTATATCAAGTCCTGTGCTTGACTTAGGGTTCTTACCTAATGCCAAAGTATAAAAATAGTAGTTACATGAATCTCTTATTGCATCATATAAATTCTCTTCTCCATGAGTTTTTCCTTCAGTAGACCAAATTAGACAACTAAATCTTTTATTTCCTATATCGAAAAATCCTTCACAAAGATTTGTTTTATGAGGATCAAGTCCTTTTTGTAAAGCTGCATAACTTGATACAAGCTTAAATGTAGAACCTGGTTGAACTGCTGTTTGACTTGCTATATTTAGCATAGGTCTTGGAGCTAAAGGTCCACTTTCATCATTTGCTTGAAGACTGGTCCAATCAGTTTCTGATATTCCTGTAGAAAAGAGATTTGGATCATAATCAGGAAGAGATACCATAGATAATACTTCTCCTGTTTTTACATCTGTTACAACAACAGCTCCACTTTCTGCATTAGGAGTATAATCTAATGGCGAAAAGCTTCCGTATTTAGATTCATAAGCTGCTCCTGTTTGCAAAGTATTAAGCAATTTTGAAAGAGATTCTTCTGCTGCTTGCTGAAGATTTGAATCTATTGATAAATATAAATCTTCTCCTGCTACAGCATCTTTTTCAGAAATAGTTTCTTTTCTATTTCCTCTTGAATCTACAGAAACTAGAGTTTTTCCATTTGTACCTTTTAATACATTTTCATAACTTTCTTCTATTCCAGTTTTTCCTATAAATTCATCTGGAAGGTAGTTCCCTTCTTCTATATATTCTTTAACTTCTCTATCTGTTGCAATTTTTCCCATATATCCTAATATATGACTTGAAGAATTCCTTTTTGGATAATATCTTACAGGAACAGTATCGACCATAATTCCAAGATTAGGATCTATGTTTTCTTCAACTTTAGCTATTGTGGTATCATTTAAATTATATACTAAGCTTACTGGTCTATATCCATAGTTTCCCTGAGAATTTAATTTATTAATTATAGATATTACTCCATTTGATATATATTTATTAGAATTTTTTATTTCATTATCTTCTTTTATTGCATTGAAAATTTCTTCTGGAGATACATCTTTTAATAAATTAAGCTTTGATGATTCACTTTCTTCATCTTCTGTTGGTTTTTGATCTTTTAATAAATCATGTTTTTCATAAAGATCAATTTTTTCTTTTTGATCTGTATATAACCATTCAGATACATCTATTGATGGATATATATTTTCCATTGTATTAGCTTTTTGAGAAAGATATTTTACATTTTCATCAGTAACAATATCATATAAAACATCATTTTTTATTGCTAAATTTACTAATGATTCTACAGGATCTCCAGTATCTGGAGATTTATATTCTATATCTACTGTATAACTGTTTTCATTATTGTTATTTTCTGTATTTATTTCTGTCGTAAAATTAGCATATACGCCCTTTTCTTCTAAAGCCTCTATTATCATATCAGCTGGTACTAAATATGATCCATCTTCATTTAGACTTGCTATTTGTAATAATGTCTTAACCGAAGATTCTTTTACTATATTGTAGAAATCGTCTTTAGCTGTTGAATCTTTGGTTATTTCTGGATAAATTTTTGCAAGATCTGATTTTGTTTCTATATAATTTTTATCGTTTTTTAGCTCATAATCTTTCAAAACTATATTATCTGTTAATCCATTATCTTCTAATATTTTATATAGAGCTTTTCTTGCAAGAGGATTATCTAAGATATTTTTTATTACCGATTTATCTTTATTTATAACTTTAACTATAGCATTTAATGGACTAGTATTAGAACCTATTGAAAGATCATTCAAAGTCTCTTCCAAGTTCTTTTCATCTTTAAATTCTAAAACAGAATTTCCTTGTTCATCAATGCTTGCAGTTATAGGAAGATCAATTCCTTTTTTTCTTAAAGCATATATTGCTGTATTTGCCACGCTATAATTTATGTCATCTGTTTTAACAGATGAATTTATAAAATCATATAACAAATTATTATTTAACAGTATATCTATAACTTTTTCATCAGGATTCTTTTTTTCTTTAAAATAATCATCATCGTTTTTGTACGAAAAAGAATCTAGAGAAATTGCAAAATCTTGAGTATAATTCACTCCATCATTTTCAAGAATTAAAGATAACTTTTCTAATACTTGATTTCTTTTTTGAGTATCCATATTCGCAATATCATCTTTATAAAGCTGTATTGTAAATGAAGGAGTTGATGTAGCTAGTATCTCGCCATTTCTATCATAAATATTTCCTCTTGGTGCTATTTTATCAATTTCTTTAATTTTTTTATTGTCGGAAAGATCTCTATAATAATCTCCCTTAATTATTGTTAAACCAAATAGTTTAATTACTATAGCAAGTATAGCAGCCACTACCACAACAATAATAATTGCTATTCTATTTGATTTTTTTCCCTTCAAAATATCAACTCCTTTATATTCTATAAGTTGGAATATACATTATCTTTTTTATAAATTTATAATATAAAAGATATATTAAACTATTTAAAAATGCTTCAATTATAATACTATAACTTAACATACTTAGAATAGATTCTTTCATAAAAATATAATATAAAACTCCAACTATTAAAATATTAATAAATGTAGCTATAAATGTTGTAATTGCTCCATTTCTTTTTCCGTTAAATATATGGAATTTCTTATCAGCTACTATATATCCTATTAGAAAATAACTTAAAGCATGAACACCTAATATATTACTAAATAATAAGTCTTCGATAAATCCTGCAAACAATCCATTATATGCGCCAATATTTTGGCCAAGGATTTGAGAAAGTACAATTATCAAAGGTAGAATTATATCTATATTTGCTCCCATTATATTAATATTAGAAAACAAAGTATTTTGTAATATTGCTGCAATCAACACTATAATAAAGGATTTAAACTTATTCATTTTCTTCTCCTTGTGTTTTTAATACAAGAACTCTATAAAGATGTGTAAAATCTATGTCTGTATTTACTGTAACTTGTTTTTTTAGTCCATCTTGTGATATATCTACACCACTTACTTTTCCTATATAATAATTTCTAGGATAGACTCCTCCTATACCTCCAGTTACAATAACATCACCTTTATTTACTTCACCTTCAATTTCTAACATATATCCTTCAAATTTACCATCAAAAAATGAATTTATTATTCCATAATCTCCACTTTCTGAATTTACAAAAGAAACATTATTTGATGAACTTATTAGTGTTTCTACAGTTGATGTACTATGACCTACACTTACTATTTTGCCTATAATTCCAGTATAATAATCCTCATTATCAATAGCTTGTAGAACTATATCTCCCTTTTCAATTCCATCTTTTTCTCCCTTATCTATATTGAACCTATCAGTATAAGGAGTTTTGTTTTTATTAATAACAAAGGATTTTATATACTTACTATCAGAATTATTTATTGCTTCATATTCATCTTTTAAAAATTGTTCTTTATTTATTGTAGATTTGAGATTCGCATTTTCTTCAGTAAGTTCTTTATTTTCTTTTTCTAATCTATTTACATCTTGTCTTGTCTTTCTAGAACCAAATACATCTTCAAATGAATTTTTAATTGACGCATTAAACTGATATAAGACTTTATTTAAAGGTTCTAAAACTGTATTTGCTATATTACTACTCGTCTCATTTATATTGCTGTTAAGACTAGATACAAATATTATTAGAAACAAAATTATTACAGTTATAAAAAATTTTTTATTACTTTTTCTTTTTCTATGATATAACATAATTACCTACTTTGTTTCAAAAAATCATCTAAATTTTCAAGAATAATTCCGGCACCATCAATAGTTGCTGTTAGAGGATTATCTGCTCTTTTTATATCTAATATAAGATTAACTTGCAAATATTCTTTTAGTCCATCTATTAGGCTATTTCCCCCAGTTAAAAATATCCCATTTCTCTTGATATCTGCTGCAAGCTCTGGAGGAGTATTTTCTAATACTATATTAATAGTGTCTATTAAATCATCCATAAATGGAATTACACAAGATATCAATTCCTTTGACTTTAGCTTAACAGTTGTAGGAGTACCTTTTACAATATGTCTTCCATCAACCTCAATTTCATCGTCTCCACGATCTACTTTAAGGCTTAGAAGATTCTTTTTGATATATTCTGCAGTATTCTTACCTATCTCTAATTTTTTAGAATTTTTAAGATAGTTAATAATATTATTTTCTATGTAATCTCCACCTTTTCTTATAGATTTTGAAGTTACAATTCCATTAAGTGAAATAACTGCTACTTCACTGGTTCCAGCACCAGTATTTACTATCATCATGCTTTTTTTATCATCATTTTCTTTCCTTAAGCTAAATGAAGCAGCAAGTGATTCTTCAACTAAAATAACATCTCTGCATCCTGCATGAAGAGCTGCATCTTCTACTGCTCTCCTTTGAACATCTGTAACTCCACTTGGTACACATATTACAACTCTTGGTTGGAATAAGGAAAATCCAGGATTGACTTTACTAAAAAAGTAATTTAGCATTGCTTCGGTTAAATCAAAATCAGAAATCATTCCCCCTTCTAAAGGAAGAAGTATAAATAATTTTTCTGGAGCCTTACCAAGCATATCTTTTGCTTCATTACCTATAGATACAATCTGATCTGTATCTGCATCAAGTGCAACTACAGATGATTCATCTACTACAATTCCTTCACCTTTTTTATAAACTAATATATTTGCAGTTCCCAAATCAATTGCAAGATCTGTAGAAAAAAATCTAAATTTACTCATTATTTTCCCCTAAAAACATTCTATTTTCTATAATACTAAAATATTTATTTTGCCCGATTATTATATGGTCGAGCACTTGTATTCCAAGAATTTCACCAGCTTCGGTAAGCCTTTTTGTAAGCATTTTATCATTTAAAGAAGGCGTTGGATCTCCACTTGGATGATTATGACAAAGGATTATACTATTAGCACTCTTTTTAACAGCGGGCTTAAAAATCTCTCTTGGATTAGCAATCGTAGAATTTAAATCTCCTACTGACACTAACTCTCTACTTATTATATCATTTTTACTGTTTAACAAAATGACAATAAAATGTTCTTTGTCACTAATCGAAAATTCATCCTTCATTAAATTATAAACATCTAATGAAGATTTTATCACAGTTATTTGTTTATTTAAAATATTATTTGTAATTCTTTTTCCAAGCTGTAAGGCAGCAACTATAACAGAAGCTTTTGATAATCCAATGCCTTTAACACGCATTAATTCTTCAACCGTAGCTTCTTGTAATTCAATATCAGAAAAAGTGTTTAAAATATCTTCAGAAAGCTCAATAGCATTCTTATTCTTATAGCCATTTCCAATCAAAATTGCCAAGAGTTCCTGATTACTTAATGAATTACTGCCTAATTTTTGTAATTTTTCTCTAGGTCTTTTTTCAATGCTTAAATCGTGAATTCTTTTATAACAATTATTATTTTTATTATCCATTTATAACTCCAAATTTATTTTTTTTAGCCTTGATATTATCATATTTGAAGAAATTCCAACAAAAAATCCAGTGAAAATTCCTATTATAACAAGAATAGGAAGATAATAAAAGATTTTTATATTATTAAGCATAAAGCTTGCAACAATTATTTGTCCCAAATTATGCAAAAAAGCACCAATTTCACTAACACCTACAAGAGAAAGAAATTTATTTAGATATTTTATACTAATATACATCCCAATTGTAGATAGTATCGCTCCTATTAAAGAATACAAAAAACTTGAAACAGAACCTGTTACAAGCATTAATAAAAAAGATTTTAAAATACCTACTGCTAATGAAGACTTAAAATCATAAAAATATATAGTTGTAAGAATTACTATATTTGATAGTCCAAGCTTAGCACCAGGTATTGCAAATGGAAGTGGAATCATACTTTCAAGAAGAGATATAGCCAAGGAAAGAGAAACCATAAGAGCAAGATATATATTTTTTCTTAAATTAGATTTCATTGAACCACCTGATCAATTTCATCTTTACCCTCTCCATCTATACGCAAATATAATTTATGAGGAAGACAAACTATTGATTGGCCTTTATCCTTTATAGCTTGCATCCTCATGCATACTTTATCATTGCAATTTGCAGAAATAACTTTAGCAGCTCCATCCTTTATCTCAACGACATTTATGCCACCATTATCAGATTTTATCTCTATTTTTCTATCTTCATCTAAAGGATAACTGTTATATATTTCTCCATTTAATTCAACAACAAGCCTATCTCCTCTAATGGAATCTCCAAAATCATTGCTTCTAATTGCTAAAAAAATGCTAAAAAATACAAGAAATATAGTAACAATATAATCGCCCTTTTTTAATTTCATAATTAACCTCTTTACAAAGTTTAATATATAAGAAAAGAATTGTCAAAATAAGATAAAGGAAATAAGAATCAAAATTTAATTACTTTTATAATTAGTTATGATAATAATTTTACATAATTTAATATATAAAATTAATAAAGTTTTATTTTATTAAAATTTTTACACATAAAAAGACTTTTGAAAGTAATTCTTTCAAAAGTCTTTAGTGTTTATTCGTAAACGTGAATGCATCCATTAGGACATTTTTCTGCAGCTTGCTTTAACATCTCAAGATCTAAATTCTCATCGATCTTTTCTGAAGCAAGGAACTTGTTAATTTCAAATCCTTCAGGATAAGTTTTTTGGCAAAGTGTACATCCAATACATCCTACTTTACATTTACCTCTTACATCTTTTCCTTTATCATGACTCATACATTTTACAACAGCCTTTTGATCATAAGGAACTAAGGTAATTATATTTTTAGGACAAATTTCAACGCATTTTCCACAAGCAACACATTTTTCTCTATCTACATGTGCTATGCCATCTTTCATATACATCGCATTAAAAGGACAATGGTTAACGCAAGTTCCACATCCTAAGCATCCATAACTACAAGATTTCTTTCCATCAAAAAGTGCTATTTGCACTCTACAATCATCAATACCAGAATAATTGTAGCTTTCTTGAGCTTTTTCACAATCTCCATTGCATTTTACAACTGCAACTTGTTTTGTTGAAGATCCAGCAACTTGTCCCATAATTTCAGCAATTTGGTCTGCTACCTTTTTTCCACCAACAACACAAGCTTCAACTGGGGCTTCACCTTGAGCTATTGCATGTGCACAACCTGCACAACCTGGATAACCACAAGCTCCACAGTTTGCTCCTGGAAGTGCAAGGCTTACCTTTTGTTCTTTCTCGTCAACTTCAACTCTAAATTTATTACTTACAACTCCTAGAATAATAGCAAATAGAAATCCCATTATTCCAAGAACTAATATAGGTATAACTAAATTCATTTAAAACTCCTAAGCCAGTCCATTAAATCCCATAAATGCTATAGCCATAAGACCCAATGTTACCATTGCTATAGGAACTCCTTTAAATGCCTTTGGCGTATCAGAAAGTTCTAACTTTTCTCTTAAAGCAGCAAGCATTACCAAAGCTATAAAGAAACCTATTGATGCAGATACAGAATTTACTATTGTTTCTAAAAGTGTATATCCATTATCAATATTTTTGATTGCTACACCTAGTACCATACAGTTAGTTGTTATAAGTGGTAGATAAACACCCAATGAATCATAAAGATTTGGTGAAATCTTCTTTATTACAATTTCTACTGATTGTACAAGTGATGCTATTACTAGAATAAACGCTATTGTTTGTAAATATTCTATTCCAAATTTTACTAATATGTAATTTTGTATAAACCATGTGATAATAGATGCAAGGGTTACTACAAATATAACAGCAATTCCCATTCCTGAAGCTGTTTCTGTCTTTTTAGTAACACCTATTGTAGGGCAAATTCCTAAGAACTGTCCTAGTACATAGTTATTTACAAAAATGGAACCAATTATTATTGAAAACATTGCTTGCATTCTACTCCTCCTTATCACTTGCTATTGCTTTTTGGCTTTTCTTATTTTGAGAATAAGCAACTACAGCCATCATAACACCTAGAAGGATAAATGAGGATGCGGGTTGTTGCATAAAACCAATAACATAGTCTTCGCTTATAATTCTTTGATCAAGAATTGTACCATTTCCTAGTAATTCTCTTACAACTCCTAGTATTGTTATTGCAAGAGTATAACCTAATCCATTTCCCAAAGCATCTATTATTGATGGAATAACTTTATTCTTTGAAGAAAATGCTTCAGCTCTAGCTAATATGATACAGTTTACAACTATCAAAGGAATGAAAATTCCTAA
Organism: Tissierellia bacterium; assembly: GCA_030528125.1. Classification (GTDB taxonomy): domain Bacteria; phylum Bacillota; class Clostridia; order Tissierellales; family Peptoniphilaceae; genus JAUNAV01. Next base: position 29,269 of record JAUMZM010000004.1, read on the forward strand.
AGAATCATATAAAGCTGGTACAAATGCTTCAAGAACCATTTGAACTATTGTTACAAAGCTTGCTATTACAACAATAAATGCAGGAATTCTTATTTCATTTGGAATGAAATTTCTAAGAAGAGAAATTACAATATTTGAACAAACCAAAACAAATGTTACAGAAAGTCCCATACCCAAAGAATTTAATACAGATGAAGAAATAGCTAATACAGAGCAAAGTCCTACCATCTGAATTAAAACAGGGTTGTTTGAAAAAAGACCTTCTTTAAATATTTTTCCTAATTTCATATAAAACTCCTATTTTAAACTTTCCATTGCTTCTCTGATTGTGTTGATTCCACCTAGAATAGCATTGGTAGAATATGTTGCACCACTTATAGCAGCGATTTCATTATCACCAGCTCCATCTTCAGTAGCACTAACTTCTTCTGACATGCTTGCTCCTTTTACACCATCCATAAAAGGTTGCTCATCCATTTTTGAACCAAATCCTGCTGATTCTTGGTGTGAAATAGATTTAAATCCTTGAATCTCCATGTCATTATTTACACCTAGTGTAAATACTATATCTCCACCATAACCACCTGGTGCTGATATTTCAAAGACATAGCCATCAGCATTTCCACCTTTCATAACTTGATAACAACTTATGATGTTTTCAGGTAGACTATCTGCTACACTTTTATCTATTTCTTTAAATTCTTCAGCATCAGCATATACTTCTTTAAAAGCTTCTGCTAATTCTTCTTGTCTTTTTTCTTCAATTATAGGCTCTGTAAAAGAGTTAGTTAACGATAAACACAAAGCAGCAACTGCTGTTATCAATAGTAATTTTATTCCTAAAACAAAAGATTTATTCATATTATGCCTTCTTTCCTTTTTCAGCCACACCAAATACTTTTGGTCTAGTAACTTTTTCAATTAATGGCACACATAAATTCATAAGTAATATAGAATAACTTACACCTTCTGGATATCCACCAAAATGTCTAATTATCGCAGTTAATATTCCACATCCTACACCAAATATTATCTCTCCTTTAGGTGTTACAGGTGTTGTTACATAATCTGTTGCCATAAAGAAAGCACCTAGCATAAGACCGCCTGCAAATAATTGAGGCAATAATTGATCAAAAGAGCCTTTAAATATAACTAATAAAACTCCTGCTGTTATTATGTATGCTGCAGGTATTCTTATATTTATTACTCCTCTTATAAGTAAGTAAGCTGCACCTATTAAAATTGCAAGTGCGGAAACCTCTCCCATTGATCCTCCAACATTACCAATAAATAGATCAAAAGTGCTAGCTTCTCCACCACTTAAAAATGTTGAAGATGTTGTAGCTGAAGCTTCTATATCAAATGCTCCTGCTTTAGGTACTACGAAATTACTCATTGATGCAGGCCATGAAGCTAATAGGAAAGCTCTTGCACCGAGTGCAGGGTTTACTATATTTTGTCCTAATCCTCCAAAAAGCTGCTTACATACTACTATTGCAAAAAATGCTCCAAGTACTAATTGCCATATAGGTAATGTTACTGGAATATTAAATGCTAATAAAATACCTGTTACTATTGCTGATAAATCACCTATAGTGCTCTTTCTTTTCATTATCTTTGTAGATATAAATTCAAAAACAACACAAGATAAAACCGATACTGCTGTAAGTATCAAAGCTCTAAGACCAAAGAAATAAACACTAGCAAATAATGACGGCATTAAAGCTATTATTACATCACGCATTTCAGTATTTACTGTCTTTTTAGATCTTATATGAGGTGATGATGTAACTAATAATTTGTCATTTTCCATTGTTTTCTCCTCTATTTCGCTTTCTTCAATTCTCTTTTTCCAAATCTAATAGACTCAACCAAAGGTCTCTTAGCTGGACATATATAAGAACAAGAACCACATTCAATACAATCTTTTATATTAAATTGTTCACAAACATCAAATCTTTCTGCAGTCGCATTTTTTGCAAGATATAAAGGTAATAATCCTACAGGACATACAGATACGCATTTTCCACATCTAATACAAGGATTGATTTCTGGTGGTTTAGCTTCCTCTTCTGTTAAAACCAAAACACAGTTTGTACCTTTTTCAACAGGTGTATCTATTGATTGTTGTGTAATTCCCATCATAGGGCCTCCACTAATAATCTTTCCTGGTTTTGTAGAGAATCCTCCACATTGGTCAATCAACTCTCTCATAGAAGTTCCTATTCTGACAAGAAGATTATGTGGTTCTTTTACAGCATTTCCTGTAATTGTTATGTATCTTTCAAAAAGTGGTTTATTTAAGTAACATGCTTCATATATTGCATTTACTGTAGAAACATTTGAAACATTTACTCCAACATCCATTGGAAGACCACCTGATGGAACTTGTCTATTTAAAGTTGCATCGATTATTCTCTTCTCATCACCTTGTGGATATTTTGTTTTTAATACATTTACTTCAATATCCTTTATTCCGCTTTCTTTAAGCTTTTGTGTAACTATGTCAATTGCGTTTTGCTTATTATCTTCAATTGCTATAATTCCCTTTTTTGCATCTACTGCTTTCATACACAATTGGAGACCTTTTATAATGTTTAAAGGTTTTAACCTTAATAAATTATCGTCACAAGTAACATAAGGTTCACATTCTGCACCATTTACTATTACTGTATCTATAGGTTTTGCAGGTGAATATTTTATATGTACAGGAAATGTTGCTCCTCCCATACCAACCAAACCTGCTTGTTGCATTTTTTCTACAATTTCTTCTTTGCTTAAACTTAAAGCATCTACTGTTTCTTTGCCATAGATTTTTTCATCAAGTCCATCTGTTTCAATTACAACGGCTTGAGTATTTCTTCCGGATGCTGTTTGAATATTTCTAATTTCTTTTACAACACCAGATACTGATGAATGTACATTAGCGGAAAATTGTCCACTAGCTTGGCCTATCAATTGTCCAACTTTTACTTCATCATTTTTCTTAACTACGGCTTTGCTTGGTGCTCCTATATGTTGTGAAAGAGGAATTACCACTTCCTTAGGCATATTTGCATTAAATAAGGAACTGTTTTCTGATAATTCTTTGTATTCTCTTACATGAACACCACGGCTAAATGTTAATTTATCAGCAGCCATACTTTCTCCTTTCCTTTAAATTTAATATTTCTGCAATTGTTATTATAAATGTTTCAATTAAAATAATCAAGAAATTATCAAGCATTAAACAAGATTACTTTTAAAAAAGATTTATAATTATTAATTGCTCTAGTTATCGTTTTTTGATTTTCTGTATCTTTCGGTAACTTGTCCTTATAAAAAGTTCTCATAACATTATAATTGGCATTTACCTTTTTTACATATTGTCTTGTTTCTTCTATAGGAATATTATCTACATTAGGATTATTCCTTTGTATTGTTCCATCTTTAATCCAATCATCTACATTTCCTATTCCCCCATTATATGCAGCTAATGCTAAGTCTATATTTCCATAATAGTCGTATAGATATCTAATATATGAAGTTCCAAGCATTAGATTATAATCTGGGTCTTCTAATTTCTCTGGAATATAATCTATTCCTTCAAGATCACTTATATGTTGAGCTGTTTCATTCATTAATTGCATAAGGCCTTTGGCATCTTTTTGACTTTGTGCTTCATTATTGAAACCACTTTCAACTTTTACTATTGCTGATATTAGCATAGGATCCATATTATATTCATTTGCATACTTTTCAATCTCTTCTTGATATTTAAAGTTTTCTCTTGAAGTCTGATAATAAATTACAGAAAAACTTAGAGCAATCGAAACTGCTATTGCTATAATTATATAGATAATTATTCTTAGTATTTGTTTTATAACTTTCATTTTAGGCTCCATTTATCAAGTGCTATATCAAGCTGAGTTTTAAGATTATCTATATCGTCTGAATTATCAAATATTTCGTCTGAATTATCTTGCATATACTTAGCAAAACTTGTACTTTCAAGTTTCTTTTGTGCATATTCTAAATCTATATTATCTCTTTCGATAAGCCTTTTTATTTGAACATCTCTTTTTGCTTTTACAAGCCATACATAATCGTATTTAATTTCTAAATCCAACTGAAAAAACAAAGGAATTTCTATAAATATAACCTTATCATCTGATTCACTGATTATTTCATCTATCTTATCTATTATATTTTTGTGAGTTATATTATTTAAAATCCTTCTTTTTTCTTCATCATTAAAAATTATACTTGCTAATTTTTTCTTATTGATTTCACCATTTTCAAAGACATCATTAAATTCTTTGCTTTTTAAGATATCATTGTAATTTTTCTCACCTTTTTTTAAAAGATCGCTATTAACTTTATCACTATCTATTACAAAATATCCATAATTTCTTAAAAGCTTTGACAAGGTAGATTTTCCAGATGCTATAGTTCCTGTTATTACAATTCTACTTTGACTCATAAAGGCTATTTCCTTCTTCTATGTCTACTTCCAATGGAATATCTAGCTTTACAGCTTCTTTCATTGTTTTTTCTAGGATCTCTTTTGCTTTATTGTGATCTTTAATGCTTGATTCTATGATTATTTCATCATGAATCTGTAGAATGATTCTTGCGTTAAGCTTTTCTTTTTTTAAATTTTCATCTACTTTTACCATTGCAATTTTTATTATATCGGCGGCTGTTCCTTGGATTGGAGTGTTAAGTGCAACTCTTTCCCCAAAACTTCTTGTGTTGAAGTTTTTAGATGTAAGCTCTGGTATATATCTTCTTCTATGGAATAGTGTTTCTGTATATCCCTTTTTCTTGGCATCTTTTACTATATTTTCCATATATTTTTTTACTTCAGGATAAGTGTCCTTATAGTTTTCTATATAATCTCTAGCCTCTTTTCTAGGAATAGATAAATTCTGTGAAAGACCATAATCACTTATTCCATATATAATCCCAAAATTTACAGCTTTTGCTCTGCTTCTTTGAAGTTTTGTTACATCTTTTTCATCTACATGAAAGACCTCACTTGCCGTTTTTGTATGAATATCTATATTATCTAAAAAAGCTTGCTGCATATTTTTATCTTTTGTCAAATGAGCAAGAACTCTTAACTCTATTTGTGAATAGTCAGCATCTATTAAGATATTTCCTTCATCTGCTACAAATGATTTTCTAATTTTTCTTCCTTCTTCTGTTCTTATTGGAAGATTTTGAAGATTTGGTTCTGTAGATGAAATTCTTCCAGTAGCCGTAACATTTTGCTTAAAAGTAGATCTAATTCTTGAATCTTTATCAATAGAATTCATAAGCCCTACTATATAGGTGTTCAAAAGCTTAGTTAATTCTCTGTATTCTTCGATTTTCCCTATTATTGGATGTTTGTCCTTTAATTTATCTAGTACTTTTTGATTAGTAGAATACCCCGTCTTTGTTTTGCTTATAACTGGTAATTTTAAATCTTCAAACAAAACTGTTGATAATTGTTTTGGAGAATTGATGTTAAACTCTTTTCCAGAAAGTTCATATATTTCTGATTCTACTTTTCCTATTATTTCTTTTATCTCATCTCCAAGGACTTCTAAAGACTTTATATCTGTCTTAAAACCATTAATTTCCATTTCGCTTAGAACATATAATAATTTTAATTCGATATCATAATATAAACTTTCCATATTAATTTCTTTTAATTTAGAAATCAATATATCTTCTAGATCTTCTATTACATTTAAAACAGATGAGAAAAATTCTCCAAGTTCTTCTTTAGTTAAATCTTCGTATTTTTTCTTAGATCTTCCTTTACCAAGAACCTCTTGTTTGCTTTTTGCAGTATAGCTTAGATAATTTTGTGATGAAGTTCTAAGATCATAATTACTTCTTGAAGGATCTAATAGATATTGCATAAGCATTACATCATCATAAGGACTTGTAAGTTTTATTCCAAGCTTACTAAAAAGAACAATATCTTCTTTTATATCAAAAGAAACTTTATTTATATCCTCATTTTCAAAAATCTCTTTTGCACAATCTATAAAATGATCATCAACTTTATAAACTTTTGTAATGTCATTTATAGATTTTATTGCAACATACTGTGCATTTGAATGAATATAATTTGATCCATCATAAAAGCTTTTAAAAAATATACAATCTTGATTTAAAAATTCATTTAAATTATCATATTTATCTACATATTCATATCCAAATTTATTATAATCTGTATGTATATTAGAACTTGAAATCCTATCTATAAATGAATTAAAATTATATCTTTCAAATTTTGCTATAAGACTTTCATAGTCAGGCTCTTTTACTAAAAGTTCATTAAAATCTAAATCAACAGGAGCATCAGTTACTATAGTTCCTATCTTTTTACTTAGATAGGCCATTGCTTCTCCATCAATTATCCTCTGCTTGATTTTCTTTCCTGTTATCTTATCAATATTTTTATAAAGTCCATCAATTGAACCATATTCTTTTATATATTTAAGAGCAGTTTTTTCTCCAATTCCATCAATACCTGGTATATTATCACTTTTATCTCCCATAAGCCCTTTTACATCAATTAATTGCTTGGGATCTATACCATATTCTTCATTAATAAGATCTTTATCATATTTTTTGGTATTAGTTACACCTTTAATTGTATAATATACAACTGTATTATCATCTACCAACTGAAGATAATCTCTATCGCCTGTTACTATTATGGATTTTACATTTTCTTCTTTGGCTCTTTTTGAATAAGTTCCTACTATATCGTCGGCTTCAAATCCATCTATATCCATATATTTAATATTCAAAGAATCTAATATATCCTTTAAAATTCCAAATTGGTGATTTATATCATCTGGAATTTTATCTCTAGTTCCTTTGTAATCTTTAAATTCTTTATGTCTAAAAGTTTTAGTTTTTCTATCAAATGCTACTAATGCGTAATCAGGCTTAAACTCTTCAGTAGCATTAAAATACATAGTTAAAAATCCATAGACCCCATTAGTCATAACTCCATCGCTTGTCTTTAGGTCTGGAATTGCATAGAAAGCTCTAAACAACAAACTAGATCCATCGATTAATAAAATTGTCTTTGACATATAACACCTCTTTGTTAAAGTATAACCCAAAACAAAAATTGAGTAAAGCTATAAGATTTATTATATAGCTATAATTAATAAGGGTTTGTTGTGATTTATAATAAAAAATCCTATAAATATAGGTATCTATATAATAGGATTTTTTATAAAATAATTAATCTATATAATTTTTATTTTTGAATTTTTGGAGAACATTCATAAGAGCAAGTTTTCCTTGGAAATAATTAAGTCCTCCTTGAAGATATATAGTAAATGGTTCTCTTATTGGTCCATCTGCTGATAATTCAGAAGTTGCTCCGTCTATAAAACCACCAGCTGACATTATAACATCATCTTGATATCCTGGCATTGGATATGGAATTGGTGTAATTGAAGCATCAAGGCTACAAGCCTCTTGTATTCCTTTACAGAAATCTATCATTTTTTCTCTGCTGCCTAAAATTATTGATTGAACTATATCGCTTCTTTTGTCGTCTAATTTAGGTGTTACATCAAATCCATAATCACTAAATGTCTTTGCAAATAATAATGCAATCTTTACTGATTCCATTGAAGTATGAGAAGCAAAGTATAAACCTTGAAGTATATTTCTTGTCGAACCAAAGCTTAATCCTTCTTCTTTTCCTATTCCTGGAGCTGTAAGATAATTTGCACAGTATTCTATAAGATCTTTTCTACCTGCTATATATCCACCTGTTAGAGCAATTCCGCCACCTAAATTCTTTATCAGAGAACCTGCAATTATATCTGCACCTATTTCTATAGGTTCTCTTGTTTCGGTAAATTCCCCATAGCAGTTATCTACAAATATTATAGCTCTACTATTGTATTGCCTACACTTATCAATTGCCTTTTTTAATTCATCTATAGTAAATGCTTTTCTATTAGTATAACCTGTAGATCTTTGTAGCATTATTAACTTTGCATCTTTTAAAAGATCATAGTCTATCTTATCATACTGAATCTTTTTGCCATCTAGTAAGTCTAATTTATCGTATTTTATTCCTTTTGATAAAAGATTACCTTTTTGATCTCCTTTTATTCCTATAACCTCTTGCAAAGTATCATAAGGATCGTCTGTTACAGAAACTATCTTATCGTTATAATTTAAAAGAGAAAAAAGCACTATTGATATGGCATGAGTTCCAGATACTATATTGCTTCTTACTAGACTATCTTCAGCTTTAAATACTTGACTAAAAATTTTCTCTGTAACTTCTCTACCAGTATCCCCATAACCATATCCTGTTGACCAATTAAAAGCCGTATTGGATAATTCATTATCTCTAAAAGCTTTTAAAACTTTAATTTGATTATATTCTTCTATTGGAGTAAGCAAATCAAACTTATCTTTTAAAGATTTGCTATTATTTTCAACTCTTTCAATTATATCTGTATCAATTTTATAATCGATATTATATAAATCTCTAATTTCCATTATTCACCCACAGTTTATTTATCTTTTCTATTAATTCTTCTTTGCTCTTATAGTCTTCTCTATATAATAAATAACTTTTGTCATTATAATCTATATATTTTTTCATCCATGTTATCTGTCTTTTAGCATAGTGCCTTGTATTTATTCTAATATTATATTCTAGCTCATCTAGGCTGATTTTCCCTTTTATATAATCATAAGTCTCTTTATATCCAATAGCTAAAAGAGATCTGCTGTTTTCATCCAAATCATATTTATCTATAAGATTTCTTGTTTCTGATATAAGTCCATCATCAATCATCATAGAAACTCTTTTGTTAATCTTTTCATAAAGTAAATTTCTATCTTTATAATTTATAAAAAAGACAAAAGGATCTATTTCATCATTTAATTCTCTTTTACCTGTTTTTGCTTTAGATGGAATAACTCCTGTTTTCTCATAAATCTCAAGAGATCTTATAATTCTCTTCTTTTCATTAGGATGATATTTTAAAGCAGTTGTTGGATCTATTTTTTTTAAGATATCATATATATAATAATTTCCATACTTATCTGCGAGATTTTCATATTTATCTCTTATGCTATTATCTTTCTTAACTGCACCATAATTTAGATTATATAGTATAGAGTCAATATAAAACCCAGTCCCTCCTACAATTATAGGAGATTTGTTTCTATTAGATATGTCTTTTATTAAATTTCTACAGTCATTTGAAAAATTTTGAACAGAATACTCCTCATTAGGATTTATTATATCTATTAAATGATGTTTTATTCCAAGAGATTCTTCTTTGGTGACTTTATTTGTACCTATATTCATATCTCTATAAATTTGCTGGGAATCAGATGAAATAATTTCACCATCTATAAGCTTTGCTAACTTTATAGCTATATCACTTTTCCCACTTGCAGTTGGTCCTGTTATAATTATTACTTTATCTTTCAAAATATTTCTCCATTTCGTAAATATCAAGATATACTACGCAACTTTTCCCATCATAAGTTCTAAAAGGATTATCAAATTTATTTAACTTATCTATAATATGAGTAGCCTCTTTCTCATTTATAGTATCTCCTCTTCTAAAAGACTTTGATTTTATTATGGAATTTATTTTTTCATAGAAATATTCATCTGTACTATTAACAGCATCTAGAATTTGATAGAAAAACTTATCATCTTCAGGATTTTCAAATACTTGTGGAACTTCTCTTATTATTATGGAAGTTGAATCAAATAAATCAACATCAAATCCTATATTTCTAATAATGTCTTTCTTATCATTAAATATTTCCATTTCATCATTTTTTAACTTTATTATAATTGGACTTAGAAGTATTTGAGATACTGGTTCTTTTTTTGAAAAATTATATTTAAATTCTTCAAATCTTATTTTTTGATCTGCAAGTCTATGATCTAGTAATAATAATTTATCAGATGCTTCAAATACTGAATATCTTCTAAAAAATGATGTCTTATAATTATAATCTTTTATATTTATCTTGTTTTCCGATTCCTTAATGGATTCATCTTCTTTTTTACGATCCAAATCATATATACTATCTTCTTCTTTTACCAAAAAATTATCGTTATATACTTCATCATTATAATTATCTTTATCTAAAGATTTATTAAAAGATTCATCTTTTTTTTCTATATAAAAATCATTTATATAATTATCTTCTACTTTAGGACTTGCTTTTTCTAGAAGGCTTGAATAGTCATCATAGAATATTAGTTCTTTGTCCTTTTTTTCCTCAATAGATATATTTTTTTCTTTATTTGATTTATTTAAAGCTTCATAAATTATCTGATCCAAAAAGTCTAACAAATCACTTTCATAAATAAATTTTATCTTTCTTTTATTTGGATGGATGTTTATGTCTATGGCATTTGCATCTAAGTCTATAAATAATTGATAAGCTGGAAATCTTAGATTAGGAATCAGTGTTTTGTATTTATTTTCTATGATATTTCTAATCTCTTCATTTTCTACATATCTATTGTTTACATAAAGATATTGCAAAGATCTATTTCCCCTATAATAATTAGGTGTAGAGATATAGCCTTTAATTTTAAACTTATCATTCTTTGAATCTATCTCTATAAGATTATCAGCCAAATTATCATCTAATAGTTCTGAAATATTATCTTTTATCGTAAAGTTTTTAAATGTTCTAAATATTTCTCTATTATCCTTTATGTATTTAAAGCTTATCTTGGGATTTCCTATAGCCATTATATACATTAGTTTAGAAATTTTATTAGATTCTGAAATATCAGATGCTAGAAATTTTCTTCTTACAGGGATTTTATGGAAAAGATTAGTTGCTATTATAGTTGTTCCAGTATTTGTAGCTATGTCTTCTTTAGATTTCACTTTAGAATCTGTTAAGACTTCCTTTATTCCGATAGAATCAGATTCTGTTTTTGTGATTATTTCTACATCACAACATGCAAGAATTGATGCTAGAGCTTCTCCTCTAAATCCAAGTGAATATGATATATATAAATCATCGAAATTATTAATCTTAGATGTTGCATGTCTTTCAAAGGCTAGTGGCAAATCTTCTCTTGAAATTCCATCACCATCATCTGTTACTCTTATATATTCTTTTCCACCAGATTTGATTTCAACTGTGATGTTTTTAGCATTTGCATCTATTGAATTTTCAACAAGTTCTTTTACAATTGATACTGGAGCCTCTATTATTTCTCCTGCAGCAATTTTTTCAATGGTTTTTAAGTCTAATTTCTTAATCATTATAATTGATCAACCCTTTCAATTAGATCATTTAATATACTCATAGATTCTAATGGTGTTATAGAATTTACATCTAGTTTTTTGATTTCATCTTTTAGAAAATTAAGTTTATTGTTTTTAATCTGAGATGTTGTAGAATCTATTTTTTCTTTTTTATTTAAATTAGTTCCAAGAGTATTATCATAATCTAATTTTTCCATAAATAGTTTTGCATTATTTATAAGCATATCAGGTAATCCTGCCATCTGTGCAACTTCTATTCCATAGCTTTGATCTGATTTTCCTCTACTTATTTTTCTTAAAAATATAAGCTTTCCATCTTTTTCTTCTATGTTGATTTTAAGATTAACCACATTTGGATATCTTTTTTCAAGAACTGTAAGCTCATGAAAATGAGTAGCAAAGACTGTTTTTACCTTGGTAATCTTACTTAAATAATCTACAAGACTCATAGCAATTGATAATCCATCATCGGTACTTGTTCCTCTTCCAACTTCATCTAATACTACAAAAGAATCCTTTGTGGCATTTTTTAATATATTACTTACTTCTTTCATTTCAAGCATAAATGTAGACTCACCCTTTGAAATATTATCTGATGCTCCAATTCTTGTAAAAACTTTATCGCATATTGATATGCTTGCACTATCACATGGAACAAAAGATCCCATTTGTGCAAGTATTATAATAATTGCAGTCTGTCTCATATAAGTAGACTTGCCTGCCATATTAGGTCCTGTTATTATTTGAATTAGATTATTATCTTCTCCAATATCAGTGTCATTTGAGATAAACTCATTTTCCTTTAATTTATTTTCTATTATTGGATGTCTTCCATTTTTGATTTTTATGATATTATCATTTGTTATTTTAGGACGTGTATAATTGTACTTTAATGCAACTTTGCTAAGAGAATTCATAGCATCTATATTTGCTATAATTCTTGCGACATTTTGTATAACTCTTACTTCTTTTAAAATTTTTGATCTTATATCCTCAAATATTTCCAATTCAAATTCATTAATCTTATCGGTTCCTTCAAGTATAAGCTCAGAAATTTCTTCAAGTCTTTCGGTAGTATATCTCTCTTGATTTTTTAAAGTTTGCTTTCTTATATAATTATCAGGTACTTTATCAAGATTGCTCTTTGTAATTTCAATAGAATATCCGTTATTTTTGTTATATTTTATCTTGTAATTTTTTATTCCTGTTAATTCTTTCTGATCGTTTTCGTATTCTATTAGATCTTTTTTTGCTTTTGAAGTTTCTGTTTTTAAATTATCTAGCTTATTATTATAGCCCTTTTTTATTATGGAACCTTCGCTTATAGTTATTGGTGGGTCATCTACTATTGAATTACTAAGAAGTTCATATATCTCCTTTAGATCAAAAAGATTTTTTCCAATTAAATTTATTTGTTTATTATTAAGACTTGTAAGATAATTTTTTAATGATGGTATATTCCTTATTGAATTTTTTAAAGATATAAAATCTCTAGCATTGCATCTATTATATGAAATCTTTCCTATCAATCTTTCTAGATCATATATATCATCTAAATAATTAGAGATTGTTTTAGACACATTGAAATTATTCACAAGAAATTCAACTAGATCTAGCCTAAATTCTATCTTTTTCTTATCAAGTAATGGTCTTTCTAGCCATTGATTTATAAGTCTTGACCCCATTGCAGTATCTGTTTTATCTATTATATTTATAACTGAATCCACTTTTGTGTTATTATTTAGATTCTTGTGTAATTCCAGATTTTTTCTTGTATTTCTATCTAATTGCAAATAATTATTTACTTCAAGAATTTCAATGTCATTAATATGTGTAAGATTTTCATTTTGAAAATTATATATATAGTCCAAAAGATTGTTTACAGATAGGATTTTTAGATTACTTGATATGATTTTTTTAAGATTTTCTTTTCCTATATGTTCGTTTATCTTGTCTTTTATATTATCAAAATCATAATCTAGTCTATCAATGTAGTTTATAAATATGCTGTTATTTTCTATATATTTTCTAAGCTCATCATTTGTATAGTCTGCATTTAAAATTATTTCTGACGGATTTATTTTTGCAATTTGATCGATTAAGGATTTTCCTATATATGTTTTTTCTCCTCTAAGTTCAAAAGTAGTAATTTTTCCTGTAGTAACATCACAAAAAGATGCGGCAATTCCATATATACTATCAAATATTGACATTAAAAAGTTATTTTCTGATTTATCAATAGATTCAACATCTGTAATAGTTCCGGGAGTAACTATCCTCGTAATAGCCCTTTTAACAAGTCCTTTTGCAAGCTTAGGATCTTCTATTTGATCACATATAGCAACCTTATGACCTTTTTTTACAAGCTTATTTACATAAGTATCAATTACATGATGTGGAACTCCACACATAGGAGCTCTTTTGTCATGACCACAGTCTTTACCTGTTAAAGCAAGCTGCAATTCTTTGCTTATAATTATTGCATCTTCAAAAAATGATTCATAAAAATCTCCAACTCTATATAAGAGAAGAGCATCTTTAAAATCATTTTTTGTTTCTACATAATGCTTTAACATAGGAGTTAATTTCTTAAATTCAAAATCATCTAGCATAATAAACCTCACTATACAAAAAAACAATCTTTAATCTTCTAGTAGAATTTATACTAATTCTCCTTCTAAAGTAAAAGATGTATTTCCTGTAATCTTTACATCTACAATTTTCCCAATCAAACTTTCGTCAGCCTTAGCATGAACTAGTTTAAATGTATCAGTTCTTCCAGATAAGAATTCATCATTATTTTTACTAACTGATTCAAAAAGAACTTTTACAGTCTTTCCTACATATTCTTTGTTTTTTTCAAAAAATACAGGATATAAATGATCTAATAATCTATCAAATCTATCTTGGATTATATCCTTATCAATAGTTTCTAGTTTAGCGGCCTTAGTTCCTGGTCTTTTTGAATAGATAAAAGTATAAGCAGAATCAAATTTCACTTTATCACATAGATCAAGAGTTTCTTTGAAATCTTCTTCTGTTTCTGTAGGATATCCTACAATTATATCTGTTGAAATAGCAATATTTGGTATAGCCTTTCTTAATTTAGCTACTTTTTCCATATACTTTTGTCTATCATAATGTCTATTCATATCTTTTAAGACTTTATCACTTCCTGATTGGAGAGGTAAATGAAAATAATTGCAAATATTATCGTTATTTTTCATAACCTCAATTAATTCATCAGATAGATCTTTTGGATGACTTGTTGTAAATCTTAGTCTAGAAAGTCCATCTATCTTTGCAATTCTATCAAGAAGTTGTGGGAAAGTAGCTGAAAAATCAGTGGTGTTTCCATATGAGTTTACATTTTGACCCAATAATGTGATTTCCTTATATCCATTATTAACAAGATTTTCAACTTCTTCAATAATAGCATAAGGTCTTCTTGATTCTTCTCTTCCTCTAGAATAAGGAACTATACAATAGCTACAAAAGTTATTACATCCTCGCATTATATTAACATAAGCTTGAAAATTATTTGAATTATTGTATTCTACAAAATCTTCTTTAGGATACATTGTAGATATATCTATAACTCTCTCATTTTTTTCTAAGTGCCTTCTAATTAACTCTGGTAAAAGATCTATATTTTTTGTTCCAAATACAATATCAACTTCAGGATATTTTTCTTCTATTATATGTCTTGCCTTTGTTGTTTGCATCATACATCCTGATACAGATAATATTTTATCAGGATGTTTTCTTTTAAGTTGTTTAAGACTACCCACTTGTCCAAATAATCTTAACTCTGCATTTTCTCTAACTAAACAAGTATTAAATAATATGAAATCTGCAGAATCTCTATCAGAAGTCTTAGTGTATCCCATTTCTTCCAATAAATATGAAATTCTTTCAGAATCATGTTCATTCATTTGGCAACCAAATGTAGTTATATTATATGTCTTTCCTTTAAAATATTCTTTGTTATACTCCATTTATCCTCCATATCAAAAATAAAAAGAGATGAAAACTCATCTCTTATCATTAAGATATCTTCTTATTCTTCTTCTTTGTTAGCCTCAAGTTGTTGTTCAATGAAAAGTCCAAGATTGTTTTGAAGATCATCATCACCAAAAGAATCATTATCTGCTTTATCAAATTGTTTCTTTACTTTATTAACTTTCTTTTTAGGCTTTCTAGCTGGTCTTTCTGGTTCTGGTTGAAGAGCTTTCATGCTTAATCCAATTCTTTCAGCATCTTTATCTATTGAAAGGATTTTAACTTCAACTTCATCACCAATGTTTAATTCATCTGATGGTTTTTCAACATGTAACCAAGAAATCTCTGAAACATGAATTAATCCTTCAACTCCTTCAGCTAATTCAACAAAAGCTCCAAAGTCTAATAAATTAACTACTTTTCCTTTTACAACTTCGCCAACTTCGTGTTCATTGCAATATTTTTCAAATGGTTTTTCTTGTAATTGTTTAAGTCCAAGAGAAATTCTATCTCTTTCTTTATTAAGTTTTAAGATTTTAACTTCAATCTCATCACCTATATTTAAAACGTCAGCAGGATTTGTTACTCTATTCCATGATATATCTGATACATGAAGTAATCCATCAAGATCTCCAATTTCAACAAATGCACCAAAGTCTGTTAATCTTGCAACTTTGCCTTTTACAACTTGTCCTTCTTCAAGATTAGACCATTGATCATCAAGTTTTTCTTGAATTACATTCTTTCTTGAAAGAACAAGTCTTCTTTTTCTTTCGTCAACGCTTAGAATTTCTACTTCCCAAACTTCGCCAACAAATTTCTTAAAGTTTTTTACAAAATATGTTGCAATATGACTTGCTGGAATAAAACCATTTATTCCATATACTTGACAAGTTAATCCGCCTTTATTAGCTCCTATTACCTTAACTTCTACAGTTTCTTGTTTTTCAAACTTATCTGTAAGTTTCTTCCAATTTTTCATTCCTTCAACTCTTCTTGTTGAAAGTGAAACATTGCCTTCTCCGTCATCAAGTTTGATAATATAAACATCAACTTCATCACCAACATTGAAATGATCTTTTGGATTTTCCCTTTGTTCATCAGTCATCTCATCTAATTTCACAATTCCATCAGCACGATATTGAATATCAACGAAAATCTCGTCATCTTTTACATTGATAACTGATCCTTTCACGATATCTCTTGGATAGATTTTTTTCATGCTATCCTCAATGCTGTTCATAAATTCTTCGTTTGTTAAATTATCCATTCTACTAGCTACCCCCTCGACAATCTTATCCGGTGTGGACGCACCAGCGATTATCCCTATTGTATTAAATTTTGAGAGATTTTGCAAAGGTAAATCTTTAACAGTTTCAATTCTATACACATTCTTACAGTATGTATTAGATATTTGATAAAGTTTGTTTGTATTAGAACTATTAAATCCACCGACCACAATCATACAATCAACTCTTTTGGATAGATTCTCACATGATTTCTGCCTATCTCTTGTTGCGTTGCATATTGTATTTCTAACCACTACATTCTCATTATTTTCTATAATAATGTTAGATATTTTCTCAAAAAATTCATGTCTATTTGTTGTCTGAGAAATTACAAATAAACCTGAATCATCCCTAATATTTTTTGCTTGTATCTCATCTTTTATTATTATACTATTTTTTGCAAAAGATGCCATAGCTATTATCTCTGGATGCTCATTATTTCCTACTATTATTATTTTATATCCTTCTTTTTCATATTTTTGTATTAATTTATATATTCCTAATAAGACAGGACATGTAGCATCTACTAAAATATTTTCATTTGCTTTTATTTTTTGTTTAATTTCATCTTTTACACCATGTGCTCTTGTTACGATAACACTATTATTAATATCATCAATACAAGAATCATCAATTACTTTAAGTCCTTTATTTTCAAGTTCTTCTACCTGTTGAGGATTATGAACCAATGGTCCTAATGAATAGGCTTCTTTCCCATAATCTAAAGCTTCATAAGCTTTTTTTACAGATAACTTTACACCATTACAAAATCCTGAATTTTCAGCTATTATTATATTCATTCTATCCTTCTAATTCCTTTTTTCTATAGATTGACTCAAATATATCATTAGCTAGAACATCTATTGCTTCTTTTTTAGGATATTTCTTGTAATTTTCAATTTGAATCAGATCTTTTATTTCTACTTTTACTTTTCTAAAAATTTTATAATTACCTATAACCTCTGCAGTAATTATATTAGAATTTCCCTTTATACCAATATATCCTATGCCTTTTTTCAAATTAGCTCTATCTTTTGTCTTTACTCTAGTTCCTTCAGGAAAAATTCCTAGGCATTTTTCTTCATTTAAAATTGTGATAGATTTCTTTAAAGCTTTTATATCAGTTGATTGTCTGTCAATTGGAAATGCTCCAAGACTTCTTATAAATTTTCCAAGTATTTTATTTTCAAATAATTCTTTTTTGGCCATGAAGTTTATTTGCCTAGGTGTAGCTAAAGCTAAAGTCACTGGGTCGAAATTACTCTTATGATTTGCACAAATTATAAGTTTTCCTTTTTTGGGAATCTTTTCTTTGCCAACTACTTCAAATCTAAAAAATATTTTGTAAAGAAAGATTCCTATAGCTCTTAAGATTTTATATAACATATTACTACCTAATGTATGATATTATTTTATCTACAGTTTCTTCTATAGTTAAATTACTAGTATCTATTTCTATGGCATCATCTGCCTTCTTTAGTGGAGAGATCTCTCTATTTGAGTCATATTCATCTCTTTTTCTGATACTTTCTTTTATCTGTTTTAATGTTTCATTGCTAAGATTTTGATCAAATCTTCTTTTTGCTCTAACCTCTATACTTGCATATAAGTAGAATTTATAGTCTGCATTGGGAAATACAACTGTTCCTATATCTCTTCCATCTAATATAGTTGATTTTGAACTTGAAATATCTCTTTGGTTTTTTACAAGAAATTCTCTAACTTCTAAAATAGAAGAAACCTCTGATACATTTTCATTTATTAATTTTGACCTTATAGCTTTCTCAACATTTTCTCCATTTAGATATATACAGGAGTCTTTAAAGTCTAAATGTACATTATTTAGAGCTTTTTTTAACTTATCCTTATCATATATATCAATTTGATTATCCAACACATATTTTGTTACAGCTCTATACATTGCTCCTGTATCCAAATATTCTATTTTTAATTTTTCTGCTAAAATCTTTGCTATAGTGCTTTTACCAGCTCCGCTAGGTCCATCTATTGCAATTATCATCCATTCCTCCTAATATCACAACTTGCAGAGTATGCACTGCTAAATGCTATTTGCAAATTAAATCCGCCTGTAAGTCCTTCCAAATCCAGAACTTCTCCTATAAAATATATTCCTTTTACAAGTTTGCTTTCCATTGTACTTGGATTTATTTCTTTTACATCAACTCCACCACTTGTAATTATTGCTTTATCTGTATCATTTAATCTATTAAAACTTAGCTTAAATTCTTTTAATGTAGTTATTATACTATGCCTATCTTCTGCTTTTAATTGATTTGCTTTTATAGATTTTTTTATTCCAGATCTTTTTAAGATCTCATTTATTATACCCATTGGTAACAGACTTTGAAATGCGTTGTTTATATTTAAGTTACTATTTTTATTTAATATAGATATAAGAATATTATCCAAATCTTTAAAATCATATTTATAAAAAAAATCAACCGATAAATCTATTTTATCCAATCTATTAATTTTAGATGATAAATTTAATACACAAGGACCTGTTATAAACCTATCTGAGATTAATATATCTCCTATTTCTTCAAAAATTTTATTATTACTTTCTGCTTTAATCATGACATCTT
This sequence comes from Tissierellia bacterium, assembly GCA_030528125.1. GTDB lineage: Bacteria > Bacillota > Clostridia > Tissierellales > Peptoniphilaceae > JAUNAV01. Next base: position 48,454 of record JAUMZM010000004.1, read on the forward strand.
TAAGTGATATTGCTTTAAAGTTAAATCTATCATTTATAATAATCGAAGTTAAGGATGGTTTTTGATCTATTATTGTATGGCCAAATTTTTTAGCTATTTTATATCCAAATCCTGTAGATCCAGTATATTTAAAGCTCAATCCTCCAGTTGCTACTATAACTTTATCACAAGTATATATGCCCTTATCAGTTTCTACTACAAATCTATCATCTAGTCTTACATCAAGGACTTTTTCATTTAGATGTAATTTTATATTATCTTTTGAAATTTCTTTTCTAAATACATTTATTACATCTTTAGAAGAATTTGTAATAGGGTATACTTTTAGATTTTCTTCTGTTAGTAAATCTAGATTTCTATTTACAAAAAAGTCCATCGTATCAAAATTGCTGAAATTATTAAATGATGAATAAAAAAACTTCTTATTTCTAATTATATTTTCCAAGAAATCATCATAGACTCTTGCATTTGTAATATTAGCTCTTGAATTTCCTGTTATTTTTAACTTTTTGCCAATTTCGTTATTTTTATCAAATAAAAGAGTCTCACAGTTCAAATTAGAAGCTGCCATAAGGCCACTTGCTCCTGCTCCAATAATTGCAACTTTCATTTTAGACTCCTTAAATATTCAAGTTCTTTTGAATTTAATTTTCTATACTTACCTTCTTGTAGATTGTCTAAACTAATTTCGCCAATTTTTACTCTTTTGAGCACTTTAACTTTTACATTAAAGTACTCGAACATCCTTCTTATCTGTCTATTTAATCCTTCATGAATTATAACTTTATATATAAATTTTTTTGAATTTAAAAGTGTAATACTACATTTCTCAGTTGTCTTTTCCTCTAGTTTTATCCCATTTTTAAATTCAAAAATCTCATCTTCTGTTAGTCTTCTATCTACTCTTACAATATATTCTTTATCAATTTTATTTGCAGGGTGAGTTATAAGATTGGTTATTTCACCATCGTTTGTCAAAAAAATAAGACCTTTAGAATCTTTATCTAGCCTACCTACAGGATATATTCTCTTTTTAGTATTTATTAAGTCAATAACTCTTTTTTTATTGTGTGGATCATAATTTGAAGATATATAGCCTACCGGCTTATTTAGCATATAATAGACTTTCTCTTCATCTGAAATTCTCTTATCATCTACCAATACAATGTCTGAAGAATTTACATCCAATGAGAAATCTTCTACTATCTTTCCATTTACTTTTACTCTTTTTTCTTTTATAAGCTCATCTGCCTTTCTCCTTGACGAAAATCCACTGTGAGCTATAAATTTATTAATCCTCATATTCACCACCAAGTTCTGGTAAATCTGGTAGATTATCCAAGCTTTCTATATCAAAATATTTTAAAAAGTCATTTGTCGTTTTATATAATATTGGTTTTCCTATTTTATCCAATCTACCAGCTTTTTCTATTAGATTTTTCTCTAATAATGAATCTATTGAAGCTTGAGAATTTACACCTCTTATATTATCAATTTCTGCTCTTGTTATTGGTTGCCTATAAGCTATTATTGACAATGTTTCAAGTGCAGAATTTCCTAATTTCTTACTATTATTTGAAAGAATTTTTTGAATGTATTTATCATGCTCTTTTCTTGTTGTAAGTTGATAGCTATCATCATATCGCTTTAATATAAGTCCACTTTTTTTATTATTTCTATCATCATACATATATTGAAGATTTTCTTTCAAGGATTTTTTATCAGTTTCAAGTATTTTAGCTAACTGATCTATAGAAATCATATCTCCCCAAATATATAAAATCTCTTCAATTAAGCCTATAAGATAATTATCTCGCATTATCTTCTTATTACCTCCAAATTATTCCTATCATTTTCTAATAAATAAATTTCTTGTATTCTAGTTAATTCCAAAAGAGCCAAAAACACAACTATACATTCTTTTTTTGTCTTTATTTCATTTGTTATATCATTTAATATAATTTTCCCATTATCAAGCTTTCCAAGTATTTTTATCATGTATTCATTCACATCTAAATCTTTTTGAGTTATGATTACATCTATTTCATCTTCTTTGGTTTTGTTTAACTTAGCCAATAATTTTACAAATTCATTTTTTAGCAAATCTATGTCTTTATCGATTTGTATTTCAGGTTCTTTTTTAAAAGCAGTCAAATCCTCTTTTATTTTTGAATGGTATTTTAGAGCATTTTCTTCCATTAACTCAAGCTCATCTTTTACACTTTTTATTCTTTTGTATTCTATAAGAGTTGTAATCAAATCTTCTTTTGATACTTCCAAATCGTCGTCTTTTGGAAGAAGACTTTTCGATTTTATTGCAAGCAGTATAGAAGAAATATATATAAATTTACTAAATTGTGAAATATCAATATCCATTTCTCTTACAGTACTAATATAATCATTAGTAATTTGCGAAATCTCTATATCATAGATATCTATTTTAGACTTTTCAATTAGATTTAACAATAAATCAAGAGGTCCTTGATATTTTTCAACATCTATATTTAAGCTTTCCAAAATCCACCTCATAATAAATAATTCTGTGAAATTTCACAGAATTAAATTTTATTCTTTTCCTTCTAAGACTCTTTTTGCAATTAAAATTGCAATTACGCTTTTAGCATCTGTCAACTCACAATTAAACACCATATCATATAGATCATCTATAGATATACTTACTCTTTCTACAAATTCATCTTCATCTTGATCTAATTTACTAGGTATAAGATCTTTTGCCAAAAATAAACTCAGCTTTTCATTTGTAAATCCAGGAGATGAATAAGTATCAAAAAGATATTCTATATTATCTGAATCAAATCCTATCTCCTCTTGCAATTCCCTTTTTGCTGCTTCTTTAGGAAGTTCACTTGGTTCTATTAGGCCTGCTGGAATCTCAAGAGTTACTTTATCAATAGGCTTTCTGTATTGATTTACCATCCAAAGTCTATCTTTGCCGTCAAATGCTATAATTCCAACAGCTTTTTGATGCTCAATTATTTCTCTTTTTGAATATTTCTTATCTGGTAGTTCTACTGTATCTACTCTTAAATTAAGTATTTTACCTTCATAGATTCTATCAGATTTTATAGTCTTTTCCTCATGATCACTCATTTTTGTTCTCCTTTTTTAGATTACTTGCCATATCTAACATTTCTTTTGCTGAAGAATAAGTCTTATCTGTAATATCAACTCCACCTATAAGCCTTGCAAGCTCATGGATTCTATCTTCTCCATTAATCATATCTATACTTGTTATTGTGCTATCATTTGTATCTTTCTTACTAACAAGTATATGATTATCTGCAAAAGATGCAATCTGTGGAAGGTGACTTACCGAGATAATCTGTCTTGCCTTTGAAATATTAGAGATTTTTTCAGCAACTATCTGAGCTGTTCTTCCGCTTATTCCTTGATCTATCTCATCGAAAATGAGAGTATCTATTTTATCAAAATCAGAATAAATCTCTTTAAAAGCAAGCATTATTCTAGATAATTCTCCTCCAGAGGCAGTCTTTTCTAAAGATTTTAAGCTTTCACCTTTATTGGTTCTTATAAGAAATAAAACATTATCTATTCCTTTATTGCTTAGAGTTTTTTCCTTTAATTTTATGCTAAATAAGCCGTTTTTTATATTAAGTCTATGTATAGACTCATTTATTTTATCTTCTAATTCTATTGACTTATTAATTCTTATATCATGGAGCTTTTTTGAAATATCTAACATTTCATCGTTGATATTTTCTATATCTTTAAATATATCTTTTTTTAATTTGGTTGAATTTTCAAGTTCTTCTAATCTCTTTTTCGAAGTATTATAGTAATCTATTACCTCATCTAAAGAAGATCCGTATTTTCTTTTTAGGTCAAATACGGTATGAATTTTATCTTCCAATTGGTTTAATTCATTTTCATCAAAATATAAATTATCAGAATAATAATCTATTGCTGAATATATTTCGCTCAACTGATCTTCTACTTGAATTATTCCTTGATAAAAATCATTTACTTCATTATCAATATCTGAAAATTCTTCAAGCTTGGAAGAAATTTTTGAAATTATATCAATTATTCCAGGATTATTATAATCATATCCAGAAATCTTTTCTTTGCTAAATTCTAATGCTTCTTTAAGTTCTGTTATCGAATTTAATCTCTTATAATCACTATCTAATTTGTCTTCATCTAGATTTTCTATATCTGCTTTTTCAATTTCATCTATCTGAAATCTTAAAAGTTCAACTTCTCTTATCAATTCTTTATCATCTAGATCAATTAAGCTTAATTTATTATTTAGATTGTTTTTTTTGTCATCTAATTTTTTTAGATTGGATAATAATTTAATTGTATCATCATCATTTTTGTAAGTATCCAATAAATTTATATAATTACTTTTGTTTATAAATTCTGTATTATCATTTTGATTATATATATCAACTAATATCGATGAAATTTCTTTTAAAGTTTCAAGCGTTGATATTCTTCCATTAATTCTTATGGTTGAAGATGACTTTCTTATTATTCTTGTTATTATAAGTTTGTTTTCATCCAAGCTTATATCTTTTGATTCGAAGAAATCTTCTTTTTCTTTATCTTTTATTATAAAAACCGCTTCTACTATTGTCTTATCAGAGAAATTTCCTATATATTCTTTCTTTGCTCTATCTCCTAAGATAAGATTAATTGCATCTAGAATTAAGGACTTTCCGCTTCCTGTTTCTCCTGTTATAACATTAAAGCCGTCTTCAAATCTGATATATTGTTTTTTTATAATTACAAAATTATCAATAAATAGTTCAAAAAGCATTATTTATTTACTAAACTCCTGATCTTTTCTATTAATTGATGCTTCTTACTCAAGTCCTTAGGACTTACAAATATAGTATCATGTCCTGTTATAATACCAGCTATATTATCTAGCTTTACATTTGTTATGTACAATCCACATACAGTTGCAGTATAAGAAATAGTCTTTATGATTATTAGATCATGATTTTCTTCTACAGATAATACAGATGCCTTGAAAATTTTTTCAAGCCTTTTGTTCATAGAATCATGGACTGTATCTATAACAGTATATTTATATTCATAATCATCTGCTTGAACCTTAGATATCCTAAGTTCTTTTATATCTCTAGAGATTGTAGCTTGAGTAGCCTCAACTCCATGTTCTTTTAAAAGCTCTGATAATTGACTTTGGGTTTTTACTTCGTTATTTTTTATAATATCCAAAATCAACCTTTGTCTAGTGTACTTTTTCATTTTTACCTCTTAAAATTTACGTGTGACTAAATAATCTATCAATTGAATGTGAAATTCATTGTTTTTAAATCCCTGTATGCTCTTTTTTGCATTATCACTATATTCATATAGTAATTTTATAGCTTGATCTTTAGGCATTATATTCAATATATTTATATCTTCATCTTCAAACTCATCTAATAAATCATCTTGAATTTGAAAGCTTATACCCATATTGTAGGCATAATTATATAAGTTATTTAACTTTTCATCTTCTAAATTACTTAAATACCCACTAGACATTACAGCCGCTATAAATAAATCCGCTGTTTTTTTCTCATAGATTTTTAAAAGATCATCTAGATTTTCTAACTTGTGTTCAATATCCAAAAGCTGACCTTCAATCATGCCATTAATTCCACAAAGATTTGATATTACTTTAGACGCTTTTATTACATTTATATCATTATTTTCTTCTAATAAGCTAAAAATATTTTCATAAGCATAATTTAAAAGACAATCTCCACATAAAACAGCTATATCACTGCCATACTTTTTATGCACAGTATATTCTCCGCGCCTGTAATCATCATTATCCATCTCAGGAAGATCATCATGAACTAAAGAATAATTATGTATAAACTCTAGACTTAAAGCAAGCCTTAATACATTCTCATCAATTTCATTATTTAGCATTTTATATGTTTCGAGCATTAGAATAGGTCTTATTCTCTTTCCGCTTCTTATAGCGTAATTCATAGAATTTTCTAAAACATTTTTTCCACTAAAAAAATCAATTATTTTATTATCAATTATTTTTTTATCTTCTTCTAGTCTTTTAGAAAATACATTATCCATCTATTTCCTCTTTATCTTCTACTAACTTGATTTCACTCTTGTAGTCATCCAACCTTTTATGCAAACTTTTATATATCTCTGTTGCTCTTTTATAAAGTTTAATATCAAAATCAAGATCTTGATTGTCATTATTTATTTTTTCTAATATTTCTTCTAGCTCTTTAAACTCTTTTTCTATATTGTTGTCACTCATCTTCTATCACTTTTGCAAAAACTTCCCCATCACTAAAAACAATTTTAAATTTATCATTGATTTGTAAATTGTTTTTTGAAAAAATAGCCTTGTCATCTATAGATTTTATAGTTATTTGTTTCTTTCTAAGCTCAATAATTCTATTTTTAGAATCTAAATTGGTTTTTAAAATTGCTAATTTGTTAGAATATGAGCTAATCTTATAATCTATTGAATTTTTTATGGATTTTAACAAATTTTCTAATTCTATATCTTTTCTTTCAATATTTATATAAGGATTTCTAAGATCCAAAGCATACTTATCCATACTTAGTCTATTGTAATATTTATCTAATTTTAGATTAATTATCTCATCAATCTTGTTGTAAATATCGTCAATCTTCTCACTTATATTATAAAAATTTCTAATTACAACATTTGCAGCATCTGTTGGAGTAGAAGCTCTAAAATCACTTACAAAATCTGCTAAAGTATAATCTATCTGATGACCTATTGCAGATACTATAGGAGTCTTTATTCTAAAGATACACTCTACTAAATCTTTCTCATTAAATACCGATAAATCTTCATAGCTTCCCCCACCTCTTGTAAGTATAAGTAAATCAAGGTTTTTCTTGTCGAGAAATTTAAGTCCTTTGATTATTTCATCTTTTGCACTTAATCCTTGTACTTTTACAGGGTATAGAAAAACTTCAAATTTATTATAAGAAGAGTTAATAACTTTTAGAAAATCTTTTATAGCAGCTCCTTTATCAGATGTCACTATTCCTAATTTAGTTGGAAATTCAGGTATTTTTTTCTTTTTATCATCATCAAAATATCCTTTTTTCAAAAATTCATTTTTTAAAACTTCAAATTCAAGAAATCTATCTGATTTTCCTAATTGCTTGATATCTCTTACACTTATAAAAATATTTGAACTATAAGAATAGAATATTAAATTTCCATTTACTTCAATATCATCTCCGTTTTTAAAATCAAAATCATAGTCTTCATAATAATGAACAACACAATTTATAATCTCTTCATCCTCTTTTAGGGCAAAATATATATGAGAATGAGATAATTTATAATTTATTACCTCACCTCTAATACTTACATTATTTAAAAACGGATCATGCTTTAAAGCCATTTTAAAATATTGGTTAAATTGCTTTACAGTTAATGTTTTATTCATTTTCTCTATAAATAGATCCTAAAACACCATTTATAAACTTATATGAATCTTTTGTGGAATACTTCTTAGATAATTCAATAGCCTCATTAATAGAAACTCCTGACGGAATATCAAGAAAATACATCTCATTTATAGATAAAAACAAAATAGATTTATCAATAAGAGCCAGTCTTTTTATTGTAAATTCATCTAATTGATCCTCTAATTTAGAATTAATATCATCAAAGTTTTCTAGAAAACTTTGAATAGAAGATTTTATAAATTTAGATTTTTTAATATCTAATTCATGATCTTCTATTATCGCATCAACACTTGAGTATTCCAAATTATTTGCTAAAAGCTCATATATGATTTTTAAAACCCATTCTCTCTGCTGCGTTCTATTCATAATCTACTATAAGTTTAGAAACTTTGACATTTACCTTATCTACACATAATCCTGTCATAGTTTCTAATTGTCTTTTTACACTTTTTTGAATTTCTTCTACAGTTTCAAGCACATTAATATCTGACTTCAAAACAACTATTAAATTAACATATATTTTATTGTTAACTATTTGTGTCAAAACTTGTGTGTTCTTCTTTCTATAGTTGTTCTTTTCATCTTCAACATAATAAACTCCATCCACTTCATTTGCAGCAGATTTTGCTATATCGTCAAATATTTCATTTGCAATTTTTACTGTACCATATTTAAAAGATTCACTCATTTATTAACTCCATTAAACTCTTGATAAATATTCGCCGTTTCTTGTATCTATCTTAATAATATCATCAACATTTACAAATATAGGAACTTGAACAACTGCTCCAGTTTCAACAGTTGCAGGCTTTGTAACATTACTTGCAGTATCGCCTTTTATTCCAGGTTCTGTATCTACTACTTTAAGCTCTACAAAATTTGGTGCAGAAACTGAAAAAGGACTTCCTGAATAAAATCTTACAGTAGCCATATCATTTTCTTTTATAAATTTCATAGCATCTTCTACAACATCTTTTTCCAATGGAATTTGTTCAAAACTTTCTGTATCCATGAAATAATATAATTGTCCATCATTATATAAATATTGCATTTCTTTTGTATCAATTCTTGCTTCTTGGAATTTGTCATTAGGGTTAAAAGTTGTATCTTTTACAGCCCCACTCATTACTGATCTTATCTTAACTCTTACGAAAGCAGCTCCCTTTCCAGGTTTTACGTGTTGGAAATCAACTATTTGATATACATCTCCATCATATTCAAAAGTTGTTCCTTTTCTTAAATCATTTGCTGAAATCATAAATCCTCCTAGTGTGTTTTTAATTATTATACCATTAACCTGTATTATTGTCATTTATGAATATAAAATATAAAGAAATATATTTAATATTTTATACCTTTGATTTTATGATATAATCAGCTTATGAAGACTTTAGCTATAATTTCAGAATTTAATCCATTTCATAATGGACATAAATATTTATTAAATAAATCAAAATATTTAACGAAATCAGATGTTTCAATAAGCTTTATGAGCGGAGATTTTGTTCAAAGAGGAGAGCCTGCTATTCTTGAAAAATACGAAAGAGCTGATATAAGCTTAAATGAAGGCTTTGATATTGTTTTTGAGATGCCTTGTTTTATAAGTTTACAAAGTGCATATTTTTTTGCATATAATAGTATAAAAATATTAAACAAATTGAATGTTAATTATCTTGCTTTTGGTATAGAAAATCTATCAGAAAAAGAATTTTTAGAAATTGCAAATTACATAATTATTAATGATAGTAAGATAAATAAGAGTATTTCAGAATTTATAAAACTTGGATATTCATACTCAAAAAGTAGCATGATGGCTATAAATAAAATATCGGGAAGAGACGATTTTATAACCTCAAATAATATTCTAGCATTAGAATATATGAGATCTATTAGAAAAACAAAATCAAATATTATACCAATTCCAATAAAAAGAAAGTCTACAAATAACAAAGACAACTTCTTAAGAGAAGATGGATTTGCAAGCTCAACTGCAATTAGAAATAATCTAAATGATTCTAATTTAGAATCTTATTTACCTAAGTATTCATTTTCCAAAATAAAAAAATCCATAGAAAATAATAGCATAATAACTTTTGAAGATTTCTTTGATATATTCTATTATAAAATATATACAGAAAACAAAAAAATGAATGATGTTTTTGGGTATGAAGATGGAATGTATAATCTTTTTTTCAAAAATTTAAAAAATTATAGTAGCTTTGAAGATTTTTTTAAAGACAATCTATCTACAAGATACACAAAATCTAGAATGAAAAGATTAATAATAAATTACCTTTTGGATAATAAAACTTATCTTAATTCCATAGATATAAATTTTGTAAATCTTCTTTCTTTTAATAAAACGTCTACAAAATATATTTTGAAAATAAAAGATAATATAAATATAATAAACTCAAAAAAAGACTATGATAGATTAGATAAAATAAATAAGATTGCTTATAATCGAATACTAAAATCCTCTAATTTATATCATCAGTTTGATAATAAAATAATAAATAAAGACTTTATAATTAAAAGACAAATTAAGGATTACCATTAATTTTTGGTAATCCTTAATATTTGTTCTAATCATCTTTTAAGCTTATAAATTTTTCATTTGCTGCTAATAATTTATTATAATAATTATCGTATTTTGGGCTAAATTTTCTTATAAGAGGAATTGCAATTTCATAATATTTGTTTTCTAGCATAAAGTTTTTGATTTTATCTTTAATATTTTTTATTGGACTTTTTTGATATTCATCACTTTTTATAAATCTATCATATTCTTTTATAATGTCTTCATTTTCATTAAACCAATCTTCCAAATTATCTATAGCTTCTACTTTATCGCTATTAATCTTATCTAATAGATTCATATCAATAGATGAGCTTGTGCTTTCGATGTATTCTTTTTCTTTATTTGTTAATTCTAGTTCTGGCAAGTTATCTAGATATTCTATGTAAATATCAAAGTATTTTTTGTTCTTATCTTCTAGCTCATCATCTAAAAATGGTTTATATGATGAAAACATAACTTGACCAAAATATCCTGGGAACGCTCTTTCTAATCTGGGATAAATGCTTTCTTTTCTATCAATTATTTTTAATTTAGTATCGATTATGTCTTTATCTTTTCCATCAATTATCATTTGTAGTATGTCCTTTCTTTCATTTTCAATTTCTAATTTATATTCTCTTTTTCTAAGAATTGACGGAAGTGCATTTTTTTCCATTTAATAAAATTTCTTTTATCTGATCTAAACTTAATCCAAGCTTTTTATATAAAACTATTTTATTTAGACAATCTAGATCATTATTACTATAATCTCTATAACCATTTTCTAATTTATTAGGTTTGATTAATCCTTTGTATTCATAATATTCTATTGCTTTTCTAGTTAGTCCTGTTTTTTGTTGTATATCACTTCTAAGCATTACTACCTCCTTAAACTAAAGATAGCATAGCCCCCAAGGCTCATGTCAATATATTGATCTCTATAATACTTTAAAGTTGACATGATCTCTTGGGACAATCCTTTGATATTTTACATCAGGATAGCCTATTACCATAACAGAATAAATCTTATGACCTTTGGGAAGATTTATCATTCTTTTTAATCTAGGATTAAGTCTAATGCAAGTTTCTGTAAATCCGCTTACTAATACTCCTAATCCCAAGCTTTCTGCCATAAGTTCCATATAAGAAGTTGCAAGTCCTTTATTCATATTTCCTCTACCAGATACTATAATTACTGTAGGAGCTTTTTTAAAAAAGAAATTATCGTCAATATTATAATTTTTTAATGATTTTGAAAAAATCTTTCCCACAGAAATAGCTCTTCTAAACATCTTTACACATATAGATTCTATAAGTTCTTTTTTTGAATCCAGTATTGTAAAATTTATCCCTTGGACATTTTTTGCAGTCTGACAATATCTTCCAGCTTCAAGTATCATTCTGATTTTTTCTTTTTCTATAGGAGCTGTTTTAAATTGGCGAATGGTTCTTCTGCTTTTAAAAGCACTTAGAAGATTTTCACTATCGAAATTTTCCATAGTATAATATTTATCCAAATTATTAGTATCATATTGTGGCATATCAATTGCAGATTTTGGACATATTGCAAAGCAATGCCCGCACTTTATACATAAATCGCTATTATATGTAGCTTTGCCATTTTCTAATGATATACATTTGGATGGACAATCTTTAACACAAAGCCCACATCCAATACATTTTTCCTTATCTATATCAATAATATTACTTTTCATATTTCCTCTATTCTTAAATATTTATTATAAAAGACAAGGAAGTTTCCTTGTCTCAGAACGTAGACAAACCCAGCTTTTTGCTGGGTTTGTTTCTACTATCTAA
>JAUMZM010000059.1 GCA_030528125.1 Tissierellia bacterium
GATTTTTTCATTTCCTCGCCTTTTTTATTTTAGGACTTTTGCAACAGCCCCTTTTGATGGGATTAATTATTTATTATCTGTATCTTTTTCTTCTAGATCTTTCGAATTGTTATCTTCTTTTTCGTTATCTTTATCTTCTAAATCTTTAATTGATTTATCTTTTTCAATAGATGGATTTTTGTCTTTTATAATGTCTTTTTCTTTTGATTCTTCTATGATTTCATCTTCCAAATCATCTGTAGTATTGATAGAATCTTTATTATCTTTATCATCTAGATTTTTATCTTCGGGATTTTCGATATTAGTTGTATCTTTTATTTCTTCATTTTCTTTGGATTGATCTTCTAGATTTTCTAAAGCATCTTCGTCTGTAGGTATATAGGTCTTGCTATTATCTATAGGACCATCTTTTAAGAATTTATTTGCTATTTCTACTTCTTTTTTGTTTTATATCGCTCATACCTCTTATTGCTCCAATTAACATTAGAATATTAATAATAATTGGCATTATAGCATACTTACTTTTTACATATATGAAAAAGAAAGCTGATATAAATATAAATACTATTGCAAGGATTACAATCAAAAGCATTTTTGAGTGAGTTTTTCTTGATTTTTTGATTCCTATTGCGACGAGCACATTTATTATAAATGCGACTATTATTATTGCTATGCTTATTACCTTTGAGCTTTTTATTATATTTATTTCAAAGCCTGCAAGATCATAGATTGTTCCTATCAATTTATTGCTTGAAAATGCTAGGAACATCATTAATACAAATAATCCTATTGCCAATAATTTTCTGTATAGTTCTGATATTAATAAAAGTGAATTTCCTTTAAGTTTTTTCATAATTACTCCTTTTTTAAATTATAACATAAATTTCTATTATTTTTTAATAACAAATATTTTTCATCTTCTTAACATTCATAATATACAATTTAATTAGGATAAAAAAGAGGTAAATATGACAAATATTATTGCACACAGAGGATATAGCGAAAATTTCCCAGAAAATACGATGCTTGCTTTTAAGAAGTCTTTAGAAAATAATGCTGATGGCATAGAGCTTGACCTTCATCTTACAAAGGACAAGAAAGTTGTAATATGCCATGATGGAAGTATTAATAGAACTTCTAATGGTAAAGGCAGGATAAATGATAAGACTCTTAGTGAGCTTAAAAAATACAAATTTAACAGAAAGATGAAAAAAATCGACTACAATGTAGAAATTCCAACTCTTGTCGAATTTATGGAATGGTTTAGTAATTTTGATAAATTTGTAAATATTGAGATAAAGGCCTATAAATATGATTATATGGACTTAGTATTGAGGACTTTGGATATAATAGATAATTACAATATGAAAGATAGAACTATAATCTCATCTTTTAATCAAAAAGCGCTAAAGTTTATCAAAAAAATAGATCCTTTCATAAATGTGGGATTTCTTACTAGAAAAAATATCAAAAATCCTGGAGAGTATTGTAGGAAAAACAATATAGATTATTTTCATCCAAAATACAAAATTTTAGATAAAGATTCGATAGATAATTGCAGAAGAAATGGTATAGAGATTAATGCATGGACTGTAAATGATATATTTGATATAGATAAGCTTGTACTTGAGGGCATTCATGGAATTATTACAAATAGCGTAGAAACTGCTGTTCTATTAAATAAAAAAACTTATAGGAAAGATTGCAAATTATCTTTAAATGCTTCATAATTATAACAAGGAGAAGTTATGATTGAAATTAGAGATGATGCGCCTTTTGATTTAATTGAGAAAATGAGAATAGAAGTCTTTATAAAAGAGCAAGGTTTTACGAGTGAATTTGATGATCTTGATAAAATTTCAACTCATCTTGTGCTATTTGAAGATGGTATAGCAAAAGCATATCTTAGATTTTATAAAGAAAAAGGGAATTATTTTATAGGAAGAGTTCTCGTCTTAAAAAAATACAGGCACAAATTTCTTTCATCATTACTTATAAAAAGGGCAGAAGAGATGATTTCATCTGGAAAGATAATTATCCATGCGCAATATGACAAAGTAGGTCTTTATAAGAAGTTAGGATACAAAGAAACCGATATTAAAGACTATGACGAAGGGGTATTGCATACATATCTTTATAAAGTTTTATAGTTCTCTTTACAAATTGTAATTTTGTGATATAATACTACTAATTTATTTGAGGGGTGGATCCTATTATTAAATTTTATGTATTAAAAATCGATAATTTATTAAAAATCAATACGTAAATGAAAATTAATCATAAGGATTAATTCTTTTTTGCGTGTTGACTTTTGCTGTGCCTTAATGGTATAATATAAAATTGCTAGTATTTTAAATATTTTATTATAAATTTAAGTATTGTTGAAGAAGTAAGGAGTGGATTATGGCAAAATATCATAAACAAATGTATGGTAGGACAGAACGTTACAGCTTTTCCAAAATTCCCCAAGTACTTGATTTACCTAATCTTTTGAAAGTACAAAAAGATTCTTATAATTGGTTTATCAATGAAGGCTTAGGAGAAATATTAGAAGATATCTCACCTATAGAAGATTACAACGGAAACTTGATTTTGGAATTTGTAGATTATAGTTTCGATGAAAAACCTAAATATACTATAGAAGAATCAAAGGATAAAGATGTAACTTATTCCAAAAGCTTGAAAGTAAAAGCAAGACTAATTAATAAAGAAACCGAAGAAGTAAAAGAACAAGAAGTATTCATGGGAGATTTCCCAATGATGACAGATTCAGCAACATTTGTAATAAACGGTGCTGAAAGAGTAATAGTAAGTCAGCTTGTAAGAAGTCCAGGTGTTTATTATGCACAAGAGTTAGATAAATCCGGAAACAAGCTTTATTCTTCAACAGTAATTCCTAACAGAGGAGCATGGATAGAATTCGATACAGATGCAAGTCATGCTGTAAATGTAAGATTGGATAGAACAAGAAAGCTTCCAGCAACAACTCTTGTAAGAGCTTTATTATTTGATACAGACGAAGAAATAATAGAGGCTCTTGGAGATAGCAAGTATCTTAGAAATACTTTGGAAAAAGAAAACTCCAAGACAAGTCAAGATGCTATGATTGAAATCTACAAGAAGTTAAAACCAGGAGATCCTGCAAGTTTGGAATCTGCTGAAAGTCTTATAAATAATCTTTTATTCGATGATAGAAGATATGATTTGGCAAAAGTTGGAAGATATAAATACAACAAGAAACTTGCAATTTCTCAAAGAATTGCAAATGAAATATCAGCTAATGATATTATAAATGAAGAAACAGGCGAAATTTTAGTTAAAGAAAACGAAAAGATAACTAAAGAAAAAGCTGTTGAAATAGAAAATGCAGGAATTAATAGCATAGATATAATATCCTACAAAGGACAAGAGCCTAAAATCGTAAGAGTTGTAGGAAACCACTTTGTTGATTTGAATAGTTTTGAAGAACTAAAGGGAATGGACTTAGAAGAAGTAGAACTTTCCGAAAAAGTATATTATCCTTTGATGAGAGATATAATTGATGGATCAGAAAGTAAAGAAGAAATCTATCAAGAAATAGTTAAAAGAAAAAGAGATCTTTCTCCAAAACACATCACAAAGTCAGATATACTTGCATCAGTAAGTTATCAATTTAACCTATTCTTAGGAATTGGTGAGACAGATGATATCGATCATTTGGGAAATAGAAGAGTAAGAGGAGTAGGAGAGCTACTTCAAAACCAATTTAGAGTAGGACTTGCAAGAATGGAAAGAGTTGTAAGAGAGAGAATGACAACACAAGATCCAGATCTTGCAACACCACAAGGATTGATCAATATAAAACCTGTTACAGCTATAATTAAAGAATTCTTTGGTTCATCACAGCTATCACAGTTTATGGACCAGACAAATCCTATGAGTGAGCTTACACATAAGAGAAGATTATCAGCTCTAGGACCTGGAGGATTATCAAGAGATAGAGCAGGAGTTGAAGTAAGAGACGTTCATGATTCTCACTACGGAAGAATTTGTCCAATAGAAACCCCAGAAGGACCAAATATCGGACTTATAACATCACTTACAACTTATGCTAGAATCAATAAATATGGATTTATAGAAACACCTTATAGAAAAGTAGAAAAGGGAACAGGTGTTGTTACAGATAAAATTGAATACCTAACAGCAGATGTAGAAGATAGATATATCATAGCTCAAGCAAATGAGCCACTCGATGAAAATAATAAGTTTGTAAATAGCAGAGTTACAGGACGTGGTATCAATGCAGAAAATGATATTTATCCAAGAGAAGATATCGAGTATATGGACGTTTCTCCTCAACAGATAGTATCGGTTGGAGCAAACTTAATACCATTCCTTGAAAACGACGACTCAACAAGAGCCTTGATGGGTGCTAACATGCAAAGACAGGCAGTTCCACTTCTTACATCAGAAGCACCAATAGTTGCTACAGGAATAGAATATAGAGCAGCAAAAGACTCAGGTGTATGTGTTTTAAGTAAAGAAGCAGGAATTGTAACTTATGTAGCAGATAATAGAATTTCTATAAAAAGAGATTCTGATGGACAGATTGATAACTATCATCTACTAAAATTCAAAAGAGCAAACCAAGGAACCACAATAAATCAAAGAGCAATGGTTGAGCTTGGAGAACATGTTGATAAGAATGAAATAATAGCAGATGGACCATCAACAGATCATGGAGAGCTTGCATTAGGTAAAAATATCCTAATAGCATTTACTACATGGGAAGGATATAACTACGAGGATGCTATGCTTCTTAATGAGCAACTTGTAATCGATGATGTGTTGACATCAGTTCATATCGAAGAATATGAATGTGAAGCAAGAGAGACAAAGCTTGGAAGCGAAGAGATAACTAAAGATATTCCAAATGTCGGCGAAGATATGAAAAAGGATCTTGACGAAAACGGAGTAATAAGAATAGGTGCTGAAGTAGAAAGTGGAGATATTCTAGTAGGTAAAGTTTCACCTAAAGGAGAAACAGAGCTATCTCCAGAAGAAAGACTACTTAGAGCAATATTTGGAGAAAAGGCAAGAGAAGTTAGAGATACATCTTTAAAGATTCCTCATGGAGAAAGCGGAATAATTGTAGATGTAAAAGAGTACAGCAAGAAAAATGGCGATGAATTATCACCTGGCGTAAACAAAGTAATAAGAGTCTTTGTCGCAAGCAAAAGAAAGATAATGGTCGGAGATAAGATGTGTGGTCGTCATGGTAATAAGGGTGTCGTAAGTAGAATACTACCAAGAGAAGACATGCCATTCTTGCCAGATGGAACACCTGTTCAAATATGCCTTAACCCATTAGGAATCCCTTCAAGAATGAACTTAGGTCAGGTACTTGAAGTTCACATGGGACTTGCAGCAAGAACACTTAACTGGAAAATAGCAACTCCAGTATTCGATGGTGCATTGGATACAGAAATCGAAGATGTACTAGAATATGCACATGAAACTGCAGATTATGTAAATAAGACTGGAAAGATAAGACTTAGAGATGGAAGAACTGGAGAAGAGTTCGACAATCCTGTAACAGTAGGTGTCATGTACATGCTGAAACTTCATCACATGGTTGAAGAGAAAATCCATGCAAGATCCATAGGACCATACTCACTTGTAACACAACAACCTCTTGGAGGTAAAGCACAATTTGGTGGACAGAGATTTGGAGAGATGGAAGTTTGGGCACTAGAAGCCTATGGAGCAAGCCATACACTTCAAGAAATCCTAACAGTAAAAAGTGACGATGTTGTAGGAAGAGTAAAAACCTATGAGGCAATTGTAAAAGGCGAGAACATACCAGAACCAGGAACTCCAGAAAGTTTCAAAGTTCTTGTAAAAGAATTACAATCATTGGGATTAGACGTTGAGCTTCTCGATGAAGACAAAAATGTAATTGAACTTAAAGAAGACATAGAAGAAGAAGATTCATTTTCAAAAATTGATCGTATAGATTCAAATTCTATAAAATCAAGTAACGAAATCACTCCAAACTATATAAGCAAAAAGCAAAGTGAAGATGAAAGTAGCGAAGATGATGAAGATGAAGAAGATGACGATGAAGATTTTGAAGATGAATTTGAAATCGTAGCAGATTTAGACGACATTGATGATATGGATGAGGATGAATAGGAGGCTTTTTTGTCAGAGTTAACACAATTTGATGCTATGCGTGTGAGAATAGCATCTCCGGAAAAAATCAGATCTTGGTCTCATGGAGAAGTTAAAAAGCCTGAAACAATAAATTATAGAACATTAAAACCAGAAAAAGATGGTTTGTTCTGTGAGAAAATCTTTGGACCAACTAAAGACTATGAATGTAGCTGTGGAAAATACAAGAGAATTAGATACAAAGGCGTAGTTTGCGAAAAATGTGGAGTAGAGGTAACTAAGTCTAAAGTAAGACGTGAGAGAATGGGACATATAGAGCTTGCTTGCCCTGTAAGTCATATATGGTATTTCAAAGGAATACCATCAAAGATGGGACTTCTACTTGACATGAGTCCTAGAGTTTTGGAGAAAATTCTATACTTTGCAAGTTATGTTGTAATAGATCCTGGCCAAACGGATATGTACGAAAAGCAAGAGCTATCAGAAGCAGAATATCAAGAAGCTCTTGACAAATGGGGTTATTCTTTTGAAGCAGAAATGGGAGCAGAAGCAGTAAAAAAACTACTTCAAAACGTAGACTTAAACAAAGAATACGAAGGCTTAATCAAAGAATTAGAAGATGCAACAGGACAAAAGAAAGTAAGAATATCAAGAAGACTTGAAGTTGTAGATGCATTTTTGTCAAGTGGAAATAAGCCAGAATGGATGATACTTGAAGTTCTTCCAGTAATGCCACCAGACTTAAGACCAATGGTACAACTTGAAGGTGGAAGATTTGCAACAAGCGATCTAAATGATCTATATAGAAGAGTAATAAATAGAAATAATCGTCTAAAAAGACTCCTTGATATAGGAGCACCAGAGATTATCGTAAGAAACGAAAAGAGAATGCTTCAAGAAGCAGTAGATGCCCTTATAGATAATGGTAGAAGAGGAAGAGCTGTAACTGGAGCAAGCAATAGAAATCTAAAGTCACTTTCTGACCTTCTAAAAGGAAAGAATGGACGTTTTAGACAAAACCTTCTTGGAAAGAGAGTAGACTATTCAGGAAGAAGCGTAATCGTAGTAGGACCAGACTTAAGGTTTAACCAATGCGGATTACCAAAAGAAATGGCATTAGAATTATTCAAGCCATTTATAATGAATAGATTAGTAGATCTTGAAATGGCACATAATCTAAAAAGTGCCAAGAAGATGGTAGAGAAAAAAGACGAGAGAGTATTTGGAGTATTAGAAGAAGTAATAAAAGACCATCCAGTTCTTCTAAACCGTGCCCCTACATTGCATAGATTAGGAATTCAAGCATTCGAGCCAGTTCTTGTAGAAGGAAAAGCCATAAAACTTCACCCATTAGCATGTACTGCATTTAACGCAGACTTCGATGGAGACCAGATGGCAATTCACCTTCCACTATCAAATGAAGCGCAAATCGAAGCAAGACTTCTTATGATGAGTACAAATAATATCCTAGGACTAAAAGACGGAAAGTCTATAACAACACCTACACAGGATATGGTACTAGGTGCATATTATATGACTACAATCAAAGAAGGAGATAAGGGCGAAGGAATGACATTTGCTGATATCAACGAAATGATAAAAGCTTATGTAAATCATGAAGTAACACTCCAAACAAAAGTAAAAGTTTTGGTAAAACCAAAAGAAGATCTACCAGCAAAAATCGTAGAATCATCAGTCGGAAGATTTATCTACAATCAAGGAATCCCACAAGATTTAGGATTTGTAAATAGAGATGAAGATCCATATACATTGGAGCTTGATAGAGTAGTAGATTCTGGAATCCTTGCAGAAATGATAGACCGTTGCTATAGAAAACATGGAAATATCCAAACAGCTAAATTACTAGACTATGTAAAAGCAACAGGATATAAATACTCAACATTATCAGGACTTACAATCTCAATGGCAGATGTAATAATCCCAAGCACTAAATGGGAAATTATGGATAAAGCCGATAGTGAAGTAAATAGATACGGCATGCTCTATAAGAGAGGAATGGTAACAGACGAAGAGAGATATGAGAAAGTTATAGAAATCTGGAAAGATACAACAGATAAAGTAACAGATGCTCTACTAGATGAATTATATTCAACAAACCCAATCAAAATCTTCGCCGACTCAGGAGCCAGAGGTTCAACTAACCAGATAAGACAGTTAGGTGGAATGCGTGGACTTATGGCAAGAGCAGATGGAAAGACAATAGAAATTCCAATAAAGGCAAACTTCCGTGAAGGATTATCAGTACAAGAGTACTTTATTTCAACCCACGGATCTAGAAAGGGACTTACAGATACAGCCCTAAGAACAGCAGACTCAGGATATCTAACAAGAAGAATGGTAGATATCTCACAAGATGTAATAGTAACAGAAGATGACTGTCATACAGATGGCTATGTAATAGCAAAAGAGTTTAAAGAAGGAAACGAGCTTGTAGAAGATTTATATACAAGAATCGTTGGAAGAAATTCATTTGAAGATATTGAAGATCCTAATACAGGAAAGATTCTAGTTCATAAAGATGAAATGATAGATGAAGCTATTGCAGAAGAAATAGTAAAAGCTGGAATAAAAGAAGTAAAACTTCGCTCAGTTCTTGAATGTAAGGCAAAACATGGCGTATGCTCAAAATGCTATGGAAGAAACCTTGCAACAGGCAAATCCGTAAATATTGGAGAAGCAGTAGGAATAATTGCAGCACAATCAATCGGAGAACCAGGTACACAGCTTACAATGAGAACATTCCACTCTGGAGGAATCGCAGGAGTAGGAATTACACAAGGTCTTCCAAGAGTTGAGGAGCTTTTTGAAGCTCGTAAGCCAAAGGGACTTGCATATATTGCAGAAAACTCAGGAAAAGTAAGCCTAATTCAAAATGACAAGAAGACAGATGTTGAGATATTAAGTGAAGATGGTTACTCAAAGAAATACAATATACCATTTGGATCAAGATTACTTGTTAAAGATGGAGATGAAGTAAAACTTGGAGATCAACTAACAGAAGGTTCACTTGATCCACACGATGTATTAAAAGTACTTGGCAAAATCGGAGTACAAGATTATATCACAAAAGAAGTTCAAAAAGTTTATAGAATCCAGGGTGTTGAGATAGACGATAGACATATCGAAGTAATAATTAAGCAAATGCTTAAGAAAGTAAAAATCGAAGATCAAGGAGATTCAGAATACTTGCCAAGAAGTTTACAAGAAAAACGAGAAGTTGAAATTGCAAACCAACAATTAGAACAAGAAGGCAAGAAGCCTGCAACCTATACACAAGAACTTCTAGGAATTACCAAAGCATCACTTGCAACAGATTCTTGGTTATCAGCAGCAAGTTTCCAAGAGACAACAAGAGTATTAACAGATGCTTCAATCAAAGGAAAAGTAGATAATCTAAAGGGACTAAAAGAAAATATCATTATCGGAAAACTAATACCTGCAGGAACAGGAATGAGAAGATATTCAGGCGTAGATATAGATTATGAGACAAAAGCCGAAGAAGACGCACAAATAGAACTAAAGAAACAATCAGCTCTAGAAGATTTCAAAGAATCTAAATAATATAGAATTAAAATAACTGTACTTAATGAAAAACATTTGGTACAGTTATTTTTGTAAATAGATTATATATTATGGGTATATATTATGATAAGACCAGCTATCAAATGTCAAGAGAAACTAAAAAATAATTCACCTTGAAATTT
>JAUMZM010000060.1 GCA_030528125.1 Tissierellia bacterium
TAAAAAGCAGGTAGGTTTTGTATTTTCTACCTGCTTTGTCTACAGTCTGAAACTAGCCTAGGCTAGTTTTTTGTTGTGTATGCTTGCTAAAATTAAATACTTAGATTAAAGTTAAATTGAAGGAGTTTTTATGAAAATAGTTATATATGAAACTAGCGATTTGCATGGATTTGTAAATCCTACAGACTATGTGAAGTATCAAGAGCTTGGAATTTTAAAGATAGCATCATTTATAGAGGAAGATGAGAAAAACTACGATTATAGTCTAAAGATAGATTGTGGAGATTTGATTCAAGGATCTGCAATGACCAATTATCTTTCAAAGACTGATATAAAAGAAAACCCAATCGTAAATCTTCTTAGAGATATTGGATATGATGCATTTATAATAGGAAATCATGAGTTTAATTATGGACTTAATTATCTTTATAATTCTTATAGAAATGTCAAAGATAAGATAATCAATTCAAATATAAAAGGCTTTAAGCTTAGCGAAAAGCCATATAAGATTTTTGATATAAATGGATATAAAATAGCAGTATTTGCAGCTACAACAAAGTTTATTCCAAATTGGGAAATACCAGAAAATTACAAAGGCATAGAATTTCTCGATCCAATAGATTGCTATGAGAAATACGAAAGCGAATTATTGGGAAATTCTAATCTTATAATCTGTGCATATCATGGAGGATTTGAGAAGTCATTAGATGGCAAGAACACTCCAACAGAAACATTAACTGGAGAAAATCAGGCAAGTGAGATATTAGAAAACTTTAGCTCAATTGATATAATGCTTTCAGCTCATCAGCACAGAAAGATAAATGAAAGAATCAATAACACAATATGTACTCAAGTAGAAAATAACGGCAAGTCATTTATAAAAATCGTAATAGATACAGATACAAATGAGATTACATCAGATCTTTTGGAAGTATGTGATCTAAATCAAACTATAGATCCTAAGTTAGAAGAAAGATTTAAAGATCTAAATGAAAAAATCGAAAATTATCTCGATACGAAAATCGGAGAACTTTCAGAAGATATTCCAGTAGAAGATAAATTTCTTGCAAGACTTAATGGACATCCATTTATAAATTTCCTAAATAAAGTCCAAATTGATGCATCGGGAGCAGACCTTTCTGCACTAAGTATGTTTGATTCAGCAATAGGATTTAAAAAGGATGTGACAATAAGAGATATACTTATAAATTATCCATATCCTAATACTCTAAAAGTCTTAGAGATTACAGGAAGTAAGCTAAAAGAAGCAGTAGAGAAATCAGCAAGTTATTTTACAAAATATCTTGGGAAAATTGAAATTGACGAGTCATTTCTAAAGCCAAAGGTCGAAAACTACAATTATGATATGTATTATGGATTTAATTATGAAATAGACTTGGATAAACCTGTTGGAAGTCGTGTTGTAAAAATGGAAAAAGACGGATCACCCATAGATATGGACAAAAATTATAGCATTGTATTAAATAATTACAGAGCGACAAATGTATCTAAGTATCCATCTTATAAGGATGCCAAAATCCTAAGAGAAATTAATCTTGATATGAGTGAGATTATAATAAATTACTTTGAAAAGTACAAGAAAGTAAAAGTGGATAAGACTAAGAATTATATCATAAAGTAAGGAGATACAATGTATAGAATAAATAATTTTTTGGATAATGACGATGTAGAAATACTTGATAGCCTTGGAGCTTATACTGTATTTCAATACAAAAGAGATCTATCTGTAACAAAAAAAAGCGCGATGAATGAATACTTTGCATCACAAATGAATGTAAAACTAAAACAAGTAATATGTGATTTAGACAAAAACGACGTTACAGTTCAACAAGGCGCTATGCAATGGATGGTAGGAGATTGTAGAGCAACAACTGGAATAAAGGGAGTAGGAGATCTTATTGGTAAAGGAATTAGAGGAGCTGTAACCAAAGAATCTGCGATTAAGCCAGAATACACAGGAACAGGCCAAATAGTCCTTGAGCCAACTTATAAGCACATAATATTATTGGACTTAGAAAGCTGGGGACATCAGATTATACTTGAAGATGGATTCTTCTTAGCTTGTGATTCCAATCTAAAGCAAAAAGCCATCGCAAGAAGCTCTTTTTCTTCAGCGGTTGCGGGAAATGAAGGACTTTTTAACCTTGGAATACAAGGAAGTGGAGTTGTAGTATTGGAATCTCCAGTTCCAAAAGAAGAACTTATTGAAATAGAGCTAGAAGATGATGTTATAAAGATAGACGGAAATTATGCGATAGCTTGGTCAGGAGGACTTAGATTTACAGTAGAAAGGGCTGGAAAATCTCTCATAGGTTCTGCCGCATCTGGAGAAGGACTTGTAAATGTATATAGAGGAACAGGCAAAGTCCTAATGGCTCCTATATTGTAAAATTCTGATTAAAATATATATAAAAAGACTAAAGGGCGAAGCCCTTTTTTATTAGAAATTTTCATACAAAAATACCAGAGTTTATACAAACTCTGGCAATCCATTAATGGATAATTTTGTTATAGCTCTTTTTATTTAATTATAAATTTTAGTTTAGTGATCTGGATGCAGATGTCTGTGACTTCTTGCCTAATCTATAAACAAAATATGCATATAATATTGCTAATGCAAATCCGATAACATTAGATAATGAGTAAGGAAGGTTGAAACCGATCTTTGCATTCATAATGTATGTTGTTATTATATACATATAGAACATTCCAGGTATTAAACTAATCCGTGGATTCTTGCCATTTTTCTTCAAGTATACAGAAATCATAGCAAAAGCAAATACTGCAATTGTCTGGTTAGCCCAAGCAAAATATTGCCATAATACATTAAATCCATTAGGACTTAACTTAGCAAATATCAATATTACAAGAACTGCTATAAATATTCCGATAGCTAATGAAAGTCTGTTTTTCATTTTGGTTTGAGAAATATGAAGATGATCTGCTATCATAAGTCTTGCTGATCTTAAAGCTGTATCTCCAGATGTTATAGGTAGTACAATAATTCCTATAATAGCTATAAGTCCACCGACTGTACCTAGCATATCATTTGCAACCAATCCTATTACTGCAGGTTTGCCGATAAGTGCTTGATCGATACCTTGATTGTAGATTCCCATTGCAGCAGCTGCCCAAATCATAGCTATGAAACCTTCAAGAATCATCATATCGTAGAATATAAATCTTCCTTCTTTTTCACTTTTTACTGATCTTGCGATTAGGGTTGCTTGTGTTGAATGGAATCCAGAAACTATACCGCATGCAACAGTTACGAAGAATACTGGGAATAGATGTACTCCATCAGTTCTAACCAATGAGAAAGTTGATGCTGTTAAATTATCAAGTTGATATCCTTTTATAAATAATCCAAAGAATATTCCAACAGCTGAAAGTAGTAATATAGCACCAAATATTGGATAAACTCTTCCGATGATTTTATCAATTGGGAAAAGAGTAGCGCATATATAATAAGCAAAAATAATAGCATAAACTACCCAAACAGTTGGATTACTTGCAATGGCATCTTGTTTAAGAACATTTGCTACAATCAAATCTCCAGGTGTATAGATAAATACAGCACCTACTAATATCATAAGTAGTATTACAAAGATGTTATATACTTTGTGAACCTTAGTTCCAAGATGTCTTTTTATTAGTGAAGGCATCTGTTCACCATTTGATCTAAGTGAAATCATACCACTCATATAATCGTGTAATGCTCCACCTAAAACACATCCAATTGGGATGAAGATGAAAGCGATTGGACCAAATAAAATACCTTGTATAGGTCCCAATATAGGGCCTGTACCTGCGATATTGAGAAGTTCTATAAGGGCGTTTTTTCTTCCCTTCATAGGAACATAGTCAACACCATCTTTTAAGCTAAATGCTGGTGTCTGCCTATCGTCAGGATGGAAAACTTTTTCGCAATATCTGCCGTAAAAAGTTCCACCGACTAATAACATAACTAGGCCAATAATAAATGTATTCATATTTTTCTCCTATAATTTAGTTTACAAAATTAAAAAGACCGAAAAGAGCTATTGTCTTTATAAATTCTCCTAATATTAGTATAATACAACTTTAGCCATAGCACAATATGGAAATTAAATTTTTTTGAAGAATTATTAAAGTTTTTTCGGTTTTTATAAATCAATTAAATTAATCTAATTTATTACTAAAAAAGGGACCTAGGCCCCTTTGTAATTTTTATCAAATTTATTTTTTAAGAAAATCTAGCACCTTTTCAAAAGCTTCTACACTTGCCTTGCTATTTTCCACTCTATCTCCTCCTATAATCGTATTAACGGATTTTCTAGGATGTGCAATAAAATATGGAGCTGCTATGAAATTTCCTACATTTTCAAATAATACTGATTCTACTTTATCTTCTCCCATGTCTTCTTTGATTCTTTCAATCCAGCTTTTTGAGTCATTTAGCATGTCATCTTTTCCACCAATTAATAAAATATCATTATGTAGATTCTTATATGGTAGGATTGCTGAGTCTTTGTTTTTGGATCTTTCTATACATCTTCTATAAGTATCTATTAGAGGGATTGGATTTCTTTGGATTAGATTTTTGACAGCGCTTAGCTGATCTTTAAATGATAATCTGTATTGTATATATGGAAATTCTTTATCATCTATTGTATACATTGATACAGGTGCTTTTGAGATACCTTGAAATACATAGTAGTTTGGAGAAAATATTACAAGCTTATTTATCTTATCCTTGTATTTATTTGCCATAAGAACAGCAAGTCCTCCACCTTCTCCATATCCTAGGATATCATAGCTATCTGTATTGTACTTTCCTTCTAATGCCTTATCGATATCTTCAAAGATTTCAACAGGGATTAGTCCTGCACTTTGAGATAGATACTCAGCTCCAAAAATTTCAACAGTTATTGCTGTAAATCCATTATTTGCAAGAAAGGCTGCCTTATCTAATTGGACTTTTCTTTGGGCATGAGATATTACAAGAACTATTGGATTGTTCTTATCTTTTGTATAGATATTAAGATGTGCTTTGTTATAATCTATTCTCTCATAATCTAGTCCATAAGAGAAACTCTTAGTAAATTTAACAGTCTTATATTCATCGTCATCTTCTAATATTTTTTCTGATTGATTTAATTGAGATTGAAGTGAATTATCGCTACTTACTCTATTTTCAAAGTGATTTTCAGTTTCTACGATTAATGTAAATTCAAAAGGTTCTTTAGGGTCATTGAAGTTAAATACTTGGCCTTGAATACTTGAAAGATTCATAAATAAACCTTCTTCTATTACACCTTCATATACTCCATCAAATGCATTTGCTTTATTAAAGATTACTTCTCCATTTTCATCTGCTTTGTATTTTACAGCAGAAGAGAATTCTACATTTGCAATCTTTGTCTTAATCTTTGCTATTATTGTCTCATTTGGATTTAATTCTTTAACTTTTATATCTGTCTTTGAAGAAAAGTTGCTTTCTTCATTTAATTCTATATACATTTCACCATTCCTTATAAATATTTTGTATCTAATTCCATTATACCATTTTAGAGATAAATTCATTTATGGTATAATGGTTAAAATTATAAATATAGGTGATTTATGAAAAAATATATAAAAATCATGCTCGTAGCTTTTATAATATTGATAATTCCTTTTAATTCAAAAGCGGATTTTCTATACAATGAGGCCTATAGAGCGTTTGAATACACAAATAAAGAAAGAAAAAAGAACGGGCTTAATGAACTTGAGTGGGATCCAGAAATGGAGCTTGCAGCAGAGAAGAGAGCCAAGGAAATAAGCATTAGATTTTCTCATACGAGAATGAATGGATGGCAGTTTTCTTCAATGTATGAAAGAATGTATGGAGAAAATATTGCCTATGGTCAATCAACTGCAGAAGATGTAATGTATGGACATAGCGGAGTAAAAAGCTGGATGCATTCCCAATCCCACAAGGACTTAATCCTAGATCCAGATGTTGTATCTCTTGGAGTTGCAGCATATAAGGATGAAGAAGATGGAATGATATATTGGGCAGGAGAATTCTCCAACACAAAGCCTACAAATAGCGAAACTATATCAATGCTTGTGTCAAGATATTCAGATTATGAAGGTTATGATACTATTCTTAAAGAAGAAGATGTAGATACCATACAAATTGAGCAATACCCAGTACCTGCTGGAATGGTTCAAACAGTAAGAAAGACCTATACATTAAAAGAAGACAATTACTATTATGATAATTATGATGAAGTCTTAGTTGATGAAACTTATGTCGAAGGATCTCCAGAGATAAAGATAATTCCAACTGCTAATAGAGAAAATCTAGAATCAAGCTTAAATGAACTTAAAAACATCGATACAAAAGATCTTGAGAACAATCTTATAGATGAGATAAATTCTAATATCGATGATTCTAATTATTTTATGGAAAATCCATCTTATCAGTCAGATATAAATGATATGACAGATAAGAACAATGAACTTATAGAAAGAGTAAATACAAAGCTTGATGAAATAGCCAAGGAGAAGGAAAAAGAAGAATTAGAGAAAAAGAGATTATCCGAAGAGAAAAGACAAGAAAAGATCGAAAGAGAAAAGAAAGAAAAAGAACAAGAAAAATTACAAAAAGAGCAAAAGCAAAAAAAACAACAAGAACAGCAAAAAAGACAAAAGATTATAATTATAGCCTTAGCAATTGCAGTAATTTCACTTATGGCAGTTGTAATAAGAAAGAAAAGATAATTTCAATAAACTAGAATTTTTGATAATATTGTATAGAGGTGAATTATGAAAAATCGATTTTTTAATAGAACAAGTACATGTACTGTTTGGATATTATATGTATTAAGTTATCTTTGCTTGTACTTTTCTATAATGAATAGAGATTATAGACTTAGTGAAATTTCACATAACATAATAGAAAAAAGCGGATATCTTCTCACATTAATAATATTACTTGTAGTTATAATAGTAGGATATATAGTTGTGATGCATTTTCTTAATATTGTATTAAACGATAAGTATTGCAGACTAAAAAAGGATGGAATAGAAGATAATGTTAAAAGATCAGATATAATAAAAAACGCCATACTTCTAGTATTAATTACAGTATTTAAGATAAAGATTCACCCCATCTTATACCTTGATGTAATAATAGGAACCATAGTATTTTATATTTTATTTAGAAAAAGAAAGAATTCATACATAATAAATTTGACCATAATGAGATTTCTAATGTATGTATTTGCAATACTTATATTTCTTGTATTTATATTTCTAGTATATTAGTTGTAACATAGCTATTAACAGGGATAATAATTGTATAGATTTCTGGCAAAACAAACTATGTTATGTTATATTAAAAATGATATAGTCTTATAGATTTTAGAGGAAATCCTATATCATAACTAAAGATTGTGGAGGTTAATATGCCTGAAAGAATTAAAATGAAAAAGAAAGTTGTGGGCACTACGCTTTTTCCAAATTTTAATCTAACCCACCCAAGTGCTCTAAATAAGATAGACATAGCAAAAGTAATGTATGATTCCTACAAAGATATCATTGACTATGAGAATGATACCATAGATGATCTTGTGATGGATATATTAAATATCGAAAGCGGATTGTATGGCAAATATCTTGATGATGCAAGTTTTATTGCAACCAAAGACGGTGAAATTATAGGAGGAATCTTTATAACTGATTTTAAAGGCGAGGCTACTATAACATATAATTTCACTGACAGAAAATACCGCAATCAAGGCGTATCAACTACGCTTATTCAGTATGTAGAAAATGAATTATATGACAAAGGATATGAAGATATACACATCTATCTTTCAATAGAAAATCAAGCAGCATATAATCTTTATCAATCAGTAGGATTTGAAAAAGAACACATGAAAACCCAGATAATTTAAGGAGTTAAAATGGATAAGAAAAACACAGGCAAAAGGTGGATAGCAGTCCTTATTGCAGTTGTAATATTTGCTATCTCACTTGTAAGTAATGGCATTACATCTTCTATGGAAGAAGAAAAAGCAGAAGAACTATTTACAGATAAATTCAATCAATTTACAAAACAAACCCAAAAGACAATCAAAGGAACAAATACTGATGAAAAAATCCTTGTAATAGATGTAGATGGAATGATAGCAGATACACCAGATTCATATCTATCAGATGGATTTAACTATGATTTCTTCATGAAAGAACTTGATAAAATCAAAGAAGATAGCACAATAAAAGCTGCAATCATAAGAGTAAATTCACCAGGAGGATCAGTATATATATCAGAGCAGATGAAAAATAAGATATTGGAAGTAAAAGAACAAACACAAATTCCAATATATACTGTAATGGAAGAGATGGCAGCAAGTGGAGGATATTATATATCAGCTCCAACAGATAGAATATATGCATCAAATGAGACACTTACAGGTTCAATTGGAGTTATAATGTCAACTTATAACCTAAAGGGACTATTCGATAAATATGGAATAAAAGAAGAAAACATCACAAGCGGAAAATTCAAAGACTTAGGATCTCAAGGAAAAGAGATGACCAAAGAGGATAGAGAAATCCTACAAAATCTTATAAACGGAGCTTACGAAAGATTTGTTAATGTAGTTGCCGAAGGCCGTGGTATGAAGACTGATGATGTCAAAAAGATTGCAGATGGAAGAGTCTATGATGGAAGCCAAGCAGTAGAAAACGGACTTGTAGATAAGATAGGCGATATCAATATGGCAATAGATGATTTAACCAAAGAGCTAGAATTAACAGATCCTATGGTTTATAGCGAAGAGAGCGGATTGTCATCATTTGCTTCACTTTTTCAAAAAGTAGGAGATAATATCAATAAGAAATCTAGCTCAGATTTACAAGTGCTAGATAAGCTTATGAATGATGATAATATGCCAAAACCGATGTATATGTACGGTGAATAATATGGAAAAAAATATAAATGGAATAAACGAAATTTTTGACAAAAACAATTTACCAAGATTTAGTTATGGAGGTTTTTTCATAAGATTTCTGGCATTTATTATAGATTTTTTCATAATAACATGTATAAGAAAAATCGCAGATATGCCAATAGAAATCTATTATAAGGATGTTACAATAGGGCTTATGGCATCAGATATTGCTTTAGTTACAATAATGGATGCGATAGTTTATTATTTGTACTTTATACTTATGACAAAGCTAAACCATGGCCAAACTCTAGGTAAGATGATTTGTAATATAAGAGTAGTTTCAATATATGGAGATAAGCTTACTTGGGGACAAGTTATAACAAGAGAATTATTTGGAAGATATATCCAAGATACAATTTGGATACTTTATATAGTAATAGCATTTAGTTCAAAAAGACAATCATTCGTAGATATGCTTTGTGATACAGTTGTACTTAAAGAAGATGTATGCACATATATCTATGAAGAAAAAGTACGAGAAGTAGAAGCTGCTTATTAAAAAGAGTGCCTAAAAGCTAATCAAATTAGGGATTTTATAAAATTAATTCAGAGAGTCTTTAGGTAGCAAAAGGAAAGGCTATGAGTTTAATGCTCATAGCCTCAGACTGTAGACAAAGCAGGTAGAAAATACAAAACCTACCTGCTTTTTAAT
>JAUMZM010000061.1 GCA_030528125.1 Tissierellia bacterium
GTTTTTTTTATTTCCTCGCCTTTTTTATTTTGGGACTTTTGCAACAGCCCCTTTAATTTGCAAATTCTAATACTTCATTTTATTTCTAAGCAAAATCGATATCTAATTTTTGTATATCTAATATTTTCTCTATAATATTCTTATGATAAAGGAGAGCATCTAATATCTCTTCATTCTTTCCTTCTGTTTTTCTAAACATAGGATATGTTACAGACATAGCTCCTTTTACCTTTCCATTTACTTTTATTGGTACCGCAACACAAGACATATTCATTGAAATTTCTTGATTATCTAATGCATATCCGTTTTTTCTTACTTGTTCTATCTCACCTATCAAATCTTTCAAATTATCTTTTGTATTTTCAGTTATTTTTGTAAACTTTACTCCTTCATACAATTTTTCTATTTCTTCATTTGTTAGTCCTGATAAAAGAGCTTTACCAAGTCCTGTAGCTCTAGCTGGTAACTTCTTTCCTACAGAACTTACTATTTCTATATTGTCATTGGTATTTACCTTTTCCAAATACAATACCATATCGTCTATAAGAACACCAAACTGTGTAATTTCTCCTACTTTGTCAACTATATTTTCCATTTGTTTTCTAATAATTGACATCACATCTAAGTGTCCTGAATATGACATTCCTAATTGAAAAAGCTGAAAGGATGTCTTATAACATCCTTTCTCATCTATTTCCAAATATTTACTTTCTACTAATGTTTTTAAAATTGGACTTAAGGTACTTTTTGGAATATTCAATTTTTCAGAAATATCACTAAAAGTCAATCCTTGCTCATATTTATCTACAATATTTAAAACATTTATAACTCTTAGTGTTGGTTTGTGTAACTGCGAATCCATCTGTACCTCTTGTATAACGTAATTATTTTAGTTTCTTGTATTTTTCAATTACATTATACAATATTGACTGACCCTTTTCAATTATTGAATTGTCCAACTTATCATAAGGTGTGATAGCTTTTGTTGATATCTCTAGTCCTCTAGTTTTCATTAGGCATTTAAATAGTTTTGCAAAGTTGCAATCCAAATCATATAAAGGCATCAATTCATCTATTAAAGATGATAATTTTATAACCTTATCAAAGTCTTTGTCTTTAACACTTTTAATCAAATCAGACCAAATTTCAGGAACCAAATTTGCTAATGCTCCTATACAGCCATTACCTCCTATAGCTATATTATACAAAAATTGGTCATCAAATCCTGAATACACAAAAGCTTTTTTCCCTTCTATTGCTCTACAAATCTTATTGGTATGGCTCGGAGCTGAAACAGAGTCTTTCAATCCTACAATATTTGAATTTTCTTCCATCAATTTATTAAGAGTTTCTCCAGAAATTGAATATCCACTTCTATCTGGGAAATTATAGATATAAATATTTCCCTTTACTCTTTTTGCCAATTCATCATAATATGAATATATTTTTCCCTGATCCATAGCAAAATAATATGGTCCCATTACCATCGCACCTTTATATCCTATATCAAGGATTTCTTGAGTCAACTTAACAGTGTCATCAAAACTTGGGCAATTGCTTCCAAAATACAAATCAACTCTTCCATTTGTATATTCAAAATATTTTTTAGCAAATTCTAACTTTTCTTCATATCCAAAAGCTGTAAACTCTCCTGTACTTCCAAGTACAAGTATTCCATCAACTCCCCCTTCTACTAGAAAGTCTATTACTTTTTTATTCCCTTCAAAATCTGGTTTTTCATTTTCGTTTAGAATAGTTACTACTGGAACTATAATTTCACACATATTATCTAACCTTTCTATATCAATAATTTAATTTCTATACAAAATTAGCTCCTCTTTGAATAGCTAATTCTGTAAATCCTAATTCTTCTGCCTTTGTTAATTTTCCATTACAAAAATCTATAAGCTCTTCAAAATATTCATCAGATAGCTCTTTCATTGATTTTTCTCCATATATAGCAGGACTTGCATCCCAATCAAGATTATCTTTCATGGTCTTTGCAGTTTCTCTATTACCTGTAATCTTAATTACAGGTGCTATAGGATTACCTGTTGGAGTTCCTCTTCCTGTAGAAAATACAATTATTTGACATCCACCAGCTACCATTCCTGCAACTGAGGATGGATCATTACCAGGAGTATCCATAATAACTAGTCCTTCGCTTGTCTTTAATTGTTTTGAATAATCATAAACAGCATTAACTGTAGTACTTCCTCCCTTATGAATACATCCTAATGATTTTTCTTCTAAAGTTGTAAGTCCGCCTTCTTTATTTCCCGGTGATGGATTGCCCTCTCTTACTTCTTCTCCTGTATTTATTTTTATATGTTCTTCATATCTATTTACTATATCATATATTCTTTGTTTTACTTCTTCGTCTTTTGCTCTACGTGCCAAAATATGTTCTGCTCCAATAAATTCTGTTGTTTCGCTTAGTACTGTAGTAGCTCCATATTCAACCATTTTATCTGATAAGCTTCCAATTAAAACATTTGATGCCAATCCTGAAGTAGGATCCGATCCACCACATTCTGTTCCCATTATTAATTTTGAAATTGGAAATTCTTCTCTTTTTAATTTTTGAGCTTCTGATACCATATTTTGTGCATAAGTTGTAGCTTTTTCAATAGCTCTTATAGTGCCTCCCACTTCTTGAATTACAACTGAATCTAAAGGCTTATTAGTTCTTTTTTCTATTTCTTCTTTAACTATTTTTAGTTGAGCATTTTCGCAACCTAAAGCAACTAATACAGTACCATATATATTTGGATTTGCAGCAAATCCAGCTAAAGTATCTAATGTATATTCAAAATCTTTTCCAAGTTGTGAGCAACCCAACTGCATATTAAAAGTTACAGTTCCTTCTACTTTATTAGAAATTTTTCTTGTTGTATCAGAAGCACATACTGAACATGGTAATAATAAAACATGATTTCTAATTCCTATTCTTCCGTCACTTCTTTTATATCCCCAAAATGTTTTTGTCATATTAATTACCTCCAATATCTACTCAATACTCTTCAAATCTTCACGTCTACTTTCTACATTGTGTTCGTGAACATGTTCCCCTATTTTTATATCATTTAGTGCAAATCCAATATGCTCTCCATACTTAATGACAGGTTCTCCTTTTTTAATATCAGTCAAAGCTAACTTATGATAAATTTTTATATCATCAATAGCTTTTATGCTTTTAATATTTCCATTTAAGTCTTTAAATTCTACTATGTCGCCTTTTTTTATTGGTTCTATTGCTACTATAACATTATCTTTTTCACTTATAATTACTGCATTTATCATATTATTCTCCTATCATTTTGCTTTCCAATCTTTCTTACTAAAATCTTGTCCTGGTAATGGATATTTTGGACAACCATATTTCTTAGCCCACCAAGCTGTTATAATTGGTATTAATATAGCTGTCATAACTGTTGAAGCAGCTACTTGAGTTGTAGCAGCTGTTACATATGGAGTCCATGAAGGGTCAATAGATGCTACTACCGCTGGAACTGCTATAGCATTTCCAGCGGTCGATGAAACTGCCCAACCAGCATATCCTGGTCTCTTATTAAATATCCTGTCACAAAGTACTACGAAAGGACCACTTATGCATACCGTGATTATTCCTAGTAATATTCCAGGTGCTCCACCTGCAACTATTCCCTTTACATCTATTCCTGCACCTAGCGTTATCCCTACGAAAGGAAGTAGCAATCCTATTCCTGGTTCTAAAAACTCACTCATTTTCTTATCTATATTTCCTATAAGCATACCAAATAAAATAGGAACTATTACCGCAATTAAAGATACTATGGGAATTTGAGCAAGTCCACTAGCTCCTAATGTAATAAGTGTTAAAAAAGGACCATCGTTTATAGCCAATAAACTCATAGCTGTTTGGTCTACCTCATCTCCATATTCTACGTTTAAAGCCAAGTACATTGAACCATTGGAGTTAGTTATAGCACTTATAACTGCAAGTGTTGTTAGACCGAGTATTCCTTCCATTCCAAATAATTTTCCAATTATTATGCCAAGAACAGCTCCTATGGCATATTTTGAAACAAGTAAAACCCCTCCTCTTTTAACTACTTCTGCAAGTTCTTTTACTCTTAGCTGAGCTCCCATACATACAAGCTGAACTCCAAGTACAGCTGCTGTTCCTGCACTAGTAAATACTGCCGTAGTAAATGACCCTATTTGTAACATCTCTGGAAAGAATGTATTTATGAGAGCCGATAGAAACATTGGTACTATCATCATTCCAGCTGGAACTTTTTTCAAAAATTTTAAAATCATATATCCTCCTAACTATTTAAACAATTTAAGTGAGACCATAAACCTATTTAATTATTTTATAGACTATAGCATTTTTTTGCGTTGTTATAGAAGAAGTCTTCATCATTACCAAATGCTTCTATCAGTAAATCTATATGCTCTTTTAAATTAGAGTAAATATTAATAACTGGCCAGTTTGATGCATATATTAACCTATCTTTTGCAAATGTATCTTTTGTAAAACTTAACAAATCTCTTACAAATTCTTTATCTTCTGTTTTATATCCTGATACTTTTACATAAAGATTTGGAAATTTTGCCAAAGCTTTCATATTATTTTTGTACTCTTCTGTCAATTCTTCAACATTTCCCAAATGATTTAAAACAACTTTGGCATCTGGAGTTTTTTCCATCATTTTTACCAAATCTGAAAGCTCATCTACTCTATTACAAGAATCAAATGTCATATTGTTTTTAGTAAGTTCTTTGATACCTTCTATGAAAGAATCTTCAAGACACATTCCTTTTGGAGCATCTTCTGTATGAAGTGGCTCTCTTATCCCTGTTGCAAGAAGAGGTACTCTCATAGTTGGTGATACTTTTGCTCTTGCTACTATGGCAAGTATTTTGTCATTATTCGCTTTTTCTTTATAAAGTATTTCATCTTCTAAGATAGGGTCATCTGAGTCAACTTCTACATAAACCCCTCCTACAAAATCTACATTATCAATCTTTTTATATTCATTAATATAATCATCTATAGAATAGCTCTTTTTTAACTCTTCTACATCTTCCAGCCAAGGTAAGTTTTGCTTATCTAGGTTCCAAATGTGAAAGTGTGTATCTATAAGTTTAATTTTATCTGTCATTATTAACTCCTTTTTGAACCAACAAATCCATACCAAGCGCAGTATATAAATCCTATTATTGTTGTTGCCATAGCTATTTGAAGATTGAATCTTTCTCCTATGGCAGATATAACAACTGGTATAAGAGCAGCTCCTACTATACTCATCGTTAGAATTGATGCTCCTGTCTTGGCGTCATTTCCTTTTATTCCAACCAAAGCCAATGAATAAATTGTTGGAAAACCAATGGATATAAATAGGTATGCTACTATGAAGGCTATTACTGAGAATTTACCTAGTCCTATACTTACTATAATCATTAATGCTGCTGTTATAGCCATATATACACCTAAGATTTTATTGGGTTCTATCTTATTCATTAATGGTGTAGTTATAAATCTTCCCATAGTAAATAATAATGAAACTATTGAAAGATATTTAGTAGCAGTTCCTGCACTCATTCCTTCCCAAAATTCCATTGCATATGCTGAAAATAAAGACATTCCTACCACTTGTAATCCTATAAATACAAAGGCTGCAATTACACCTAATTTAAAATGTTTGATTTTAAAAAGTCTCTTTAGAGCAACAGATGTCGATTCATTATTCGCTATTTCTTCGTCATTATCTGGGCTTGGAAGTTTTATAAAAAAGAATAATAAGAACACTATAGCAAGCGCTATGGCAATTCCAATATATATAATTCTTGTTCCAGATAAAAATTCAACTTTTGCTTGTTCAAACCCTGGTTGATTAGAAGCTACTGTTTCTCCTATCAATGATCCAAGTATAAATGGTCCAACTATATTTCCTACACCATTAAATGATTGAGCTAAGTTTAATCTGAAAGATTCTTTCTCTGGATCTCCAAGCTTTGTTATATATGGGTTACAATTTGTCTCAAGTGTTGCAGCTCCTGATGCTGTTACGAACATTGCAAATAAGAATGTTCCATAACTCATTTTGTAAGTTGCTGGAATTGTCAAAACAGCACCTATTACAAATAGTAATAATCCCATCATCATCCCTGCTTTGTAGCCATGCTTTCTAGCTACTACTGATGCAGGTATAGCTAAAAAAAAGTAAGCTCCATAGTAAGCCATCTGTAATAAGCTTGCCTTTGTTGATGATATTTCCATGTAATTTGCCATTGGAGTATTTAAAGCATTAACTAGATTCATTGTAAGTCCCCAAGCAAAAAATAAAAATGTCACCAAGTATATGGCAATTTTGGCTTTAGATTGTTTATTTCTATTTATTTTATCAGTCATTTTAAATTTCCTTTTCAGTTCGCCATTAGCTTAACGCTCTGTCTAAATGTACATATCCTCCATCAACGTAAACCCATTGTCCTGTTGTATGTGAAGCTCTTTCTGATAATAAGAAGCAAGCTGTATCAGCTATTTCTTCTGGATCTGTCATTCTATTTTCAAAAGGTATCTTATCTGTTATTAATTTTAATCTTGCTTTTTGCTGTTCTTCATCTCCAAATGTTTTGATCCATTCTTTGTAAAGTGGCGTCCAAGATTCTGATACAACTATAGCATTAACTCTTACGCTATCTTTTGCCAAAGCCGCTGCCCATTCTCTTGTTAATCCTAATATAGCTCCTTTTGCTGCTGCATAAGCTGAAGTTTTCCCTTGTCCTGTAACAGCTGTTTTTGATGAAATATTTACTATAGATCCCTTTACAGCCTTTATATAAGGAATAGCTTGATGGACTAATTCATAATAATGAGTTAAATTTGAATGAATTGATTTTT
The DNA here is from genome assembly GCA_030528125.1 of Tissierellia bacterium. Taxonomy (GTDB): domain Bacteria; phylum Bacillota; class Clostridia; order Tissierellales; family Peptoniphilaceae; genus JAUNAV01. Next base: position 6,893 of record JAUMZM010000061.1, read on the forward strand.
CAAATTGTTGCCAACTTGTTTCTTCAAGAGATAAGTTGTCATTTTTACCAGCGTTGTTTACAACACCATCGATTTTTCCATATTTTTCAACTACATCTTTAACTATTCCTTCTATTTCTTCAGTATTATTTAAGTCTATAAAGTAAAGAGAATAATTATCAGTGATTTTTTCCATTTCAGCCTTGAAGTCTTCAACTACATTATTTTTTCTGTTTAATACAACTGGAATTGCACCTTCTCTTGCTAATTGTAAAGCTATAGCTCTACCGATTCCTTTTAAACCACCTGTTACTATATATACTTTATCCTTTAAACTTAAATCCATTTTTATCTCCTTATTTATATTTTATTTTGCTTGTTTTCTATATAAGTTTCTTATAAAGTTCAATTATTTCTTCTTTTGTAGGATCTTTTGGGTTTCCTGGCCTACATGCGTCATCCATAGCTAATTGAGCTAAAAATTCTATATCTTCTTCTTTAACTATATCTTTTAAATCTTCTGGGATTTTAACACTTATAGATAAGTCTTTTACAGCCTTAACTGCAGCTCTTCGATATTCTTCTTGGCTCATTTCGTCCACTTTTTTAACCCCCATAGCCCTTGCTATATCTCTATATTTTTCTCCAGTTGCTTCTGCATTATATTCCATAACTGTTGGAAGAAGGATTGCATTGGCGACTCCATATGGAGTGTCATACAATGCCCCAAGTGGATGAACCATTGAGTGAACTAGTCCAAGCCCTACATTTGAAAATCCCGTACCCGCTATGTATTGACCTAGTGCTAATTTTTCTCTAGCTTCTTTATCGTTTTCACAAGCTTTAGGTAAATATTTTACTATTAATTCTATAGCTTTAATATGGAACATTTCTGAAAGGTCATTGGCATCTTTTGTGATATATCCTTCTATAGCATAAGTTAAAGCATCCATTCCTGTAGATTCCGTTAGACTATAGGGCATAGATTCCATCATTTCAGAATCTACTATTGCTGCTACTGGAATAGAATGTGGATCTACACATACCATTTTCTTTTGGTTTTCTTCATCTGTTATAACATAATTTATTGTAACTTCCGCCGCTGTTCCGGCTGTAGTAGGAATTGCAATAATTGGTGTTGAAAGATTCTTAGTATCAGCTACTCCCTCTAAACTTCTAACATCTTCAAATTCAAAATTTGTATTTATAATAGCCTCACCTGCTGCACAATCAATTACTGAACAGCCGCCTATAGCAACGATTCCACCAGCTAAGCATGCTATTGCTATATATACTGAAAATAGTAAATAGATGTGACATTGAAGCCATTATCTGCATTGATGTAATTCCAGCAACTGTTCCTGAACCTTGAGCTATTCTAAAAATCACACCTATTCCATACGCAAATAGTATTAATGCAATCGTATTCTCTGTATTTATACCTAATGTCGAAACCAGAGCATTTCCTATATCTGTTTCTTTAAAAATAGATCCAAATGATCCTCCTGCTCCAGTTATCAAAAGAACTATACCCGCAGTTTTTAAAACTGTTGAAGCAGCTTTATCGCTTTTTTTCTCTTCCTAAATATTTCCATCCAATAAAGTAAGATACAAGAGCTCCTAAAAGTATAGCTATTAATTTATCTCCTAAAAATTCCATCCACATCGGAATATTATAACCATATACAAGATTTCCTAAAGTACCCATTAATATACAGATAACTGGCACTAATATAGGTAAAAAAGCTATAAATAAATTTGGCTTTCTATTACTTACTGTAATTTCATTTTTCTCAACTACTTCACTTACTAAAACTTCATGATTGACATCTTTTTCTTCATTCCAAAACCATTTCTTATCGAAAATTCAATTATATAATGCACAAGATAAAGTGCATACAACAAATGCCACTAGTGCACCAATAGTCATCATAATTCCCAAATCAAATCCAAAAATATCAGCAGCAGCTAAAGGATTAGGTGTTGGAGGAAGTAAACTTTGTCCTAATGCCGCCCCCATTACTAGAAATCCTGTAACTAAAGCCAATTGTTTATTTGTCTGTTTAGACATCGATATAGCAATTGATATTAATATAATTACAGCGATATCAAAAAATACAGGAATGGTCAAAATTAATCCAGATAATGCAATTCCAAAAATAGCATATTTCCCTTTGAAAATTTTTAAAATCCATTCTGAAATAACATGTGCACATCCAGTTTCAGACATCAATTGACCCAGAATAACGCCAAAACCTACTGGTAATCCTATTGACATCATCATATTTCCAAAACCCTCAGTAATAATTTTACTTGTATGTAACAAATCGTAGCCACTTAATACTCCCATAACTAAAGATTCAACTATTAATGAAATAGAGGGATTTAGTTTAAAAACTACTATCCCAACAATTATAATCGCAATAGCTATTACTAAATTTAGCAACAGAATTTAACCTGACATAAGTATACCTCCAATAGTTCGAATAGTTGTTCTGTCTCATTTTCTTGTTTGTATATTCGTTATATAAATGTATTTACGAATTAACTAAATTATATATTCTATTTTCTAATCTGTCAACTACTTTAGAATAAAAAATACGACTCAAAAAATAATATCCTATGTCAATTCTAATTTTCTGATAATTTTCTTATAAATCACAAGAAGGCACAATAAAAGACACCCTAAGGTGTCTGTGTCTCAGAACGTAGACAAACCCAGCTTTTTGCTGGGTTTGTTTCTACTATCTAA
>JAUMZM010000062.1 GCA_030528125.1 Tissierellia bacterium
ATCGGGTTAGGTCATGAATCGAAAATCCCTTAGTTCCTCCCCCTTTGGTTAGAAAAGAAAAAATATAAATTCAAGTAAAACTAAGCATTAAAATTTAATTTCTAAGTAACTTCGTATAACTCACTTTTGTTCGTTGGATAAAATTATAAGATAGAAAAAAAGAGGAAGTTTCCTTCCTCTGTTGTTTCTATGCCATCTCTTTGTTTTCTTTTTGTTCTTTTTGATCGTCTTTTGAGATTAGGTCTTTTACCTTCATTAATCTTGTGATTGTAGCTCTTTCGTTTTCTTCTAGTTTCGATCTTATATAAGCTATTGTTTCTTTTAAATCGGGTATTGTTCTATATTCTAGTGCGTTTACTCTTCTTCTTGTTCCCTCGATTTCGTCTGCCATTAGCTGGCATGTCTTTTCGATTTCTGCAAGTTTTAGAAGTTTATCCATTATTTTGTTTAGTCCTGCTATTGCTTCATCTAGTTGTGCTGATGTTTGTGCATAGCCATAAGGATATATCGATGTTGTACTTTCTGTATTTTTCTCTACTTTAAAGTCCATTACAGGTACATTTACGCTCATTATATTCTTTTTTTGTATTTCTACTCCAACTTTTTGTGTAGGAAAGCTTACTGCTTCTTCCAGAAATTCGGGGCTCATAAATGCACTTGCTACAAGAAATTCTTTGGAAGACTTGGAAAGCTCGCCTTCGACTTCTTCTCTCAAATCTTTGTTTTTTCTTATAAGTTCTATAAATTGACGCATCAATTCGTCTTGCTTGTCTTTTAGAAGCTTATAGCCTCTTTCTGATGTTGCAAGTCTGCCTTTTAGGACGGTAAGATTCATTCTTGTCGGTGTTACATTAAGCCTTGCCACAATTAACTCTCCTTACTTTCCTTCTTGTTGTCCATATATTTTTCAATATATTTATCATCAATTCTCTTAAGTTCTGATCTTGGTATCATCTCTAATAATTCCCAACCTAGATTGAGTGTATCTTCGATGGTTCTGTTGGTGTAGTAACCTTGTGAGATGTATTCTTTTTCAAATCTTTCTGCAAATTTTGCGAATGCTTTGTCTGCTTCTGATAGTGCTGTATCTCCTAGAATCTTTTGTAATTCTCTTGCATCTACTCCTGAAGCGTATGCTGCATAGATTTGGTTCATTGTATCTGCGTGATCTTCTCTGGTCTTTCCTTCTCCAATTCCTTTATCTTTAAGTCTTGATAATGATGGTAGTATTGATACTGGTGGTTGTACTCCTTCATTGTATAACTCTCTTGATAGGATTATCTGTCCTTCTGTGATATATCCTGTTAGATCTGGGATTGGGTGTGTTATATCATCTTCTGGCATTGATAGTATTGGGATCTGTGTGATTGTTCCTGGTTTTCCTTTTATCTTTCCTGCTCTTTCATAGATTGTTGAAAGGTCTGTATAAAGGTAGCCTGGATATCCACGACGTCCTGGTACTTCTTTTCTGGCTGCTGATACTTCACGTAGTGCTTCGGCGTAGTTTGTCATGTCTGTCATTATTACTAATACTTGCATTCCTTTGTCAAATGCTAAGTATTCTGCACATGTTAGGGCCATTTTGGGTGTTGCTAGTCTTTCTATGGCTGGGTCATCTGCTAGGTTTATGAACATTACTGCTCTATCTAGGGCGCCTGTTCTTTCGAAGTCGTCTTTAAAAAATTGTGCTTCTTCGAATGTTATTCCCATTGCTGCAAATACTACGGCAAAGTTTTCATCGTCTGATAATACTTTAGCTTGTCTTGCTATTTGTGCTGCAAGGTTATTGTGTGGAAGTCCACTTCCTGAGAATATTGGAAGTTTCTGTCCTCTTACTAATGTATTAAGTCCATCTATTGTTGAGATTCCTGTTTGTATAAATTCGCTTGGGTAGTCTCTTGATACTGGGTTTATTGCTGTACCGTTTACGTTTCTTCTTTTTTCTGGAATTATTTCTGGGCCTTTGTCGATTGGATTTCCTAATCCATCGAAGACTCTTCCTATCATATCTTCGCTTACTCCAAGCTCTAGTGGTCTTCCTAGAAATCTTACTGATGTGGATTGGAGGTTGATTCCTGTTGATCCTTCAAAAAGCTGTACTAGGGCTTTGCCTTGTTCGATTTCTATTACTCTTCCTCTTCTTCTTTCGCCTGTCTGTAGCTTGATATCTACTAGTTCTTCGTAGTCTACTCCTTCAACTCCTTCTACAAGCATCAATGGGCCTACTACTTCTGATACTGTCTTATATTCTTTTAACATTAATTTAGCCCTCCTTGTAGTTGTTGCATTTGTTTATCTATTTCTTCTTTGATTTGTTGGAATTGATCTAGGTTATCTTCGTGGATATTCTTTGCTCTTGTAATCTTCTCTCTTACTTCTAGCTTTTCTATCTCTGAGACATATGCTCCATTTTCTAGTGCTTCTAGTGCTTTATCGTAGAAGTATAGGATTACATCTAACATTTTGTCTTGTTTTTCTAGTGAGCAATATGTGTCTATATCATGGAATGCGTTTTGTTGTAGGAAGTCTTCTCTTATTGACTTGGTTATTTCTAGTTTTAGTTTGTCGGAATCTGATAATGAATCTCTACCTACTAGTCTTACTATTTCTTGTAGTCCGCTTTCTTGTTGTAATAGGCTCATTGCTCTTTTTCTCATTGTGGAGAATTCTTCTTCTACATTGTCATCTATATATTTATCCATCTTATCTTGATAGAGTGAATATGATGATAACCAGTTTATTGCTGGGAAGTGTCTTTGATATGATAGGTCATAATCTAGTCCCCAATAAACTTTTACTATACGTAATGTGGATTGTGTTACAGGTTCTGATGTATCTCCTCCTGGTGGGGATACTGCTCCTATTGCTGTAAGTGATCCTTCTCTTTTCTCTTCTGTTCCGTTGATATATACTCTTCCGGCTCTTTCGTAGAATTCTGCTATACGGCTTGCTAGATATGCTGGGTATCCTTCATCTCCTGGCATCTCTTCCAAACGTCCACTCATCTCACGTAGTGCTTCTGCCCATCTTGATGTGGAATCTGCCATCATGGCTACTGAATATCCCATGTCTCTGAAATATTCTGCTATTGTTATTCCTGTATAGATGGATGCTTCTCTGGCTGCTACTGGCATATTGGATGTGTTTGCGATAAGGATTGTTCTTTTCATCAAGGCCTCTCCTGTCTTGGGGTCTATTAGTTCTGGAAACTCCATTAGTACATCTGTCATCTCGTTTCCACGTTCTCCACATCCTACATAAACTACTATGTCTGCATCTGCCCATTTAGCAAGTTGGTGCTGAATTACTGTTTTCCCAGAACCAAATGGGCCAGGGATTGCTGCTGTTCCTCCTTTTGCTACTGGGAAGAATGTGTCTATTACTCTTTGTCCTGTAATTAGTGGTTGATCTGGATCTATTTTTTCTTTGTAAGGTCTAGCTTTTCTTACAGGCCATCTTTGGATCATATTTACTTCTACATCGCCATTTTCTGTTTCGATTACAGCTACTGTATCTTCTACTTTATATGTTCCATCTGATATCTTTTTAACTTTTCCCTCTAGGCCGTTGGGTAGCATTATTTTGTGTGTTATTACTGGTGTCTCTTCTACTGTTCCCAAGACATCTCCTGCTACTACTTTATCGCCTGTTTTGGCTACGGCCTTAAATTCCCATTCTTTTTGTCTATCTAAAGGCTCGCTTGTAACTCCTCTTGTAAGGAAATCTCCTGCTAGTGCCTGAAGTTTTTCTAGTGGTCTTTGGATTCCATCATACATCTTCTCGATCATGCCTGGTCCAAGTTCTACTGAAAGTGGGTGTCCTGTTGAGACTACCTCATCTCCAGGTCCAATTCCTTGTGTTTCCTCATAGACTTGTATACTTGCGACATCACCTCTCATTTCGATGATTTCGCCAACGAGCTTATCTTTTGATACTTCAACCACATCGTAAATATTAGCTTCTGATAGACCTTCTGCTAATATTAGTGGTCCTGCTACTTTAGTTACTCTACCTTTTTGCAAATTAAGCTCCTTTTAGTTTAAAATATTGGCTCCGACAGCTTTTTCTACGTTCTTGTTGATTTCATCCATTCCAATATTTTGTGATCCTTGGTTAGATGGTATCAATATTATTGCCGGTAACACTTGTTTTTTGTATCTGTCAATTGTCTCTGGAATTTGTGTTGCCATTTGTTCTGTTATAAATATTACTCCATAGTCTTCTTTGGCTATTTTGTCTATAACTTTTCTGGCATCTTTCCCATCAACTGTAGTAAATACTTCTACTCCCAGTGCTTTAAATCCTAGCACTGAATCTTTATCTCCAATTACTGCTACTTTATACATAAGATTTACGCAACCTTTCTTCTATGAATTCTCTTGGCAAATCATTTAGCTTACTTACTAAGATTATTCTAAGGTTTTTGATCTCTGTTTCTTTGCCTACTATATATGAGAATATTGTCTCTGCTCCATAGGTTAGGCTTTTTGTTTCGATTATAAGATCCATTAGATAATTGTCTACGACTTTCTCGTATTGTGACATTGTCTTATAGATATCTTTAGCCTCTATGGCGCTTCTTACATAGTAGTAAATATCAGAAGATTTGAATAGACTAGAATCTGCGTCTAATTCTTGATTGACGTATTTTCTAAATTCATTCTTGTCTATATTTCCTCCATCTATTACGATATTATCTACGAATTCTGGAGTTTTTTTCTGACTTTTTGCTCTAAGAAGTGATTTTATATTTATAAAATCTATTCTAGTCTTCGTATAATCTATGAAAAATTGATAGTCCATACTATAAGCTAAGTCCAGAAGTGTCTTATAGTAGTCTTTGTCTAATGAAAGATCTATTACTTGTGGATCTTTCTTTTCATTGTAGAGATCTATTGCTTTTTTGACATTTTTATAGTATCTATCGTCGCTTTTCTTATTCTCATCTTTTATCATGTCTTTGATTTTCTTGTAATCGACATCTCCTATATCAATATACATATCTGAGTAGTCTTTATCTTGAATGATTTCTTTTACAAGAACTTTTAGATTGTGATAGATATATTTTTGCTCTAGAAATCTTACTACATAATGATCTGGTGTTATCTCATCCATTGTCTTAAAGACTCTTTGAAGTTCTTTTTTTAGAATTTCTTCGTAGTCTTCTGGTCTTTTTAGCTTTTGAATGTATTCAGAATATATAGTATCTGAAAGAGCTTGTAAGACTTCACTGACTGAATCTAGGTCAATAAGTCTTTTTAGCTGATCATTACTTATGAGATTCTTCTCGTAGACTCTTGTTGTAGCAGACGCTTGGATAAATTGTTCTCTATCCATCTAATCACCTCATTAAAATAATTTATCAGTTATTATATTCTCGTACTCATTCTTATTGTAATCAACTAATGATGAGAACTTATTGTCATAAGTAATCTTTCCTTTTCTTATAGAAAATCCTTCATCGACTGTATCTTTAGAAATCTTAAAACCTTCTATATTGAAATTATCATTTGCCATATTCTCTTGCAATAAAATCTCTCCAGTATTTGAATCGAAATTTTTGATTGAATTTGTGACAAATCTCTTGTAAGTTTCTTTGTCTATATTTTTTAACTTTTCTACTACCAATTTCAAAACTTCATCTATAACTTCGTTTTTGGCAAAAAGCTTTATATCTCTTCTTTCTCTTTGAGAAGAAGTCTTGCCATTTTCTATGATTGATTGTGCCTTTCTGTTGGCATCTTCAATAATCTTAGAAGCTTTCTTATTTGCTTCATTGGTCTTATGATCTATTAATTTTTCTCTTTGTTGCTTTTTTTCAGTAATGATTTGCTCTGTTTGTTTTACAGCATCTGCGTTTATCTTATCAATTATTGCATTAAGATTACTCATAGGATCACCTATGCGTTTATAACTAGAAGAAGTGATACTACGAATGCAAGGATTGCGTATAACTCAACCATTACAGAGAATACGATACCTTTTGCAAAGTGTTCTTCGTTTTTAGCTAAGATATTAATACCGCCTATAGCAACCTTAGCCTGTGCGATAGCTGATCTATATCCTACGATTCCAATTGGAAGAGCTGCCATTAGATAGTAAAGTCCTGTCTGTAAATCTGCATCTTGTATTTGGAATAAAATCAAAAATCCAATTACGAATCCATAAAGTCCCTGTGTACCTGGTAGCAATTGTAGTACCAATGATTTACCAAATTTCTCTGGTTCTTCGATTGTAAGACCTGATGCAGCCTCACCTGCCATTCCAACTCCTTTAGCTGAACCCATTCCTGATAAAAATACTGCTACTGCTACAGCTAAAGCTCCAAAAATAGTTCCTCCGTTTTGTACAAAAAATTCACCCATTATTTTCCTCCTTTGATGACTTGTATAAATTTTGTATCTTCAATCATTTTATTAAAGGCCTTTCCACCGCCTTCATAGAATTTATTAAACATCTCTACAAATATTAATCTTGCTGCATGAACATAGGATGATAAATATGATAAGAACATATTAAATCCTTGGAAAACCAAAAATACTACGACAGAGAATATTATTCCAATAACTCCTCCACCGACAAGCATTTGGCAAATCATATTTACAGCATAAGCTACGAATCCACCTGAAAGTACCAAAGCCATAAGTCTTAGGAAACTTACAAACTCCCCTACCCAAGAAGTGATTCCATAAAGTGAATAAATACCCCATCCTATCTTTCCGCCAACAGATTTTTCGTCTCTTCCTCCAGTTAGAACAATACCAACCATTCCTATAATCATTATTATAAGCATTAGCTTGTTCAAATCCTTTGAAATTACTCCCATATTAGAAAGAAGTGCAAGTATTGCACCTGCAACTGCCATATACCAGAATAAAACGTCAAATACTGCAGAAAGAACATGTCCATCTCTTATATCCATGTATCCTTTGATTCCAAGAGCATAGAACATTGCTATAACTCCAAGTACCAAGGATAGAATGATTAGTGCCATATAATCTTTTTGTGGATCAATAAGACTTGGCAATTCTATTACACCGCCGAAAAACGATCCGAAAATAAGTCCCCAAATCGATGCTGAAATACCAACTCTTAAGAACATTCTTACGGTCTTTTCAGTTGCCTTCGGTAAATTAAATTTGTTAAGTGCAATCAAAATTGCAATAGTTAATATTAATCCATAACCAAGATCCCCAACCATAAATCCTGTAAATATTGCATAAAAAGGTGCAAATAATGGTGTAGGGTCAATTTCGTTATAGCTAGGTAATGAATACATAGATGTAACTGTCTCAAATGGTGTAGTAAATCTATTATTCTTTAAGATAATAGGTACATTAGGATCATCCTTATCAGCTTGTTTCATATCCAAAACATAATCATTGCCTAAAACTTCTCTTAGCTCACTTCTAAAAGTGCTAGCCATATCAGAAGGTACATATCCTTCGATATAGTCGATATTTTTTGTTTTTAAGAAATTTTCTACAGAAGATTCCTTTATCTTTAAATTCTTAAGATAAGCTTCTTGTACTCTAAAATCAAGAATATATTTAGTGTATCCTTTTATGTTATCTTCTATACTAGAAATCTCATTTTTAATTTTTTTGCCATCTTCATTAAGTTCATTAAGCTTGTCACTTACGCTATGTGATGCCCTTATTTTAACTGTTACAAATCCATTTTCTCTTAGAAACTCGACAAATTCGTCTTTCTGATCAAGCGTAGATATAGCAACCATATAAGTCGTATCTCCAGGCTCGCTAATCTTTAGAATATAAGATTCTTTAAGAGAAGACTTCTCAAAGTTAATCATTAAGTCGTCATAATATCTATCGGCAATAGTACCAGTTTCTACAAAAACACGCTTTAGATTGTAAAGCTCGTCTATATCAATAGTTATATCCTTCCAAGGACTTAGCTCATCAATCATTGATTTATTCTTAGAAAGTTCATTTTCCTTCTCGTTATGCAAATCATAAAGCTCTTTAAGTTCATCATAAACCTGATCAAACCTAAAATTATTCGCCTTTTCATTGATTTCTTTTAAAGAATATTTCTTGATCTCTTCTTTCAACTGGTCAATAGAAGATTTCTTTTCCGTATATTCATCAAGTAAACCAATAGCAAAATTTGTCTTTGAAATTCTATTATCAACATCTAAAATCGACTTAGAATTTAAAACTTCTTCAATATAATCTTCGTCTTCATCGACTTTCAAATCGTTAAAATGAACATAATCAAATTCTTGTAGTTTTTTAAGAAGAACATCTCTATCCTCTTTAAAAGACAACAAATTAAATTTTTCCATTTTAACTATTGCCATTTTCTACAATCCTTTCAACTATTTCATCTACAACTTTATCAAGTTTGTCTTTTGGAATATCTTTTATCTTACTAGCCTCTTCATTGGCAGTTTTGATAACAGGTATTCTGTCCTCTTTAGCCTTCTTATAGGCGTCGTCGATGATCTGTTTAGCTTTTTCACGAGCATTGGAAACTATCTTTTGATAGCTTTCATCAGCAAGCTTTTTCCCCTCATCGAAAATATCATCAGCCTTAGCCTTAGACTCTTCAATAAGGTCTTGTGCTTTCATTTCAGCTTCTTTTATCTGAACTAAAACATCATCTGCCATTTTACACCTCCCAAAAATGTCATACGTTTTAAATTGACATTTCGTCTAACATATTATATCGCTTTTAGAATTATTCTTCAAGAAGCTTAGATTTCATTTAATTTTTTATAAAATATTATTTTTTATTAATAAACTTTATTTAATTATAAATTAATAATATTATTCTTAGAATTTGAAGCTTTTCGAAGAAAAGAGAAAATTTTTGATAATAAATTTCTCTATTTAGGATATATAATTATTGATACCCAGTTTCTAAAAAAATTAAAAAATATGAATAATTTATTATAACTACTTAAAATTTATACCATAAAAAATTAAAGATATTTTGTGACAAAAAAACGTATGCATAAATTATGATTAAAAGAAATTAGAAAACAAAAATTATTTTCTATTATTTATAATAAAATGAGTGAAAAGAAATTTCTTTTCAAACTTTGGGTTGATATAAGGATTTACTTTTTAAATAAAAGAGGAATTATATTCTTTAATAAATTTTTGCTAATAATTTACTAATATAAAGTAGATTTTATAACTTAATTTTATTTGATTATATACTTTATATTTCTAACCAAAGGGGGAGGAACTAAGGGATTTTCGATTCATGACCTAACCC
>JAUMZM010000063.1 GCA_030528125.1 Tissierellia bacterium
TTTTATTTCCTCGCCTTTTTTATTTTGGGACTTTTGCAACAGCCCCTTCTTTATTATGGATATTATTAGTGAATTGTAACTCCTTTTACAACTCTATTTACTGTGTGAGATTTTGATGGATTATCTACGTCATTTCCTACTTTGATTGCTGTATAACATGCGAAAAATTGTGCAAATATTATATACACGATTGCAAGGTATCCATCTGGTGCTTTTGAGTTTACTTTAAATGAGTCAAATTCTAGATCTCTTGTTGTAATTGCAATTGTTGACACGGCAACTTCATCTGCTTTAACTTCATTTAGAATGTCTTTATCATATTGTGCTGTATAATCGTCATTTGATACGAAGTTAAAGAACATTGTCTTATCATTTATAAATGACTTAGGACCATGTCTAAATCCCATTGATGTATCAAATACTGTTGCAATTTCTCCTGCTGTAAGCTCTAATATCTTAAGTTGAGCTTCTCTTGTAAGTCCACCAAGTGATCCACTTCCTGTGTATACTACTCTTTCATAGTCGTATTTTTTTGTTATTGCTTCGATTTCTTCTTCTCTAGATATTAGATCTTTGGCTGCATTTATGATATCTTTTGTGATTTCTTCTTTTTCTTTGTCATTTTTTTTGTCAAATGTAAGAAGTGCTGCAAGTGACATATCTGTAAATGATGATGTCATGGCAAAACCTCTGTCATTTGTCTTTTCATTTAGAAGAAATAGGAATGTATTGTCATCTTTTCTGCTTCTTTGGGCAAGCTTTCCTTCTTTTGCACAAGTTATTACTACTTGATATAAATCGTCGATTTCTTCTTGTGCTTTATCGCAAGCTGCAACTGATTCTGGTGAGTTACCACTTCTTGCAAATGATACCAAGATTGTTGGCTCATTTATTAGAAATTCTTTAGGGTTTGCTACGATATCTGTTGTTCCTATTGAGAAGAATTCGTATTTGTTGCTGTGATTTTTAAGCTCTGGAAGAATAGTATCTCCCACATATTGGCTTGTTCCAGCTCCCGTAAATATAACTCTTACTTTGCCATGTTTATCATAAATTTCTTTTAGAAATTTATTTAGTTCTTCTTTGTTTTCTTCATACCTATTGTAGGTATCTTGCCATAGATTTGCTTGATCTCTGATTTCGTCTAATGTGTAAAATTCTGTATTCATTGCAATCCTCCTAATTTAATTATACCATTGTTTGAATTTTTTTGTAAATGTTTGATTTGTTTTTTAGGAGAAGTTTTTGGTCTTGAATAGAATTTATTTTTTAGTATAATATTAGCAGTTATTAACATGAAGTGCTAAGGAGGAATTATGAAAAAAGAATTTAAAGCTGAAGCAAGAAAAGTAATGCAACTTATGATTAACTCTATTTATACTAATAAGGAAGTTTTCTTAAGAGAAATCATTTCTAATGCATCAGATGCTTTGGATAAAAGATATTATAATGATCTAAAGAGCGATAAAGAAGTCAATAAGGACGACTATTATATTGAAATAAAACCTGACAAAGACAATAGAATTCTTACAATCTCTGATACTGGAATTGGAATGGATGAAAGCGAGCTAGAGTCAAATCTTGGTACAATTGCAACAAGCGGTACCGAGAAATTTAGAAAGAACTTAGAAGAATCTAATGTTAATGATCTTATAGGGCAATTCGGCGTTGGTTTCTATTCTGCATTTATGGTTTCTGATAAGGTTGAAGTTATTAGCAATAAGAATGGTAAGTCTTTCAAATGGGTAAGCGAAGATGCTGATGGATTTGAAGTAACTAGTGCGTCTAAGACTACACCTGGTAGTGATATAATCTTATATCTTAAGAACAATAACGACGATGATGATTTCGATAGATTCTTAGATGAATACGCATTAGAAAGTCTTATAACAAAATATTCTAATTACATTAGATATCCAATCTATATGGATATTACAAAAACTAGAAAGAAAGATCCAGAAGATGAAAATAGCGAATACGAAGATTACAAGAAAAGAGAAATTATAAATAGCAAGGATCCTATCTGGAAGAAATCCAAGAAGGATTTGACAGATGATGACTATATCAATTTCTACAAAGATGAGCATTTCGGATTTGATGAGCCATTAAGCTGGCTTCATCTAAGCATCGAAGGACTTGTAGCATTTAAGGCTATATTATACATTCCAAAGAAAGCTCCATTTGATTTCTACTCAAAAGATTACAAGAGAGGTCTAACATTATATTCTAACGGAGTAAAGATAATGGATAGATGTGAGGACTTATTGGATGATTCATTTGCATTTGTAAAGGGTGTTGTAGATAGTGAGGATGTTTCTCTAAATATCTCAAGAGAAACTCTACAAGTTAATAGACAGCTTAAATTTATAGCAAAACAAATTAATAATAAAATAAAAGCTCATCTTTCTGATTTATTGGAAAAAGATAGAGACAAATACTACACATTCTTTGATGAATTTGGCAATCAAATGAAAATGTCACTTTATGAATCTTACGGAATGAAGAAAGATCAAATCCAAGATCTATTGATATTTAATTCAAAAAACAGTGACAATAGAATTACTCTAAAAGAATATGTAGAAAAGATGCCAAGTACTCAAGAAAAAATCTACTATACAGTTGGAGATTCAATTGATAAGATAAAGGCACAACCAAGCATTAAGACAGTTGATGATAATGTAGATGTGCTATATCTTATAGATAAGCTTGATGAGTTTTTGATAAAGATGCTAAGAGATTATGATGGAAAAAGCTTTGAATCAATTACAGAAGAAACAGATACAGATGAAGATTCTTCCAAAGAAGAGATGTTTAAGAAGATGAAAGATATCCTTCCTGATGAAGTTGTAGAAATTAGAAAGACTGACAAATTAGAAGATGATCCTGTTATACTTCTTCACAGAGGAGATATTTCGATAGAAATGGAGAAGACTTTCAAAAATCAAACCAATACAGATAATGTAAAGGCTCAAAAAGTCCTCGAGCTAAATGAAAAATCAAAAGCCTATAAGTTACTTGAAGAAAGCTTTGACAATGACAATGAGAAGTTTGAAAAGATCACAAGGACATTATTTGACCAAGCTAAGATTCTTTCTGGACTTGAAATAGATAATCCTGCAGAATATATAAGAAATATGTGGGAATTAGTAGGAGAATAAGATGGATGTATTAGTAGTTGTCGATATGCAAAATGACTTTGTAACAGGCTCGGCTAAAGCTTACAATGCAGAAGAGATAGTTAAACCACTTAAAGAAAAATACGAGAATTTTGACGGTAAGGTAATCTTTACAAGAGATACTCACTATGATAACTATCTTTCTACAGTAGAAGGCAAGAAACTTCCCATAGTTCATTGCAAGAAAGGAACTTGGGGATGGGAGCTTATCTATGATGTAGAAGATAAGTATACGATAATTAATAAAGAGAGCTTTGGATCAGTTGATCTTATGAAAGAATTGGAGAAGATAGATGATCTAGGCGATATATACTTTGCAGGAATTTGCACTGATATATGTGTTATAAGTAATGCCATAATGGCAAAAAACTACTTTAAGGATAATGAAGTATATGTATACAAAGATCTTTGTAGAGGAGTAGAGGATAGCTCACATCAAAATGCACTCTCAGCTATGAAGGTATGCCATATAAATATAATCTAGGGAAGGCATCGGTTAATCCGATGTTTTTTTTATGAATACGTATTCATTTATAATCTTTTACTTTTTGATTTAAGATTGTATAATTAAAAGGAGAGGTGAAAAATGGATATAGAAATAATAGAAAAATACCTTAGTGATTTGTGTAATACACCATCACCAACAGGTTATACAAAAAAAGCAGAAAAATATTTATTAGATGAATTTGAAAAGCTTGGATATGAGACAACTCATACTCAAAAAGGAACAGTTATCGCAAAGATTTCTGAGGGTAAGGGAAATGGACTTATACTAAGCGCTCATGTTGACACACTTGGACTTATGGTAAGAAGTATTAAGTCAAATGGAAGATTGATGGTTACACCACTTGGTGGATATCCTCTAAACTATGCTGAACAGGAAAACGTGGTAGTACACACAAGAGATGGCAAAGAATACACTGGAACATTTAGATTAAATGAACCTGCAGTTCATGGCTCAAAAGATCCTTATGATAAGGAAAGAAAAGCTGAGAATATGGAAGTTGTACTTGATCTTGTTGTAAAAGATGACAAAGAAGTTGAAGAATATGGAATAAGTGCAGGGGATTTCATAAGCTTTGATCCAAGATTTCAGATAAGAAATGGATTTGTCAAATCAAGACATCTTGATGATAAGGCATCATCTGCAATGTTACTTGCTCTTGCCAAGGAAATCAAAGAAGAAAATATCAAGCTTAACCGTGATATCTACATGATGTTTACAGTATATGAAGAAGTAGGACATGGAGCAACTAGCAATCATCCTGAAGGAATTGTTGATATGCTTGCAGTTGACATGGGAGTTGTATATGATGATCTAAAGACTGACGAATACAAAGTATCAATATGTGCTAAGGATTCATCAGGACCTTATGATTATGACTTTACAAGTGAACTTATAGATATTGCCAAGAAAGAAAATCTTGATTATGCAGTAGATATCTATCCATTGTATGGATCAGATGCATCAGCTGCAAGAATGGCAGATCATGATTATAGATTTGCTCTAGTTGGAGCAGGTATTGCAAATTCTCATGGATACGAGAGAACTCACGAGAAGTCATTAGAAAATACTTACAAATTATTATACAATTACATTCAAAAATAAATTAAAGGCTATATCCTTTTTGGATATAGCCTTTTTTCTATTTTAAGTTAACTTTGTGGAAAGTCTTCTTTCCTTTTTTGATTATTATTTTATCTTCATTAAATAAATCTTTAGTTACTTCAAAGGTTGGATCTGTAATTTTATTATCATCAATTGAGATTCCACCTTGTTTTATAAGTCTTCTAGCTTCTCCATTAGATGATGTAAGCTTTAGATTTGTTAGAAGATTTAGTATTCCAATAGGAAGCTCATTTTCTGTAATATCTGTCTGTGGCATTGCATCTTCGTTTCCAAGTCCAGTAAATAAAGCCTTAGATGCTTCAAGTGCTTCGTCTGCTTTCTTTTCTCCATGAACTAATTTGGTTATTTCATAGGCTAGGACTTCTTTTGCATGATTGATATCTTTTGCTTCTTTCGATTCACATAATTTCCTACATTCTTTAGTTGGAATAAATGTAAGAAGTAGTAGGAATTTCTCTACATCTCTATCATCTACATTTCTCATGTATTGGAATAATTCATAAGGACTTGTCTTTTTCTCATCAAGCCATACTGCACCTTTTTGGCTTTTGCCCATCTTTACTCCATCTGCAGTTGTAAGTAATTTGAAGGTCATTCCATATACTTTGTCCTTTTCTTTCTTTCTTACAAGATCATATCCTCCAATTATATTAGACCATTGATCACTTCCGCCTATTTCTAATGTGCAATGATGTCTTCTATAAAGTTCTAAGAAGTCATAAGATTGCAATAACATATATGAGAATTCGAAGAATGTAAGTCCTCTTTCCATTCTATTCTTATAAGCGTCTTTTTTGAGCATTTCATTTACTAGAAATTCGCTTCCAACATCTCTTAGAAATTCTATGAAGTTTAGTTTCAATAGCCAGTTAGCGTTATTTTCTACTATTGCCTTGTCATTAGAAAAGTCTATAAATCTTTGGAATTGCTTGTAGAATGAATCTACGTTTTGATTTATTCTTTCTTTAGTCATAACCATTCTCATATCACTTCTTCCAGAAGGGTCTCCAATCATTGTTGTTCCTCCACCTAGAAGTGCTATTGGTCTATGACCGTAGTTTTGCATTCTCATCATTACCATTATTTGGATTAGATGTCCTACTGTAAGAGAATCTGCTGTTGCATCAAATCCACAGTAGAATGTTACTTTTTCATTTTTTAATTTCTCTTTTAATTCATTTTCATCTGTTGATTGTTCATAGTATCCACGATCTACCAATTCATCAAAGACATTATCATATTCTAAATTCATTGTTCCTCCTTTTTGGGTACAAAAAAGAGTCTTAAAAGGGCATTGCAGCGGTACCACCTTTTTATGACTCATTGCTTTCTGTATGGCGAAAGCCCCATTAAACATAGTTAATTGTAATTTCACTTTCGTATTTCAACGATTGCTACTTTGATAACCTAAGTTATATTTACTTTGCTATGATATAGTATATTCTAGACCAATTATATTGTCAAGAATTTGAGCTTATTCTACTTTCAAATCTCTCTTTGTCTTTTATTTCAGATATATCATAATCACTTGAATCTGTAAGCCCATAAGTTACATTTACAAGTTTTACAAGTGTTGATGGGAGCTTGTAATCTCCTCTATAAGCTAAAAACGTCGAATTCCATTCTGGCCTGTATTTATTCTTAAATTGTCTTAATCCTTGAAATCCATAGATTTTATTGCCGTATTTATAGGCAAGCTTTATCATTTTCTCTTTATTTGAAGAAGATATCTTATTTCCAACATTTGATAGTGGTGCTCCTCCAAGATCAAAGTATTCATATCCCCTTTCTTTGGCCCAATTTATGATTGATAGAAATATCATATCCATAAGATTTGCTGGACCATCTTTTACATAACGCATAAGATCTATTGAAATTACCTTAGTTCCTTTTATTGGAAACATAGTTGCAAAGGCATAGATATTATTATCATCTTCTATTGTAAAAATAGGTGCTTTATTAAGGTAGTCTTTTTTAAAAGCTCCTATCGAAAATTGCATTTCTCTTCTATCTTCTAACCATTCATTTGAAATTATTCTTAATCTATTTATAAATACATCATCAAATGGGGGATTATATACCTTAAACTTTAGATTTAATTTATCCATTGAATTTAGGCTTCTTCTCATAATCTTAAATTTCTTTCCATCAAGTGAGAAATTCTTTAGATTAACTATCGCATCTTCTCCAAGCTTTAAGAATGAGTAGTTGTTATTTATAAAGCTTTCTAGATGTTTTCCTGTTATTTGAAAAAACACAACCTCCATCTTTCTATCTATTGCAAAGTTATTGATCTCTTCTATTGCACTTTCAAAATCATTCTCATCTCCTGCAGGATCTCCTAATACGAAGATCTTATCCTTGTAGCTTCTGTATAGAAATAAGACGGTGTTTTTTGAATTTATAAATATGTTTTTGTCTTTCATATAGAAAGAATGAGAATTTAATGTATATGGATATTTCTTAAAAAATTCTTCAAATTTAATTTCATCTTTTCTTGTTATGGGTCTAAATGGAAAATACTTTCTCTCAACTCCAAGAAGTATCGAATATATGGATACTATAAGAATTGGGAAAAACAATATATGAGCTAAATTATGCTTTATATAATAAAGTGAGAATTTATCAACTCCATTGTAAAAGTTGATATTGTTTTTTACATTATAATGTCCTATTAGAATAAAGGTTATCGCAAATACAATTGCTGACATAATTAGAAGTTTTTTGATAGATACCTTTTCTGTAAGACCATCGAAGTATTCTTTATTTGATATAAGTCCTGATATTAGAAGAATATATATTACAGATAGAGTTAGACTTTTTTCCATGAAAAGATACAAAGAAAATAAAGTCAATAAAGTTATTAACGTAAGCCAATAAGCAGATCTTACTCTTGTCCTAATACCAGTTGAAAGAGCTATAAGTATAAGTCCACATATAAGTGAGAAGCTCTTTGTAACTAGAAATACTTGATTGTACAAAAGATTATATATAAATCTATTTTTTACAATTAAAGCTGGAAATATTGCACTTATTATAATAAGTACTCCACATGCAAGTACTACATATGAGAGGGAGTTACTTATTTCATTGCCTCTTTTTATATACATTTCATCTGATAGTTCTTTTGTAGATGGGATGAGAAGGATTAATCCTATAACCCATGGAATTATCGTATAACATATTCTACAAATTAACAAAGATAGAACGATATTTGCCGTACTATATCCAAGTTGATTAAATAATATGATACAAGTTGCTTCAAATGATCCAAGTCCTCCAGGAATTAGAGATAGTATGCCTACAATTGTAGCTATGACATATACAGTAGATGCTTTTAAAAGACTAATATTAGGCTCAAAATATCTTATCGTAAATGCGAAAAATATCGCAGCTAAAGACCATTCAAAAGTAGATTCTAATGTTATGTATAATCTAAGCTTTTTTTGATCTCTTTTAAATATAGATTTCTCGTCTTTTAGATTATTGGTAAATTTGAATCTATCTATAAAGATAAATACAATTACAGCTACAAACATCAAAAAAAGTATAGGAACTATCTTGTAGTTTTGAGTTTTGAAAAGCTCAATACTTGATGGAAGTCCAAGCGAAAATAGCCCTATCATATCAGAAAATAAAACTATAAAAAGAATCTTTTTTACAACACTTTTATCTACTTTGTACTTATCATACATCATCTCTCTTATAGTAAGGCCCGCAACTCCACCAAAACCTATGAAATTATTAAAAGATTGGCATACCCATCCGATCTTAAAGATGCTTTTAGAGGGTATATCCATCTTGTAGTATCTTGATAGAATAAAGTCATATATAGTAGAAAAAGAAAAGCAAACAAGTCCAAAAATTATAAAGAATAGCTTATTTCTAGTATCCATGCTCTTTATAAGAGTTTTCATATCTTTGGGATCTATTTCTTTTACTTGTTTAAAAATAACAAAAGATGTGATAATCACTATAAATATTACAAAGATTGTCTTGATTACGCCTTTATATTTTCGATAAAAGCTTTCTAGCTTATTCATAATTCCTCCTCGTATATTATAGTTGTAGTAATAAATACTACATTTTGTTCTCAATCCC
>JAUMZM010000064.1 GCA_030528125.1 Tissierellia bacterium
GGGATAGAGAACAAAATGTAGTATTAATTACTACAACTATAATATATGAGGAGAAGATATGAAAAAAATAGCAATAGCAATACTTCTTACAAGTGCTATAATGGCAGTTCCAAAAGATAGTTATGCAAGCGATAACTTAGAAAATGATATATCTAATAGTATAAATATAGAAGAAAGCATAGATACAGAAAAAACAGAAGATATAGAAGAAAATAAGGATTTAGAAGATAGCAAAGATAAAGAAATTATAGAAGATAGCACAAAAGATTCAAAAGAATCTATGGATGATTCTAAAGAAATCTCTTATGATGAAAATTTAAAAGAAGATAAAGAAAAATCAGATATAAATGAAGTTATAGAAGAAGATATTGATAATTTTACAAATGATAATTCAAATACTCATAAAGATACAAAAGATATAGAAGCAAAAGAAGAAACAACCGATAAAACACAAAAAGAAAAAATCACAGAAGAAAAGGAAAATACTGAATCTTCATTAAAGATAAATGAGGTTCAAACTAAAGATCCAAATGGTGGAAGTGATTATGTGGAAATATACAATGATTCCGATGAAGATATTGACATATCAGGATATTATATATTAGATGACAACCACAAAAGAGATCATGAAGCTTTAAAAGAAGGAACGATAATTTCTTCTAGAGGTTATTTTATATTTGAAGAAGGAGTTAATTTCTCATTTGGACTTGGTAAGAAAGATGAAGTCAATTTATTCGATAGAAATGGAAATCTTTTGGATTCATTTTCTTGGAAAAAGCATCCAGATGGAGTCTATGCAAGAGACGAAAGTGGCAAATTCATTGAGACAAATCCAACAAAAGGCTATGAGAATACTCAAAAAAGCATTGTAATAAATGAAGTAGAATCATCAGATGAAAGTGGTGGGAAAGATTATGTAGAAATATTTAATAGATCAAATGAAAAGAAAGATATATCAAATTGGTATATTCTAGATAGCAAAAAAAGCAACAAAATTACAAGAATAAAAGAAAACACATTTATAGATCCTAATGGATATTTCGTTTTTGAGGAAGGCGTAGATTTTGATTTTGGATTAGGCTCAAATGATGAAGTCAATTTATTTGACAAAGATGGAAACCTAATAGATAGATTCACTTGGACAAATCATGCACCAGGAACTTATGGAAGAATTGAAGATGGATTTGGAGAATTTGCCAAAACCAATCCAACCAAGGGAAGAAAAAACACTCCTTATGGAAAAGATGATATTGACATAGATACAATAAATTGGCCAGGACTAGATGATATAGAAATAATTGATAAAGAAAAAATATTTGATCTACAAGATTTATCAGGACTTGATCAAGACGGAAAATGGATATATGGGATAAATAACAAAGAAGGAAGATTTGTAGTATTCAAATTAGAAGATGGAAAAGTAGTATTTGCAAAAGGCTTTGGACCAAAAGGAAAATCAATAGCCTTTATAAAAGATAAAGATAATCCAAAGGCCGATGGACCAGATTCTGAAGGAATAACAGTTGATAAGAATGGTTCAATATATATTGCAGTAGAAAGAGATAATTCAGATAAGAATGTAAATAAAAATATGATCTTAGAAGTTAAAGACCCATTTCAAGAAGCTGATAGGATAGTTGCTGATAAACAATGGGATATAACAGATATTCTTCCTGATGTAGGAGCAAATCAAGGAATAGAGACAATAGAATGGGTAGGATTTGATAATCTTTCAAATAGATTATATGATCAGAAATTAAACAAACCATTTGATCCAAATGACTACAAGGATGCCTATGGAGAAGGTGTTTATTTTGTAGGAGTTGAAGCAGATGGATGCATATATGCTCTTATTCTAAAGGATGAGGGAGCAGAAATAATATCAAAGATATCAACTAATCTTGGTGGAGTAATGGGAATGGACTATGATATAGAAAATAATATATTATGGGCACTTTCAGATGATGGATATGATAATATCCATACAGCTATTCAATTTAATGGAACAAATTCTCCTAAGATTTTAAATATCAAAGCTGCAAATGGAATGAATAAAAAATTAAATAACGAAGGATTTGTTATATTAAATTCATCTAAAGATCAATACAGAAAAGTCCTATACTTTATGGATGGATCAGATACCAATGCTTTAAGATTGGGATATATAAAAAAAGACTATGTAAAAGATCTTGGATTTGAAGTTATAAATCCAGATAATCCAACAGGAGAAGATATAAATTCAAATAACAATAATTCCAATGATAATTCCAGCAATAAAGATGATACAAGTAATATTAAAGACAAAGGACATAAGGACAACACAAAAGATAGCAATATTATAGCTATAAATAAAAAATACAACAGAAAAGCTCAAGCATCTAATCAAACTCTCTCACCTAAAACAGGAGTAAGCTCCATAAGAAAAGCAATAATCACATTATTTGCTTCATTAGGTGGACTTGTAGCTTTAAAGAAAAGAAAATAAAATCACGAAAAGCAGCAGTTATATCTGCTGTTTTTTGTTATAAGAATTATATTTTGGTAGTTATTCATTATTTTGATATAATATTACAAAATGGAGGATACTATGAAAAAAAGAGAAGAAGTTGATGTAAAGGAAACTTGGAGCATCGAGGATTTATATTCTAACGATGATGATTTTAATTTAGACTTAGAAAAATTCTGTAATCTTACAAAAGAATTTAGAGAAAATTACAAGCATTTTTCTGATAGCAAAACTTTGAAAAAAGCCATAGAAGATTATGAGAAGATTTTTGAGCTTTATGATAAGCTTATGGAATTTGCAAGTCTTTCAACTGAAGTTGATGCCACAAATGCATATAATCAAAAAAGGCTTGCCAATGCGGAAAAACTTACAAGTAATGCTATGAGTAATACTACATTTTTTACAAATGAACTTGTAAAAACAGATAAAAGTATAATTGATGAATTCTTAAAAGAAAATAGTGAGTATGAGTATTATATTAATTCAGCTCTTAAATTTAAAAATCACTTGTTATCAGATGATAACGAAGAGCTTCTATCTAAGCTAGATACAGTTATAAATGCAAGCTATGGTCTATATAATGATATGAAATACGGCGATATATCATTTGGAAAATACAACTCCAATGGAAAAGACTATGAGATGACTTATAATAGCTTTGAAGAATATGACGAGTATGAGATAGATACCGAAAAAAGAAGAGATGCCTTCAAGCACTTTTCAAATGTATTAGAAAAATACGAGCATAGCAATGCTTCAATCTATAATAACCACATTCAACAAGAAAAGATAATGTCAAATATCAGAGGATATGATTCAGTAATTGATTATTTACTTGATAAGCAAGATATTTCAAGAGATGTATATGAAAATCACTTAGATATAATAATGGAAAAATTATCTAAGCCAATGAGAAAATATGCAAACATCATTAAGAAATTCTACAAATTAGATGAAATGACTTATGCTGACTTGAAGTTATCAATAGATCCTGAATTTGAACCTGAAGTTGACATAGATGGTGCAAAAAAGATAATTCTTGACGGACTATCTATAATGGGAGATGAGTACACATCAATCTTAGAAAGAGCATTTGACGAAAGATGGATTGATTATTCACAAAACTATGGAAAAAGAACTGGAGCTTTCTGTGCATCACCATATCTATCCCATTCATTTATAATGACAACTTATAATAACAAAATGAGCCAAGTTATGACCTTAGCCCATGAATTGGGACATGCTGGACATTTCTATTATGCAAATAACAATCAAAGCATATTAAATACAGATGTATCAATGTATTTTGTTGAAAGTCCATCAACTGCAAATGAAATCACCATGGAAAGATATCTTCTAAAGAATATGAAAAAGGATCGTGAGAAACTTTGGATATTATCTACAATGATTTCTAAGACTTACTATCATAATTTTGTAACACATTTTTTAGAAGCAAGATTCCAAAGAGAAGTATATAGAAGAGTTGACAAGGGAGAAAGCCTAAGAGCAGAAGATTTTAACGAAATATTTAGAAAAGAATTAGAGAAATTCTGGCAAGATGATGTAAATATAGTATATGGAAGTGAATTTACTTGGATGAGACAACCTCATTATTATATGGGATTATATCCTTATACTTATCAAGCAGGTCTTACAATTGGTACAAATATCTCAAAGAAGATTGTAGATGGAGACAAAAGCGATAGAGATAGATGGATTGATGTATTAAAACTTGGTGCATCCAAATCTCCAATGGAGCTTTCTAAGCTTGCAGGAGTTGATATGACAAGCACAAAGCCAATAGAAGATACCATAGAATTTATATCTGATATAATAGATCAAATAGATATACTTTGTGAGAAACTTGGAATGTATTAATATTATAAAAAGAGCGGTTATCCGCTCTTTTATATTGCATGAAAAGCTTTATCATTTATATATTTATGATATAATTAATTAATAAATATATTAGGAGGATTAATCAGTGAAAAATATTGTAAAAACATTGATGGCTTTATTTGTAGTTTCTTTTCTAGTAACAAGTTGCGGATCAAAACCAACAAATCAAAGTGCAGGAACTGCAAAAGATGGCAATGAGCAAAAAATCGAAGAAGCAAGCATGAAGCTTGTAAAAGCAGTGGATGAGGGAGGATATAATCTTGTTTCCACACAAGATCTAAAAGGCTGGATTGATGATGGAAAAGACATGTTAATTGTAGATACTATGCCTAAAGACTCTTATGAAAAAAACAGAATCCCTGGAGCAGTTAATGCAGAATTACCTGTAAAGATGGAAGATGTAACAGATGAGCAAAAAGAAGCTTTCATAAAAGCACTTGGAGAAGACAAATCAAAGCCAGTTGTTTTGTATTGTGGATTTGTAGGATGTGAAAGATCACATGTTGCAGCTTTAATTGCAAAGGAACAAGGATTTACTGAAATTTATCGTCAACCAGGCGGAATAGTTGCTTGGATGGATGCTGGATATGATGTAGAAAGTGGCAAATAATAGTATAATAGTTTTAAATAGACAAGCTAAACTTAATCTTATCACAAAACTCTAGTTTAATTAAAAGGTTCGCTAGAAATCTCAAACTAAAGACTTTCTTTAATTTGGAAAGATATAAGATAAGCAAGGCTTGTCTTTTCGTTGTAAAAAAATAAAATTAATGTTATCATGTATGTGAAAATATTTACACAAATAATGGAGGGCAAAATGTTACACGAATTAGTTTTTAAATCATACAACCAAAGAGATGATATATACGCATATATAAACGTTCCAGCATCAGAAATAAAAGGAATAATACAATTAGTTCATGGGTTTGGAGAACATTCAAGAAGATATCTCCACATGATTTCAAAATTTGTAGATAATGGATACATAGTTTGCTATGATGATCATGTAGGACATGGAAAGACAGCTATTGAAAACGATTCATGGGGAGATTGGGGCGAAAAAGACTACACTATAATGGTAGAAGATGAATACACATTATACAAAAAGACAACTGAGCTTTATCCTGATATTCCATATTTTATGTTCGGTCATTCAATGGGTTCTATAATTGCTCGTCAATTTATTACAAGATATGGCGATAAGCTAAAAGCTGTCACAATATGTGGAACAATTGGAGATTTAGATGGATTAAAAGAACTTGAAGCTAATCTAAAAAATACAGTAGAAAGAGGACATGGCAAAGATTTTGATCCAAATGCAATAAATACAATCTTTGAACGTTTCTATGATAGAATTGATGAAGAGATTATATATGGGAATGAGTGGATTTGTCATGATAGATATGTACAAAAAGACCATGCAGAAGATCCTTTCGATTCATTTACAAAACCAACTAATAATATTTCAATGTTATATTTTTGCAAGATGTTAATTGAAATAGATGGCAAAGAATGGGCCGAAAAAGTTCCCGAAAATCTTCCAATATATAATATAGCTGGAAGTGAAGATCCTGCAGGAAATTTTGGAAAAGCAATAGAGGAGGTATCAGCTTGGCTTAAAGAAACAAATCATGATGTAAAAACCAAGATATATGAAGGATACCGTCACGAAATTCACAATTATCTTGATATAAGAGATGAAGTAGAAGATGGAATAATTAAATTTTTTGATAATATATTAGAAAAATAATAGATACTAGCGATAATACCAAAGCTTATAAGCTTTGGTATTTTTGTAATTATACAAATAAAAAGCTCCAATAAATAATATATTTATTAAAGCTAAAAAACTTATCCTGTGATTACTTGAGTGTATTTGCTTAATTTATCGTATGCTTCTTTGGAAATTAAAGAGTCTGTTATAATTCCAGTTGATTCATCCAAACTATAGAAATTATAGAAATCTTCTTTTCCAATCTTTGAATTATCTGCTATAAAGTATTTAAACTTTGAATTATCTAAGATTATCTTTTGGGTTTCGCCTTCATCCTCACTTGAAGTAAATACGCCATTTCCAAATACACCGTTTACACCTATAAATGATTTTTTTACTCTTATAGCAGAAAGAGTAGAATTTGCAAAATTACCTACAAATGCGCCAGTATTTTCTCTAAAAAATCCTCCAACAAGAATGACTTCAGGTCTATGAATGTAAGCAAGCTTATCAAAAAGATAATAGGAAGTTGTAATTATCTTGCAGTCTTTTCCTGATATGTATTCTGCGACAAGCTCTATTGTAGTACCAGGTCCTAGAAAAACAGTGTCGTTTATATCAATCATACTTGCGATTTTTTTGGCGATTTGCTTTTTCTCTTCGATATTTTTGCTCCTTTTTTCATTGTGAGAATATTCCTTTAAAGGAAAATCTCCAAGACATTTCGCACCGCCATGAATTCTTTTTAGAACACCCTTTTCTTCAAGTTCCTTTAAATCACGCCTAATTGTCATCTCTGTTACATTAAGTCTATTGGTGATTTCTGATACACGGATTATTCCTGTTTTTTTAATTTCATTTTCTATAAGATTTTGTCTTTCTATCTTAAGCATAAAACCACCTTATATAATATATTTAGGTTGTTAAAGGTAACCTATAATCCTTTTTCGACTAAGTATTATTCAGTTTTACTGTATAATATTGTTATTAGATAGAGTGTACTCGTTTCCTCCTTGAGATTTAATCTCGTAATCGAAAGAGTGAGTCTTCTTTCTTTATAAAGATTATAACATAAATTTTTGAAAATATTTTATTTAGTTAGAAAATTTTAATAAATTTTATAATAGAAAATGTAAACACTTTATAAGGTGACCCCAAAAAGTTGGACTTTATACCAGAGACATTTAGAAATATTTGTCTCTGGTTTTTTATAAACCTAATATTTTCTCTAGGTGCAATCGCAGCTAAGCCGCATTTATTTTTCTATATTCAACTGGACTTAAATATCCAAGTTTTGCCTTTATTCTATCTTCATTGTAATATTTTATATATTCTTCTATTGTTTTTTTTAGCTCGTTAAATGATTTAAATGTTCTGCCGTAGTAAATTTCTTGTTTTAATATCCCGAAGAAATTCTCCATAGGAGAATTATCTACACAATTTCCTTTTCTTGACATACTCTGTAAAATTCCATTGTTTTCTAACCTATTAGTATATTGCTTTAATTGATATGCCCAACCTTGATCTGAGTGGAATATTCTTTTAAATTTGCAATCTGAAGTCTTTAAAATTGCTTCTTCAAGTGCAGTTATTATTGCTTCTAGTGTTGGTGAACTTGTTATTGAATAGCTAATGATTTCTCCATTAAACATATCTAGAAAAGGGTTTAAGTAAAGTTTTTTAACTTGCATATTTCCATACTTATCTGCTTCATAGTATTTAAATTCACTTGTATCTGTAGTGATTTTTTGATGAACTGCTGAAGTGTTAAACCTTCTTTTTATCCTATTTGGTGCTACTTTACCTATTGTTCCTTTGTATGAATAATATTTTCTTGATTTACGTGCAAAGTTTGTTACCTGAAGCTTTAGCTTCTGTATCAGCCTTTGAACTTTTTCTTGTTTATTACAATACCAAGTCTTTTAAATATGGCATGTATTCTTCTATATCCATAATTTGGATTATCTTTTCTTATTTGCTTGATTTGCTTCTCAAAGTCTTCATCTTTATCTTTTCTATCAAATCTTTTTTGCCAATACATGTATGCTGATTTTGGAAAATTAAATTGCTTAAGTAAATCTTTTAGTGGATATTTGTCTCTTAATGAGTGAATTATTCTAGCCATTCTCTCATTTTCTGATCTTCCTCGTCCTCTAATTCCATCTTTTTTTTGATGAATTGCAAATAATATTGCGACACCTATAATAAACTAAGTTCGTGCATAAA
>JAUMZM010000005.1 GCA_030528125.1 Tissierellia bacterium
ATTTCAAGGTGAATTATTTTTTAGTTTCTCTTGACATTTGATAGCTGGTCTTAATAAGATTATATAACAAGTTTTAAACAAAGTCAAATTTTATCCTATATTAGTTGTAATGATTTAAATTTTACTTTTCATTACTTTTATTATAAAATGTAATCTATAATAGAACATATTGGAATGTAAATATATTTGTTGTTTTTAAGTAAAAATATTACCAAATTGGAATTTTAGATATAAATATTTTACTTTTCATAAATTTTTATTTTATAAAAAAACATCCCAACTCTATGTCTGGATGTTTTTAGTCTTTTATTTTGTTGTAATCAAGTTTTAGTATTTCTAGGATATGTTTGAATTCATCATCTACATCAGCTGTGAATTCATATTTTTTATCATCTATTTGAAATGCCATCTTTCTACAATGAAGTATCTGACCTTTTGTATTGAAGCTTTCTTTTACATTGCAATACAAGTCATCTCCTACAACCGGATGATTTATCGATCTCATATGCACTCTTATTTGATGTGTTCTTCCTGTTTTTATTATGACTTTGACTAATGCAAATCCTTCTACCTGATCTATAACTTCATAGTTTGTTATGGCTTTTCTTCCATTCTCATCTATTGCCATCTTTTTTCTATTTGTAGTAGATCTTGCTATTGGCTTATCTATTGTATCTTTTAATTTGTCATAGAAATTCCCATGAACTATTGTAATGTATTCTTTATAGATTTCTCTTTTCTTAAACTTTTCTTTTAATATTTGATGGATTTTGTTATTTTTTGCAATTATTATTAATCCTGTTGTATTTCTATCTAGTCTATGAACTATTCCTTTTCTATCTTCTCCTGATAGATCAGATAGTTTATCAAAATGATATAATAATGCATTTTCTAATGTTCCTGATACTATATTTCCCGAAGGGTGGACTATTACATCTTTGTCTTTGTTTATTACTGCAAAGTCTTCATTCTCATATACTATTTTTATATCTATATTTTCTGGACTTATATCTTTTATAGAGAAAATCTCATCATTTATTGTAATTTCATCATTTTGTTTTATTTTATAGCTCGGTTTTTGATTTTTGCCATTTACTTTTATATTTCCAGAATCTATTGCTCTTTTTATATCAGATCTGGATAAGTCGTCTATCTTATCTGATATATATTTATCTAGTCTTTCATTTAAAATATCTACATTAATCTTCATTATACTTTTAGTTTTACATCTCCTCTGTAAACTGCATCTATAATGGCAGAGCCTAGACATACATCTCCTTTGTATAATACTGCAGCTTGACTTGGTGTAACGGCTTTTACATGATCATAAGTTATCTCTACATCTGTATCTGTGATAAATCTTACTTTTACATCTATATCTTTTTGTCTATATCTAAATTTTGCTGTACATGAGAATTCTTTTGGAAGTTCATCTTCTAATGTTTTTGAGAATTTTGAAGCTAATAATCTATCTGAAAACAGGTTTTCGTTGTTTTTTCCTTGGCATACTATAAGCTCATTTTTATCCAAGTCTTTTCCACATACAAACCATGCTTCACCTTCTCCTCCTATGCCAAGTCCTCTTCTTTGCCCTATAGTGTGATACATTAGTCCATCATGTTTTCCCAATACATTGCCATCGGTATCTACTATATTCCCTCCTTGTGCTGGAAGATAATTTGATAGGAATTCTTTGAAATTTCTCTCTCCTATAAAGCATATTCCTGTTGAATCTTTCTTATTAGCTGTTGCAAGATTGTTATCTCTTGCTATTTGTCTAACTTCCTTTTTGGTTAAATCTCCAACTGGGAACATTACATCTTCTAATTGCTTAGGTGATAATTGACTTAAAAAATACGTCTGATCTTTATTATTATCTACTCCTCTTAGAAGTTTTTTCGTTCCATCTATATCTTCTAATCTTGCATAATGTCCTGTTGCTATATAATCTGCTCCAAGTTCTTTTGCATAGTCTAAGAACGCCTTGAATTTTATCTCTTTGTTGCACATTATATCTGGATTAGGGGTTCTGCCTTTTTTGTATTCACTTAGAAAATATGAGAATACTCTATCATAGTATTCTTTTTCAAAATTTATAGAGTAATAGCTTATTCCAAGCTGTTCACATACTCTAACTGCATCCTTGTAGTCTTCTTCTGCTGTGCAGACTCCATTTTCATCTGTATCATCCCAGTTTTTCATGAAGATTCCTATAACATCATATCCTTGCTTTTTTAAAAGATATGCTGCAACAGATGAGTCTACTCCGCCACTTATTCCAACTACAACTTTTATATCTTTGTTATCAGTCATTTGACCTCCTATCATATAATTTAGTTAATATATCTATTAATTTATCTATATCTTCTTTGCTATTAGAAAATCCAAAACTAAATCTTATTGAATGCATTGATCTGTTAGTATCATAAATACTTGTAATTACATGACTTGGTGTAAGACTTCCTGCTGAGCAAGCTGAACCTGCAGAGGCTGCAATTTTATTTATATCAAGATATGTCAATAAGAAATCACTTTTTACAAATGGAAGGTATAAATTTATTATATGATCTGTCTCATTTTCTATATCGCCATTTATTTCATATTGAATTTTTGAAGCTTTCAATCTATTGACAAAATATTTTTTGATTTCAGATATTTTATCTCTTTCATTTATTGCTTTTTTAAATGATTCTTTCATTGTATAAGCGCCGATTACAAAGCTTGTTCCTGCTCTTCTATAACTTTCTTGCTCTCCACCATATATAAGATTATCAAATTTCTTTCTACTATATAAAATTCCAAAACCATTTATAGCTCCTATCTTATGAGCAGATATGGAAAGCGAGTCACAGTTTAATTTCTCAACATCAATATCTATATGTGAATATGCTTGAACTGCATCTACATGGAACCATGTATCTGTATCTTTTAAGAAATTTCCTATCTCTTTTACTGGCTGAATAACTCCTGTTTCATTATTGACATACATTATAGATACAAGCTTTACATCTGGATTATATGCTTTTTTAAATTCATCAAAATCTATAGATCCATTTTTGCCTACTTTTAAATATATTACATCATCTGATTTAATTGAATTTAGTACAGATGGATGTTCTATTTGTGTCGTAATTATCTTTTGTGATCTAAAATTAGAAATAATTGTATTATTTGATTCACTTGCTCCGGATGTAAATACAATATCCTTAGGATTTGCATTTATTGAATCTGCTATACTATCCCTTGATTCATTTAAAATCTTTTTTGCATCTCTTCCATATTTATGCAAACTATCTGGATTCCCATCAAAAAGTTCAAAATTTTCTAATACTTTTTCAAAAACATCTCTTCTTTTTAAAGATGTTGCTGCGTAATCAAAATATATCATATCATCATTCTTTCTTTATAAACTAAATATAACTATACTATTTTTTTCAAAAATTCCACTAAAAAACAGAAAAACTCTATTGAAATCAATAGAGTTTTTTTTAAATTATTCTGTTCTTTCGTCGCCTACAAAAAATAGACAAATACTTCCTGGATACATGTGACTTCCTACTACAGTTCCTACAGAATGTATGAATACTTTACCATCAAGATTTGGGAAGTTTTCTTCTATCCTATCTGCAAGGCTTCTTGCTTCATCGTAAAAAGCTGTATGATATACAAAGCATTTACCACTATAATCAAGTCCGCCTTGTGCATGTTCTACCATCTTATTATATATAGCTTTAAGTGCTTTATTTTTTCCTCTTATCTTTTCTCTAGGAATTAGCTTTCCTTCAGAGTTAATGTTTATAAGGGGACAAAGCTTAAGCATTGTTCCAAATATATGAGATGATTTTGAAATTCTTCCTCCACGAAGATATCCTGTTAGATTTGTTGAGAAAAACCAGCAATGTATGTTTAGCTTATTTTTTTCAATCCACTCTACAAGTTCATCATAGCTCATTCCTTCATCACGGTGTTTTACTATGTATACCATAAGCATACCATATCCACCAGTTGCAGCTTTTGAATCTATAACTGTAATCCTTCTTTCAGGATATTTTTCTTCTAAGGCTTTCTTTGCCATCATAGCATTATTGAATCCACTGGTAATTCCTGAGGAAAGTCCAACATCAATAATATCTTTTCCTCCTTCTAATAATGGCGTCCATAAGTTTATATAATCTTGTTGTGTAAGCTGACTTGTTCTTGGATGATTGCCTTCTTCTATCAATTTATAGAAATCATCATAAGATAGAAATTCTCCGAGATCATCTAAATAATCAACCCCGCCTATCTCAAAATGGAATAATCCACAATGAATGTCATTTTCTTCATAAAACTCTTTAGGTAAATCGGAGGTTGAACCACAAGTAATTGCATAATCGCTCATAAATGAATACTCCTTTTTTATTTTAAAATATCATTATAACAATGGCAATATTATATCATAACGAGATGATTACAACAATTCTATAAAACAAAAATATAATTTATACTTCATATATTGTATAAAATAAAAGGAGCGATCATCGCTCCTTTCAATTATTTAGAATGTCTTTGAGCATCAAGTTGTTCAAGATATTCTTTTTTATCCAACCAACGTTTTTGTCCTGGTGATCCTTCCCATAGCTCTTCAGCACGTGGTTGCCAATTATCAGCATAATCATCACACTTAGCACATAGATGATCTACACTTTCTGGTTGTTGAGGATCAGTAGATTTTGCATCAGTATCTTTAACCATCTTTCTCAATTTTTGAGGATTTTCAAGCATTGGGCATGGTCTTAACATGTTTTCATTGAATGGTTGTCCATCGTGATATGCTCTAAATAATGGATTTGTCAATGCATCAAGTAATGAGTTCTCTCTAATATTTGTATCTGAATAGTGAATGAATACGCATGGGTCAACATCGCCATTTGCATTTATGTGTAAGTAACGACGTCCTCCTGCAATACATCCTCCTACATATTCAGCATCATTTTGGAAATCTATTGCAAACATAGGTTTTGTAGCTCTATATTTACGAAGTCTATTAAACATTTCTGTACGTTGCTCTTTTGTTGGAAGAAGTTCTGGTGTAGCATCCATTCCTACTGGCATATAGTGGAAATACCATACAAATAATGAACCAAGATCTATTAATTTGTCATAGAATTCCTCACTGCTGATTGATTCAAAGTTAGCACTTGTATAGCAGCAAGATGTACCAA
The DNA here is from genome assembly GCA_030528125.1 of Tissierellia bacterium. Lineage (GTDB taxonomy): Bacteria > Bacillota > Clostridia > Tissierellales > Peptoniphilaceae > JAUNAV01. Next base: position 5,205 of record JAUMZM010000005.1, read on the forward strand.
ATGGTAATTTCTTTCTCTTAAGAAGTTCCATTGCTTCAATAACTTTTGAATAAACTCCCTCTCCACGTCTTCCATCTGTAGCTTCTTCGAATCCTTCAATAGAGATTGCTGGAATGAAGTTTTTAACTCTTAACATTTCATCAGCAAATTCCTCATCTATTAATGTACCGTTTGTAAATGATAAGAATTCACAATCAGGATGTTTTTCGCAAAGTTTTATTATATCTTTCTTTCTAACTAATGGTTCTCCACCTGTATAAATGTAGAAATAAACTCCCAAATCTTTTCCTTGTTCTATGATTGAATCTATTTCATCAAATGTAAGGTTTAATTTGTGACCATAGTCAGCTGCCCAGCATCCAGTACAAGCAAGGTTACAAGCTGATGTAGGATCAAGTAATATTGCCCATGGAACATTACAATTATACTTTTCACGTATTTCGTCTTGTTTATTCCAACCAATAACGCTTGCATTTAATAAAAAGTTTATGAAAAATGATTTTAGTATACCAGGATCGAAATCTTCTACAACATGATATACATATTTGTGGTAAGGATTATCTGGATCTTCAATAGCTGCTCTTATGTTTTCACGCTGATTTTTGAAAGTTCCTCTTGATAATTTATCAACCCAATCCATAACCTTTATAAGATTTTTTTCAGGATCCTTTATTATTAAATCTACTTCATGTTCTATTGCCAATTTACTTATTTTATTTTTGACTCCCATAATTAATTCCTTTCTAATAGTATTTTATACAACCGTAATATTTTGCGAATAATTTATATAAAATGTATTACTATAATACCACTTAACATCTACAACAAACATTATCATATAATCTATTAAATATAAAGCAAAATTATATATAATTGATTTCTATAATATGCTTATTACAGATATGCACATAATATTAACACTTGTCTATGTGTTATATATTACATCTTTTCTAAAAAAAAAGCAAGATTCACAATGAATCATAATAAAACATTTTTCTAATATATTTATATCTTTCAATATAAATTATCTATGATAAAACATTTCAATTATTGACTTTTATAAAATCACAAAGATTTATAAAAGATAGCATTCCATTCTCATATATATCATCAAATTCTCCTTGTATTATAGGAAGAGCATATTCTATCATGTTTTCCTGAAGAGTATTCATATCTTGTAACCAAGATTTAGGGATTAGCTTTTCCTTATTTGCAACATCTGAAGAATTTACATATGAGTATTCTACCTCGTATTTAGTAGAATCTTTTCTTTTTAGAATTGGTATTATATCTGTATTATCAATACTTAATCTTAATGCTTGATATCCTAGATTAAAAGCTTCATTTGAGTCTGTTTTTGATATTATATTACTTGTTCTTTGAATTATACTAAGTTCTATTGCACGAGTTTTAACATTTAATTTTCTATGTATATAATCACTCATATTTTGGGCAACTCCTGCTATTATAGGATGATTGAATCCTTTATCATAAACTTGATCATTATTATTTATAAAGAATTTATCTTTATCTTGAAATCCTTCTGATACAGCTATAAGAAGATTTTTGTTATACTTAAATGCCTCTTTTACTTCTTTTAATATGTCTTCTTTGCTCTTTTCTATTTCACTTAGATATATCAAATCAACAACTTTAGAATTTTTATTTGCTAAAAGAGAGCTTGCACAAATCCATCCAGCATTTCTTCCCATAATTTCTACTATTGTAACTGAATTTAGATCATATATGTCAATATCATTTCTTATATTTATTATAGTATTATTTACAAACTTAGATGCTGAGCCAAATCCTGGTGAATGATCCATAACGCATAAATCATTGTCTATAGTCTTTGGAACTCCACATACATTTATTCCTGTAATGTCATGAGCTTTCATATATCTATTAAGCTTCATTACAGTATCCATTGAATCATTTCCACCTATGTATATAAAACTTGTAATCTCTAATTCTTTTAATTTTCTAAAAATTTTATCATAAATCTTATCTTCTATACTATCTGGTAATTTGTATCTACAAGATCCAAGTATTGAAGAAGGTCTATTCATAAGTCTAATCTGTGCATTAGATGATATAAACTTGTCTTTGTCAATTTCTACTATATTATCATTTAATATTCCTTCTATTCCATTTAGACTGCCAAATATTCTTTCAAAGCCTTGATCTATTGCACAAGTTATAACTCCTGATAAGGAGCTATTTATTACACTTGTTGGACCTCCGGATTGTGCTATTATACAATTCATTTGATTCTCCTTTATTATTCTAGATAAATGATACTAATAATATCAAATTATTCAAAGAATTTTAAAATAAATAGTCTAATATTACTAATCGCTCTATATTTTCTCTAGATTTTATAAATTAACATTATTCATTATTTTAAAAAATAAAAAACCTCAACTTTAAAAGTCAAGGTTTTATATTATTCTTTTCTATCTTTATCCCATGCTGTAATTTCTGGGAGGTATTTTTCTAATTCAGGTATTTTTTCTGGCTCAAATACTGGATCTTTTCCACTCTTAAGTTGCTTCATATAATCTTTATAGACAACTATTGCAATCTTTCCTATAAATATAAGAGCAAGTAGATTTATAATCGCCATTATTCCCATAAATACATCGCCTGTATTCCAAACTACTGAGAAATCTCCAATTGATCCTAAAAATACAAATCCTAATACAAACAATCTATATATATTAAGGGATTTTTTGCCAAGTCCTAAATTCAATATATTATTTTCTCCATAATAATAGTTTCCTATAATTGATGAGAAGGCAAACATCAATATACATATTGAAAGAAAATACTTTGACCAATTTCCAACCTCTGATGCAAGCGCCATTTGAGTTATCTCTAATCCTTCAAGATTAGTGTTAAGATATATCTTTTCTCCACCAATAATTATTACAAAGGCTGTAAGTGAACATACTATAATTGTATCAAGATATACACCTAAAGATTGAATTAGACCTTGTTTAGCAGGATGTGAAACTTCTGCAACTGATGAAGCATTAGGTACTGATCCCATTCCAGCTTCATTTGAGAATAATCCTCTTCTTACACCATTTAATATAGCTGAAGTAAATAAACCTGCAAATCCTGCTTTAAAATTAAATGCACTTTTAAAAATTACTCCAAACATTTTAGGAACTTTATTATAATTTGTAATTAAAATTATAATAACTACAATCATATACAAAACAGCCATTACAGGAACTAATACCGATGTCAAATCAGCTATTCTTCTTATTCCACCAAATATTATAATTGCTGTAAATGATATTACAACTAATCCTACAACCCAAGTTGGAATATTAAATGATGATCCCATTCCCGATGCAATGGTATTAGATTGCATGGCATTAAACATAAATCCATATACCACGCATATTATAACTGAAAAAATAGTTCCTATTACTGGTTTTTTGAGTGTTTTATTCATATAATAAGCAGGTCCACCTTTATATGTGCCATCATCCTTTTTCTCTTTGAATACTTGTCCTAGAGTATTTTCAACAAATGATGATGCTCCTCCTATTATAGCTGTAATCCACATCCAAAATACCGCGCCAGGTCCGCCTACAGATATTGCAGCAGCAACACCTACAATATTTCCAGTTCCAATATGGCTTGCAGCCGATATTGTGAAAGCCTTGAATGGAGATATTGCATCTTTGTCATCAGATTTTTTTGTGATAAGCTTTATTGAATGCTTTAAATTAGTTATCTGTCCAAAACTAATCCTTATAGTAAAATAAATTCCCAAAACAAGCAATAATGGTATCAATATATATGTATAAATTCTATCATTTAATATACTTGTAATGCTTTTGAAAGTTTCCATCTATCCCTCCTTATTCTTTTCATTATATTGTCAAATAAAACATAAACTTCATAGATAGTTTAATGCTTTATTAAGACAATTTATTATACCATAAAATATGGCGAGATTTAAAGTAAAATTATAATAAACCATAAAATATCAATTTATAATGATAAGATAAAGTTAAATGCAAAATACTTTGTAATTAGCATCTTTTGCAATAAAAGCATAATTTTAAGTTATAATTATACTCTAATAAAATAAATTCATCAAAATAAAATTAATCTGATATAAAAGTATAACTAAGTACAAACTTCTAGAGTTTTTAATAAATTTCTTTTAATTTAAAAAACAAAAAATCCTAATTGATATTCAACTAGGATTTATGGGATTACTTATTACTATTTAATATTTGTTTTTTGTTGGAATCTATACTTTGAACTAATTGTTTAAAGTTTTCTGAAGATGCTGTAAATAATTTATCTACATACTCATAAGATTTCTTTCTTAGATTATTAGCTTCTTCATTAGCTTCTCTTATTATTTGATTTGCTTGTCTTTTGGCTTGTTGAGTTATCTCATTTTGATTTATAAGTTTCTCATATTGAGCTCTTGCCTGTTGTTGGATCTGTTTTATTTGATCATTTGCACTTTGTACTTTAAGATTTGCTTCATTTTCTGCTTCTGATAAAATTCTTTCTTTCTCTTCATTAACCCATTGAGCTTGCTTTATCTCTTCTGGTAAAGAATTTCTCATATCTGATAATATCTCAAAAATCTCATCAGGATCTACTGAAACTTTTCTTGAAAAAGGTACAGATGAAGCATTATCTAATACATCTTCCATTTCTTCTATTAATTGATTTATATCCATATTTTCCTCCTTAATCTTGCTTTTTCTTAATCTCTTTTTCCACATTCTTGGATACAAATGAACTTATATCGCCATTATAACTTGCTATTTCTTTTACAACACTGCTTGATATGTATGAATATTCTGCTTTTGCAACTAGAAATATTGTCTCTAGTTCATTATATAAGTCGGAATTTATATGTGCAATCTGCAATTCATACTCGTAATCTGATATTGCTCTTAATCCTCTTACTACTATATTAGAATTATGCTCTCTTGCAAAGTCAACTAGAAGACCGTCAAACCTTTCTACCTCTACATTAGAAAGTCCATAACTTTTAATTTCATTTTCTAGTATTTTTTCTCTTTCTTCCAGTGTAAATAGTGTCTTTTTTTCAGAATTAACCAAAACTGCCACTATAACTTTTTCAAATTTTTTACTTACTCTTTCGATTATATCCATGTGGCCTTTTGTCACAGGATCGAAACTACCCGGGTATATTACAATCATTTTATTGTGTATATTTTTATTATTTTCCTTCCATATTTTTTGCTTTTTATAAGTTCTAGATTATCGAACTTCTCGCTAAAGTCGAGATCTCTATCCATTTCTGTTATTATCTTTCCTATATGATTTAGTAAATCATATTTTAGAATTAATTTCAAGCTTAATTCCACATAATCTGTCTTATATGGAGGATCAAGATATATATAATCAAACTTAATATCTTCATCTTTTAAAATCTCTAGTGTCTTTCTAAAATCATTATTATATGTTTTAAAATTATCTACATGAGTTTTAGAAAGATTTTCCTTTAGCGTTTTATAATTTAGCTTATTTATTTCATTAAATACTACATAAGATATATCTCTTGATAGAAATTCTATTCCCATTTGACCTGTACAAGAGAATAAATCTAGCATTTTAGAATCTGAATATATAGGATATAGCATATCCATGACTGCTTCTTTTACCTTATTGTCTGTGGGCATCGAATTTTTTGCTTTGGGTGATGCTATATTCATTTGCTTAAATTTGCCTGCTATTACTCTCATTAATTTAACACGATCTTTCCATTTTCTTCATAGTATTTTTCTATTATATCATAATTTTCTATTGATTTTTTATTATTAATAATATAATCATATATTTCAAATGATAACTCTATTTCATCTTTGTTAAGATTCATATAGCTTAAATAATCAAGATTCTTACCATGTTGCATTGTAGAAAACACATTACCACCACCTCGATATTCTAAGTCAAACTTTGCTATTTCAAATCCATTATTTGTCTTTTTTAGTATATCTAACTTACTATTAGCATTGTTTTTTTGAATAAGATAGCAATAAGCTTGTTTATCAGATCTTCCAACCCTTCCTCTTAGCTGATGGAGTTGTGATAATCCAAAATTATTCGCATTATAGATTACAATGGTATTGGCATTTTTTACATCAATTCCTACCTCTATTATTGTGGTGGAAATTAATATATCTATATCTTTTTTTTGAAAAGCTTCTAGTATCTTTTCTTTATCTTCTGCACTTTTTTTGCCATGAATGCTTGATACATTTAGATTACTAAAAATCTTTTTGAATTTATTTGTCAAATTCAAAAGATTATTCTTATCTTCCTCATTATCAATACTTGAAGTTACTATATATACTTGTCCATTTCTGTCTATTTCTTTTCTTATGGCTGATATTATAGAACTTTCATTTTCTTCATTTATTATATCTGTTATAACTGCTTTTCTGTTTTTAGGAAGAGTATCAATTATTGATAGATCCAAAATCTTATTTAACCTTAGCATCATGGTTCTTGGTATTGGAGTTGCAGTCATTGTAAGATAGTTTACATTCTCACCTTTATCTGATAAGTTCTTTCTTTGCTCAACTCCAAACCTGTGCTGCTCATCACTTACGACATATAATAGATTATTAAATTCTACATCTTTTTGTATAATTGCTTGAGTTCCTATTATTATGTCATAGTAACCAGACTTTATTTTCTCTTTTACTTGTTCTTTCTTCTTTGGAGAAAGACTTCCAACTAAAAGGCACACCCTATATCCAAAGCTTTCTATTAATTTCTTCGAATTTTCATAGTGCTGTAAAGCAAGAATTTCTGTTGGAACCATAAGTGCTGATTGGAAATTATTTCTTGCAACAACCATCATAGATATTATTGCAACTATTGTCTTTCCACTTCCTACATCTCCACACAAAAGTCTATTCATAACCTTTGTATCTTTAAGATCGAATATTATCTCACTTAAAGCATTTAGCTGTGCATTTGTAAGTGTAAAATCAAGGCTTTCTAATATATCATTATAATATAAATCATCTATCTTTCTTGTAGATTCTATTGTATTTCTATCTTTTATGAGCTTTAGAAAGAATAGTTCTCTTACAAAATCTTCTATTTTAAGATCTGATTTAGCTTTTAAGAGATTATTAAGTCCTGTTGGAAAATGAATTTCTCTAAGCTGATTTTCTCTTGTAGTTATTTTAAATTTATCTCTTAAATTATCAGGAATTATCTTTGTATCATAATCATATACTTTAAGTGCATTTCTTATAAACTTGTGTAAATCATTATCGCTTAATCCATTAGTTAAAGAATAAATAGGCACTATCCCACCTATTTTATCATCGTTTAATGGGGCTATTAGAGGATTAAAACAAGTTCTTATAAAATCTCTATTAAGCTTAGTATAGAATTTATATACTTTATTTAATATCAATTTATTGGCTATAAACTTATTATTAAACCATATTACCTTTGCCCTTTTTCTTCCATCTGTAACATATAAGCTTGTTATAGTCTTATTATTTACATATCTTGTCACAGGCAAAGATATTATTTTAAACTTAAAGTAATAATATTTATCAGGATTTGCATTTTCTATATCCATTTTTTTGCTTCTATCTTCATACAATCTAGGATAGTAATTACAAAGATCAGATACTGTGAAAATTCCCAATTTATTTAATTTTTCTTTCTTCTTAGGTCCTATGCCTTTTATATCTATAAGTTCCATTATTCAAGTGATACAGAATAATAATAAAGTGGCTGTCCTCCATAAACTAATTCAAAGTCTATATCATCATATTGTTTTTGAAGTTCATCTATTAAATCATTAGCATCTTTTTCATCAACTTCACTACCATAATATAATGTAATTAAACTTGTATCTTCATCTATTGACTTTTTTAATGTATCTTTTAGTACTTGATTTATATCTTTTCCACTAGCTGATATGTCTCCATCTATAAGTCCTATTACATCGCCTTTTTTTATAATTAGATCTTTTATCTTAGTATCTCTAATCGAATAAGTTATTTCACATATCTTAACAGCATCTATTGCTTCATTCATACTTTCGAAGTTTTCTTTAGCTGAAGCTGTATTATCAAATGATAATAATGCTGAAAAACCTTCGGGTATAAATTTTGTTTCAATCACAAAGATATTTTTATCAGTTAAATGCTTAACCTGCTTTGCAGACATTATTATATTCTTGTTATTTGGCAATATGAAGATATTTTTTGCGTTTATATTATTAATTGCATTATATATATCTTCTGTAGATGGGTTCATCGTCTGTCCTCCAGATATTATTTCATCTACTCCAAGATCCTTAAATACCTTATCGAATCCATCACCTTTAGATACTACAACTATTCCAAATTCTTTTTCTTCTACTTCTTCTTTTTGATTTTTATTATTTAATTTAAATTCTATAATTTCGGCATTTTTTAGAAGAATCTGCATTACAATATCAGCTCTATTAGTTGATAATTCTACACTTATATTATCACTTTCATCATAGTTATTTATATTAGCATATTCTGATAATTCTTCTCTTAAGTCTATATCGCTGTTATAGATTATATTTGCAGTATAAGATAATTCATCTTCTTCTAATTTTATAAATGAATCTTCTTCTAATTCCTCATAATAATCTTCTATATTTTCATTTAGATATTTTATAGCTCCTTCTAATAAAAATATAAGGCCTTGTCCTCCAGCATCAACTACTCCTGCTTCTTTTAGTATTGGAAGTTGATTTGGTGTATTTGCAAGTGCTTTTTTACCAGAAAGATATATTTTATAAAGATATTTATCAATAGGCATTGATTCATCATAGAACTCTTCACTTGCTTCTGCCATCTTTCTACAAACAGTAAGTATAGTTCCTTCAGTAGGTTTCATTACAGCTTTATAAGCTGTTTCTTTTGATTTTATAAATCCATCTTTTATCTCTTTTACTGTAATCTTATCTTTATCTTTTAAAGCTTTAGATATTCCTCTACAAAGCTGAGATAAAATTACTCCTGAGTTTCCCCTAGCCCCCATTAATGAACCTTGTGATAAAGCTTTAGCTATATCTGATACATTCTGACTTTTGATAGATTCAACTTTATTTACTGCTGATTTTATTGTCATTGTCATATTAGTTCCTGTGTCTCCATCAGGAACTGGAAAGACATTTAACTCATTTACACTTTCCTTATTTTTATCCAAATTTTCGCAGGCGCTTTTTATGCAGCCTGCAAGACTTTTTCCACTTAAATACTCCATATTCTCTCCTATTTTCTAATTCCTTGTATAAGAATATTAACGCTATTTACTTTTATTCCTAATGATTTCTCGATATTATATTTAACTTTTTCTATTATATTTTCTGCTACAACTGCTATTCTTACTCCGTATTGTAAAAATAGAGAAATTTTTACATCGATACTTTCATCTTCATTTTTTGATATTTCAACACCTTTGTGCATATTTTCTATTCCAAGCAATTCATAAATACCGTCTTTTGCATTTCTTATTGCAAGACCTACTACGCCATAGGACTCCATTACTGAAGCACATGCTAAGTTTGCAACAACTTCTGAACTAATAGATATATCTCCATAACTATTTTTTAAATTAATAGCCATAATTACCTCCTAGAATGCTAGTCTATTAAAATTTATCTTCTTAATATTATACTTAAAATCAAGGTTAAAAACAAATATTTGAAAAATCTCGATCATTTTGATATAATAAATAAGCTAGTTAATTTTAGGAGGTGTTAAAATGTCAAGAACATGTGAAATATGTGGAAAATCTACAAGTTTTGGAAATAAAGTTACTTTCTCACATAGAAGATTAAACAGAAAATTCGCTCCTAACGTTCATAAAGTTAGAGTTGTAGTTGATGGAACTAATAAAAGAATGAATGTTTGTTCTAAATGCTTAAAACACGGAAAAGTTCAAAGAGCAAATTAATAGACTAGAGTTCTTCCCAAAGGAAGTTCTCTAGCCTTTTTAATTTAACTAATTATTAAATAGCTCATAATATTTTAGAACTTGACCATTGATATCTTCTTTTGCAAAGATATCAGAACCAGATACTATTATATCTGCTCCATCAGATATGACTTTTTCTACGTTTGTAGTTTTTATACCGCCATCTACTTCTATTTTTACATCTAAATTGTTATTATCGATATATTCTCTTAATTCTCTTATCTTCTGATGGCTATTTTCTATGAACTTTTGTCCTCCAAACCCAGGCTCAACGCTCATTACAAGTACAAGATCTACCATATCAAGATATTTTGTAATCTCTTCTACTTTAGTATTAGGCTTTAAACTAATCCCAGCTTTTATTCCAAAAGATTTTATCTTTTTAATTGTACTTTCCACGTCTTTACAGGCTTCATAGTGAATTGTTATAAGATCGCTTCCTGATTTTTGAAACTCTTCTATATATCTTATAGGCTCTTCTATCATTAGATGAGTATCAAAAAAATAGTCGCAGTTTTTTCTTAGATCTTTTATAAATTTAAATCCAAATGATATATTTGGTACAAACATTCCATCCATCACATCAAGATGGAGCATTTTTAATTTGTCTGTCTTTATCTTTTTTATATCTGCAATAGGATTTGCGAAATTACAACTTAATACTGATGGTGAAAGTTCTACCATTTTGTTTTTCTCCTTTTTTCAAGTTCATTAAACAATACTACATAATTATTATATCTTGTTTTTGCTATTAGATTTTCTTCTACAGCATCTTTTACATTACAACCTGGTTCTTTTATATGATTACAATTTGAATATTTGCAATTATTGTGCTCTTTAAATTCGATAAAATAGTTTTTAAGTTCCCTTTCATCTTCTATAAAATCAAAATCAAAGCTATCAAAGCCTGGAGTATCAAATACAAATGAATTATCCATAACTTTGAAAAGTTCTGTATGTCTTGTAGTATTTTTTCCTCTAAGGCTTTTTTTAGATATAGAACCTGTCTCAAGCTTTATATCCTTTATTAGATTATTGATCATAGTAGATTTTCCAACTCCTGATGCTCCAGAAAAAGCTGTTGATTTTCCTTTTAGAGCATCAAATATCTCTTCTTTGGGAAAATTATTGAAATTATCTACTTCTATTATTTTATAACCTGTGCTTGTATAAATATTTTTGAATTTTTCTATTTCATCTTCTGTATAAAGATCTATTTTTGTAAGTATTAGCACAACATCAATATTCTTGTACTCACACATTGAAAGATATTTATCAAGATTATATAGATTAAGCGGTGGAGATTTTATAGTTACAAACACAAATAATTGATCAAGATTACTTACTTCAGGTCTTTTTAACCTATTCTTTCTTTCCAATATGTCAGTTATATAGGCTGTATCTTCATCTAATATTTGTATATTTGCATTATCTCCTACTATTGGTTTTATATTTTTCTTTCTAAAGACTCCTCTAGCTTTAGATTTATATACTTTTGTCCCAGTGTCAACATAGTATAATTCTTTTTGTTGTTTTATTATTTTTCCTTTCATCCTTTTGTTATTTCATACCTTCCAATAGCTTCATCATCATAATATACCATTACTTTATCTCCTACATTTCCTTCTACATTTACATTTATATTTCCATTTACAGCTTCTGATTTACTATGAACTTGATCATATATAACATCTGTTTCATTACCATTTTCATCTAGTTTTATTATTTTTACTTCAAATTGCTCTTTATCAGGTACTTGCAATCTAAATATAGCATTAATTCTTTCTGAATTAGTATCTGATTTATTTCCTTCGCTTTGCTGTTTTTTTCCTTTACTTACTGTAATATCAATAGATGTTCCCTTTTTTACTTCAGTTGAAGCTGTTATTGATTGTGATATTACTTGATTTTCTCCTACATTATCAGAATATTCAAAATCTATATTTCCTACTTTCAAATCACTTGATTGAATTAAATCAATTGCATCATTTTGGCTATATCCTGTTAGATCAGGAACCAATGCAAATTCATATTCTTCGCTTACTTCATCATTTTCTTCTGGACCACGACTTATAAATATATCAACCGATTCTTCTACTTCAACTTTTTTTCCACTTTTTATGCTTTGGTCAAATATCTGTCCTTTTTCAACCTCATCTGAATACTCATAGCTTGAAGTACCAAGATTAAGTCCTACTTCTGTAAGTGCTTCCTTTGCTTCGCTTACTTGCATTCCCTTTAGATTAGGTACTTCTACTAACATTCCATCACTTATTATAATATCTACTATATCTCCTTTTTTAGCTTTTGAATTTGCCTTTGGAGATTGACTTATTACATTTCCTTTAGGAACATCTGCGCTTTCTTTATGCTCTGATGCATTAACTCTAAATCCCGCTTTTCTTAATTCATTCATAGCATCTTCTTTACTAAGAGATGTAACAGTTGGAACTGTTATTAGACTATTTCCTTTATCTATAGAAGCTTTTATTAGAAAACCACTTAAGGCAAGAAGTAAAATTATTAATATTATCGCTAGTGGCTTCTTATTTTTCTTCTTTTTTTCTTTCTTTGGCTCTTCTTCTGGTTTTTGTTGAACATATACTGACTTTTCACTAGAATCTTTTGCATTATCAATTTTTCTTGTTTCTTTTATTGTAGTTTTCTTAGTATTTTGATATGGACTTTCTAGTGAATCTACCAAATCTGCTGCAGAAAGATATCTATCTGCTGGATTCTTAGATAATAGTTTCATTATTATATGATTTAATTTATCAGATAGATTCGGATTTAATTCCTTTGGCTCAACTGGTTGATCTTGAATATGCATTATTGCAATTCCAACTGAATTATCAGAATCAAAAGGAACTTTACCAGTTGCCATCTCATACATTACAACACCTAAAGAATACAAATCTGATTTCTCATCTACAAACTTTCCCTTAGCTTGTTCTGGAGAAATATAGTGTACTGTTCCAAGAATTGAATTTGTATAAGTTATTGTTGCATTAGATGCAATTCTTGCTATTCCAAAATCAGTAACTTTAAGTAAAGAGTATTTGTCTATTAAAATATTTTGTGGCTTTATATCTCTATGTATTATATTAGAACTATGCGCACATTTTAATGCTTGTGCTATTTGGATAGAAAAATCTTCGATATCTTCATTACTTAAAACTTTATTTTCATCTATATATTCTTTTAAAGTCTTACCTTCTATATACTCCATTACTATATAATAGAGTCTTTTTCCATCTAAAAAATCTTCTCCTATATCAAACACATTTACAATATTAACATGAGATAATTTAGCAGCCGATTGTGCTTCATTATTAAATTTTTTCAAAAATTCGCTATCTTCGACGTACTGATCCTTTAAAATCTTTACAGCGACAATTCTATCTAAAAGCTCATCATGAGCCTTGTAGACTTTTGCCATTCCACCTACGCCTACTTGACTTAGAATTTTATATCTATTTCCTAGTAGTAAATTTTCCATCTTTGCCTCAAATCAATATAGTAGTAACTGTTATATTATCGTGTCCGCCTTTTTTTATAGCTAAATCCACCAAATTTTTAGATATCTCTTCTGCACTGTTGTTTTGGGTCATTATTGCAAAAATTTCATCTTTGCTAAGCTCATTACTAAGTCCATCAGTTGTCATAAGGATTATATCTCCTTTATCCATTTCAAATGATAAGCTTTTTACATCAATATCTTCTAGACAACCTATTACTTTTGTTATTGTACTTTTGTGCTCATAGTTTTTGGCTTCTTCTTCATTTATGCTTCCGCTATCTAATAAATCATTTACGAGCGAATGATCTCTTGTTACTTGCTTTAAAACACCTTTTGAATACAAATAAGCCCTACTATCTCCAATATGTGAAAAGTGGTATAAAGAATTTTTATTATCTATACACACACATACAACAGTTGTTCCCATGTCGTAGTATTCATCAGATGATTTTCTTATCTCATTAATCTTATCATTAGCATAATTTATCGCATGTTCTTGCAAATTAACTAATGATTCTTCTTCTTGATTTTCTTTTATGTAGTCTATAAAGAAATTTACTGCAAGCTTGCTTGCAATCTCTCCTCCTTTATAGCCACCCATTCCATCAGCAACTATAAAAAACTCATTTCCTTTTACTTTTACAGACCCATAATAATCTTGATTTTTATTTCTAACCTTTCCTATATTAGAAACAGAGCTATATTGCATACCTACCTCTTATAATTATTTCTAAGCTGTCCACAACTTGCATCTATATCACTTCCCATAGGCTTTCTTATAGTTGCATTTAACCCATTGGATGTAAGTCTATTGCAAAAATCTTTTACAGTATTTTCTTTAGGCTTATCATATTTAAATTCTTCTATTGGATTTAATTTTATTAAATTTATGTGGACATTTTTTCCGAAAAACAATTTTTTCAGTTCTTCTACATCTTCTCTTGTATTATTGACATTATCTATTACAACATATTCAAAGCTTACACGCCTTTTTGTCTTATCAAGATAATAATCTGTCGCTTTAATTATATCATTTATTTTATATTTTTTTGCACTTGGCATAAATTTTTCTCTCTTTTTATCTTTTGAATAATGAAGAGATACTGCAAGATTTATATCAAGATTGCTATTAGCTAAATCATATATTCTATCTACAAGACCTACTGTAGATACTGTAATCGACCTATGAGAAAGATTTCTTCCTTTCTCATCTGTTATTATATTTATAAATTTTAATAAATTATCATAATTATCTAAAGGCTCACCAATACCCATTATTACAATATTATTTATATCGCCTTTATTTCTTTCTATTGTATAGACTTCTTCTAAAATTTCTGCTGCAGAAAGATTTCTTACAAAACCATTTTTAGTTGATGCACAGAATTTACACCCCATCTTACAGCCTACTTGTGTAGATATGCATACTGTACTTCTATTATCATATTGCATATACACTGCTTCTATTATATTATCATCATCTAATTCAAATAGATATTTTTCTGTGCTATCAATTTTTGATTTATAAGTTTTAAGATATTGCATCTTAGGAAAAGATGCAATATCTTTTAACTTACTTCTTAGATCCTTAGATAAATCTGTCATCAGATCAAAATCATTTACTTTGTTTTTGTGAATCTGCCTATAAATTTGTTTTGCTCTAAACGGCTTTTCTTCAATTTTTAATAATAGTGATTTTATATCATCTATTGTCATTTCATTTATATACAAAATATCACCTAATCTATAAATTTCATATCTAAACTATGTCCTAAAAGAAAGCTTTTTGAATCAATCATTTTCTTTCCTGGAATTTGTATTTTTCCTATTATTATGACTCCATCCTTACAATCTATGCCTATCTTATCTTTCTTATATCTTACAAAGCCTGGATTTGTATTGGAAAGTTTTTCAAATTTCAAATCATCTATCTTGATGTTTTTATCATTATAATTGAAATAAACTTTAGGGAATTGTTTAAATGCTCTCCATTTATTTATAATATCATCTCCATTTTCATTCCAATTGATAAGACCTTCTTCTTTGGTTATCTTATTTGTAAATGTGGCTTTGCTGTCATCTTGCTTTTGTCTATTTTTATATAAATTATCAAAATCAAGTAATGTATCAACCATCATTTGACCACCAAGCTTAGATAATTTTAAGCTTAGTGATTCAAAATCATCATCTTTTAAGATCTCTTGTTCTCTTTGCAAGAGAATATCTCCACTATCCATGCCTTTTTCAATAAGCATTGTAGTAGCTTTAGTAGTTTCTTCTCCATTTAATAATGTGTATTGAATTGGAGAAGCCCCTCTGTATTTTGGAAGATCAGATGGATGAAGATTTATTATTCTATCAGGATATTTTTCTAAAAGTTTCTTTCCTATTAGTTGTCCAAATGCTACAACAACGATAAAATCTATCTCCTTACTATCTAGAAATTCTATAAATTCATCATTATTTACGCTTTTTGGCGTTACACATTCGATGTTTTTTTCTAAAGCATATTCTTTTATTATGGTTGGAGTAACCTTATTTCTATTTCTTTTTTTATCTTGTGCAGTTACTACTAATTTTACATTGATATCTTCATTTTCATCTAATGCTTTTAATGTATCAAGTGCAAACTTAGGAGTTCCCATAAAACAGATATTAATCATCTGATTCCTCTTCAAATTTTACTTCTTCGATATATTTATCTACAAACAATACTCCATTCAAGTGATCTATCTCATGGCATACACATCTTGCCTTTAAATCATATAAATCAACTATATTTTCTTTAGAATTTTCGTCTGTATATTTTAACTTTATATGCTGTGGTCTTTTAACTGTTCCATTGAAATTAGGAACTGATAAGCATCCTTCTACATCAATAGTTTCTCCATCTGATTCTATTATCTCAGGATTTATAAGTTTCATAAGACCATCTTCATCTCTTATATCAACTGTAACTAATCTTTTTAGGATACCTACTTGTGGAGCAGCTATTCCTATTCCATTATCATCATACATGGTTTCTGCCATATCATTTAAAATTTCAAGGACTCTATCATCTATCTTTTCTACTTCTCTTGATCTTTTTCTTAAAATAGGATCTCCCATTTTTCTTACATTTCTAATAGCCATTTATACCTCCTGTATTATTCTTTATCATTAAAGTCAATAGAATACAATTTGCTGATTCCTTTTTCTTGCATAGTTATTCCATAGATTACCTCAGCTAATTGCATTGTCGTCTGTCTATGTGTAATCATTATAAACTGTGTATTTTTAGATAAAGTTTTTAGATAATCTATGTATCTTTTTATATTTGTTTCATCAAGAGCTGCATCTATTTCATCTAGAAGACAAAAAGGTGCAGGATTTGTTTCAAATATTGCAAACAAAAGACATACTGCAGTTAGTGATTTCTCTCCACCTGATAAAAGATTTATATTCTTTAAGTTCTTTCCCGGTGGTTTTGCTTTTATTTCAATTCCTGCTTCTAATAGATTTTCATCTTCAAGTTCAAGACTTGCCTCTCCTCCAAGAAATAAAAGTTTAAAGATTTTTTTGAAGTTTTCATTTATGATATCAAACTTCTCTTTAAATTCTTTTCTCATCTTTTTATCTAAAGATCTTATTAATCTTTCGATATCTTCTTTAGATTTCAAAAGATCTTCTTTTTGAGTTTCGATGAAATTAAACTCCTCTAACTTTATATCATACTTTTCTTTAGAGTCTTTTTCGAAAAATCCAATCTCATTTAGTGATTTTAGTTTTAACTGTATTTGCTTTTTGCTTATACTTGGATTTGACTTATAATTATCTAAGCTATCTTTAAAATCATCTAGGCTTTTATCTATTAACATAGAATTTATTTCAACTACAAGATCTTCATATTTTGTATTAAGATTATCGATTCTTAGATTAATCTTTTCAAAACTTAATTCAATTTTATTTCTCTTCTTGTAATTTATGTCTAATTTCTTAGTATCATTTGAAATCTTTTCTTTTAAATTAGACAATTCTTTTCTTAGATTCTCTATATTAATTGATATATTTTCTAAATTCTTATCTAAATTTCTAAACTTTTCTTTGCTATCTTTTATGGATTTTTCCAAATTAGAAATTTTTTCTTTTGTTTGAAGATAAATTTTATTAGAAAGTCTTATATCTTCTAAATTATTTTCTATTTCGTTTTTCTTTTCAGAAATATCTGAATCAATAATTGATAAGTCTCTTCCATTTACATCAGATTTATTTATAGCATCTAATAATTTTTCTTTTAATTTAGATAGATTGTTATTATCTTCATCTGCCTTTGATTTTATCTTTGAAATTTTATCTTCTAAGTTTTTTCTATCAGATAATAATTGCTCTTTATTGGAATTATCATCTTCATACTCTTCATTTTTTTGAAGATCTATTTTTATATCTTCTATTCTAGAATTTATACTTTCTATTTCAAATTCATTTTTTGATTTTAGCTTTTCTATAACTTCTAGTTCTTCTTTTTTCTTAGAAAGATTTTCTTTTAAAGAAATCTTTATATCATCTATATTTTTCCTATCATTTAATATAGTTTGCCTTTTTTTCTTAGAATCTTTTAACTTAGAATCAAGATTTATTATTGTAAGTTTATTTTCACGAAGTTTTTTCTTTCTATTTAAAAGATTTGAATTATATTTTAAATTTTTAACCTTTCCAGCAATCATTGATCCCCAAGGATTTATAACATCAAGATTTAAGGTTATAATTTTATACCCATTAATCTTTTGGGATAAACTTATAGCATCTTTTATATCCTTTACAATGATTGTATTTCCTAGAAAATGTGCTATTATTCCATCAAGACTTTCATTATAATTTACTATCTCATAGCACATTGCTATAACTTCTCTTTGATTGGGTCTTTGTTTTTTATATCCTTTTATCCTATCCAAAGGTAGGAATGTTATTCTTCCAATATCATTATTATTTACATAATCTATTAATTGTTTTGTATCATTTTGACTTTTAGTAACTATATTTTGAATTGAAGATCCCAATGCTATATTTATTACATCTTCATATCCATCTTCTATATTTATAAGATCAGATAATGGAGCTATATAGTGATCTTTTAGCTTAGTATTTTTTGTACTATTTAAAAATTCCTGTACTTGATTAAAAAATCCTTGATTTGTTCCATACATTCTATCAAGAACTTTATAAGCTGAAATTTCTTCTTTTATATTTATATTTAATCTATTTATATTAGAGTTTATGTCATCTAATAATTGATTGGATTCTTGTTCTTTATTCTTGTTAAGATCTATATCTTTTAGTAACTCGTTTATTTCTTCTTTTATCTTCTTGTTTTTATCACAAAAAGAATTATTCTTTTCTAAAAGCTCGTCTTTTAATTCTAAGTTTTCTTTAAGTTTTTTCTTTAGTGCTTCTTTTTGCTCTAATTCTTTCTTTCTTAGATTTTCGTTTGTGTTTTCTTTTATATCAAGCTTATATAGTAGACTTTGAATTTCTTTAAGCTTATTATCTAAGTTTTCTAAACTCAAATTATTGGCTTCTATATTTTCTTCTATGATTTTTCTATCATTTCTTAATTTTTCTATATAAACTTTTATTTCATGTGTCTTTTCTTCTAATTTATACTTTTTTTCTGAAAGCTCATCTACTTGGTTTATAAGAATTTCTTTTTTGTCATTAAACTTTTCATAGTCATTTTTAACTCTATCAAAATCTTTTTGATTAAATTCTAATTTTTGATTATTTATCTCTATATTCTTATCTAATTGATTTAATTTCGAGCTTATGCTTTCCTTATCTTTTAAAAGATTATCAATATTTTTTGAAAGATCGTCTATTTTTATTTTTATAGGATTTATAGAACTTTCGAGATTTTCTATATCTTTTTCATTTATTTGATTTTCTTTATCTATAGATTCTCTTTCTAATAATGATTTATTTTTTTCTTTTATAATAAGATCAGAGGTCTTTTTGTAATACAATATAGATGATTCATTTATGTCTTCTACTAGATTTTCATATTTTTCAAAATTATCTTTTTGTTTTTTAAGGATATCTAATTCTTTTTTCTTATAGGTAAAATCAGATTCTATTTCTTTTAAATTTTCTTCTACTTTTTTTAGATTTTTCTCAGATTCTGTTTTCCTATATTTGTGTTTTGAAATTCCAGATGCCTCTTCAAATAAAGCTCTTCTATCTTTGCTATTTGAATTTATTACAGAGCTTACTCTTCCCTGACTTATTATAGAGTAACCATCTTTTCCAATTCCTGTGTCTAAGAGAAGTTCTCTTATGTCTTTAAGTCTACATTCTTTTGAATTTATCAAAAATTGTGACTGATTATCTCTATAAATTCTTCTTGTTATTTTAATATCTTCGTAATCTAGGTCTAATTTCTTATCTTCATTTGAAATATTAAGACTTACTTCAGCATAATTTAGTGGCTTTTTATCTTCAGTACCTGAGAAAATCACTTCTTCCATGCTGCTTCCTCTAAGAGATTTCGCTGATGTTTCTCCAAGAACCCATTTTATAGCATCTGATATATTGCTCTTTCCACTTCCATTAGGTCCTACTATTGCAGTAATTTGATTATTAAATTTTATAGTTGTCTTATTAGCAAAGGATTTAAATCCTTTTAGCTCGATGCTTTTAAGTCTTATATCAGTTCACCGCCATAGTCATTTATCATTTTAGATAGATCTAATTCTAATTTCTTATCATTATTTAATATGAAAATCTTATCTTTAGATTCTACAAATGAAAAATCTATATTATATTTATCTT
Organism: Tissierellia bacterium; assembly: GCA_030528125.1. Lineage (GTDB taxonomy): Bacteria > Bacillota > Clostridia > Tissierellales > Peptoniphilaceae > JAUNAV01. The sequence continues at coordinate 25,528 of JAUMZM010000005.1, forward strand.
TAAAATAAATTTTATTACTTTTTTTATTTCCGCTTATTTCAGAAATCTGTTTTTGTGTAGCATAGATTGTAATTTCATCTTTAAGATTATTTTCTTTAATCATCTTTTCAATAAAAATTCTATACATATTGCTTTTTACAAGCTGTCTAATTGCTGGATGAAATGGTCCAGATACAACATCTTCGCCTTCAGTAATATTATCTGTTGGTTGAAGTCCTATTCTTATTACTTCTATATTTTCTTTTTGATACATTATATAAAGCTTTGTACATATATCAATAGCTTGATCTAATGTCAATGGATTATATAATCCTTTCTGGTATAAGTCATTTAATCTAGTATCCTTTATTACAAGTGTTGGATAAATTCTTACAATATCAGGATGTAGTCTAATAGACTCTTTTGCAGTATAGATTATCTTCTCATAATCATCTGTATAAAGTCCTGGCATTATCTGATGACCTAAAGTAAATCCATATTCTTTTATAAGTTTGCTTGCTCTAATGGAGTCATCTTTGCTATGTCCTCTTTGATTATTTTCTAATACACTATCTACCATTGATTGAATTCCAAGTTCAATTATATCGACTTGGTATTCTTTTAATATATCAAGTATGTGACTATTTATATAATCTGGTCTTGTAGATAATCTTATCTTTTGGACTATATTTTTGTTTTTATATTCATTTGCAATTTTTAGATAAGATATCATCACATCTTCTCTAAGTCCTGTAAATGTTCCTCCATAAAAGGCTATTTCTTTTATTATATCTACATCTTTAAAATATTTTAAATATGTTTCTATTTGGTCTACTACGCTATTTTCATCTACTTTGTCCTTATAATTTGTAATCTTTAATTGATTGCAAAAACTACAATCATGAGGACAACCCAAAAACGGAATGAAAATAGGTATTATATATTCTTTTTTGTGCATTTTTCTATTTTTTCTAAAGCTATTTTTGCAGCATCTTGTTCTGCTTGTTTCTTATTCTTTCCTCTACCCTCTGATAAAACTTTGTTTTTGGCTTTTATGTTTACATAAAATGTCTTATCGTGATCTGGCCCTTCTTCTCTTACTATTTCATATTTTAAGACTATCTTATATTTTTTGTTGTAGTATTCTTGAAGCTTTGTCTTATAATCTATAAATAGTTCGTTTTTTGAAAGAAGTTTTTTTACTTCATTGCCAAATCTTTCTAATATATAATTATAAAGAAAATCATATCCTCTATCTAAATATATTGCAGCACATAAAGCCTCAAACGCATCTGCTTTGAGGCTTTTTTTGTTCATTCCTCCATGAAGCTTTTCTCCTTTTCCAAGTAAAAGATACTCGCTTATATGAAGTTCATCTGCGGCATAAGCAAATGATGGTTCGCATACTAGCTGACTTCTTGTCTCGGTAAGTTTTCCTTCAGGATAATCAATATGATCTTTAAATAATGCCTCACTTACTATAAGATCTAGCACACTATCTCCTAGAAATTCAAGTCTTTCATTGTATTTCACCGACTTATCCTGTGATTCATTAGCATAAGAACTATGAGTTAATGCTGTATTCAAAAGTTCTATATTATTAAAATGATATTTTATATGATTTTCTTGAAATTTTTCTAAATCAGAGAGTCTTTCTCGACTCAACTTACTCATTTAATTTTCCTTACTCTCCAAAACTTCAATCATTTGATTTAAAGTTTTTATATTATCTAATTCATCTTCTTCAAATTCAACATCGAATTCATCTTCAACTTGCATTATAAAATCTAATAAATCGATAGAATCAATATCTAATTCATTTACTAAATCAGCATCGAAATCAATATCTTCTTTATTAAGTTCAAGAGATTGTTCAACTAAGTCTATAATTTTTTCTCTAATCATTTAATTTCTCCTTTATTATGCTAACTACATCTTTTTCAACATAATTTGTAAGTCCTATAAGAGCATTATAAAATGATCTTCTATCAGAATTTCCATGTGCTTTATAAACTGGCTTTTTAATTCCAAGTAAAGGTGCTCCACCTACTTCTTTGTAGTCAAATGTTGATAAATTCTTTTTAATTGTTTTAGAAATCATGTATAAAGAATTATTATCAATATCCAACTCACCTAGGGATTTTTTTAACAAGCCCATAAGAACTGTAGCCATTCCCTCTGCACTTTTTAGAGCAATATTTCCGCTAAAACCATCAGTAACTATTACATCAGCTTTACCCATAAAAATATCTCTTGCTTCTATATTTCCATCGAATTGGATTTCTTTTTCTTTTGATAAAAGCTCATAAGTTTCTTTGGCTAATTTATTTCCTTTGTGAGATTCAACTCCTATATTTAAAAGTTTAACTGAAGGAGTTTGTCTGCCATAAACTTCTTTTACAAATACATTACCCATTATGGTAAACTCTCTAAGATAGCTTGCTTTGACATCTGCATTTGCTCCTGTGTCAATTAAAAGAGCTGACCCTTTTAATGTTGGTATCATAGCAGCAAGAGATGCTCTTTTTACATTATCCATACGTCCTGTTATAAATGTAGCAGATGCTAATAATGCTCCTGTGCTTCCACAAGATATTATTCCATCACAATCATAATCATTCAATCTATTGAAAGCTAATACCATCGATGAGTTCTTTTTATTTCTTATTGCTCTTACTGGGTCATCTTCATTTGTTATATATTCTAAAGTATCTATAATTTCATAATCATTCGAATCAATTTCTTCTTTTATAATAGGTTCTATTTTTTCTTTATCACCTACAAAGACAAACTGAATCTTTTTTTCTTTATATACATCGATAGAAGCTTCTAAAAGCTCCTTTTCTCCGTTATCTGCACCTAATGTATCGACTATTATTTTCATTTTTTGCCTCACTTAATAATAAAATATAAAGAAAAAAGATAGTGAAAAACACTATCTTATTCTACATCAAGAACTTCTTTTCCTTTGTAATATCCACAGCTTGGACATACTCTATGTGGCAACATAGGCTCATGGCAATTTGGACATTCTACATAGTTAGATTTATTTAATCTATAAGATGAAGCTCTTCTTTTATCTCTTCTTGTCTTAGATGTTTTTCTCTTTGGTACTGCCATTCTAACACCTCCTCTTACGAGAATAAGCAATCTATTCTATTATATAGTCTTTATGTTGGAGTGTCAATTATTTGATCAGACTTTGTGTATCTTTAGCTATCATTAATTCTTCGTTTGTAGCAACTACCATAATTTTTACATTACTATCATCCGTTGAAACGATATTCTCTCCGCCTCTTACATTGTTTTTCTCTTTATCAAGCTTAATGTTGAATTGTTCAAATCCTTCCATTATGCTCTCTCTCATTGTTACTGAGTTTTCTCCGATTCCACCTGTAAATACTATTGCATCACATCTTCCTAATTCTGCAATATATCCAGCTAGATATCTTTTTGCTCTATTTGCAAACATCTTAAGAGCTATACCAGATCTTTCGTTTCCTTCATTTGCATTTTCCTCGAGATCTCTAAAATCTGAGCTTACTCCTGAAATTCCTAGAACTCCTGATTTCTTGTTTAATTCATTGTTTATTTCAGCTGTAGACATATTTTCTGCATCCATTAAGAAAGTAACAACTGTTGGATCAAGATCTCCACTTCTTGTTCCCATTACAAGTCCTTCCAATGGTGTAAGTCCCATAGTTGTATCAAAAGATTTACCATTCTTTACTGCACAAATACTTGCTCCATTTCCTAAATGGCAAGAAATTATATTTAAATCATCTATATCTTTTTCAAGTATAGCTGCTGCTCTTTGTGTAATATATTTATGGCTTGTTCCGTGGAATCCATATTTTCTTATTGCATATTTTTCGTAATATTTATAATCTAGTGCATAAAGGTAATTTTCCTTTGGCATTGTTTGATGGAAAGCTGTATCAAATACCGCTACATTTTTTACATTTGGAAGTAAATTTTCACAAGCTTCAAATCCCATCATATTTGCTGGATTGTGTAATGGAGCAAACTTAGTATACTCTTCAACTGCTTTTTTAACTTCATCATCAATTATTACTGATTTTGCAACTTTTTCTCCACCATGTACGAATCTATGTCCAACTCCATCAATTTCTGATAAGTCACTTATAACTCCGTTTTCTTTATCAACTAATGCGTCAAACACATATCCTACTGCCTTTGTATGATCTGACATTGGTTTTTCTATTAAAAAGTCTTCTTTCCCTTCAACTTTTTGGATTAGTCTAGATCCATCAATTCCTATTCTTTCTACTAATCCTTTTACCATAACTTTTTCGTTTTCCATATCAAAAAGTTGATATTTTAAAGAAGAACTACCACAATTGATAACTAAGATTTTCATTTTTTCCTCCATTAATCTATAAATAATTTTTCTTTTTTCAAGTCATAAAATCCAACTATATCCGTAATATAATCTATAACTCTTTTATCATATTTAAACTCTATCATATCTGTATTTATATTATTTGTAGAAATTATATTTCCCTTAAGATAAAGCTTAGATTTAGACTCAAAGGTAATCTTTCCGCCTCTTAAAACTATAAGGCCATTATATTCTAAATCTTTTTTTAATATAATATTACCGTCCACTACTAGTATACCATTTAGAAGCCTTTTCTCCACATTTTTATTATCATTTATTTTGCCATCTTCTGAGTTTGAATCTTCTTTTTCTTTATTATCTACAACAAAATCCCCTTTTATATGGATAAAGTTTTCTGATTCGTCTATGGAATCTATATCTACTTTTTCAAAGCTTTTTAATTTATAATTTGAAAATTTTATATTTTCTATTAAATCCAAGCTATCCTTATCTTTTATAAAATTAACTTTATTTTTATCATAAGGAATAAGATTGTTTCCCTTCATTGAAAATTCTAATATGCCATTTGTACTAGAATTTTTGTTGTTGTTTTTTACATAAATTCTAAATAGATGAAATATTTCATCATATCCTATTGGAAGTGAATATCTTTTATCATTAAAGTTAAAGTTAATTTTTCCTGAGTTTCTGTTAAATGCCTTGTATCCCTCATTATCGAAATATTTTCTATCCTGTGATGTATTATATAAACTTTTAATATAATACTTTTCTAATGCTTCTTTTATTAGATCATCATCTTCATAAAATAATACATTTAGTAAAGATTCTGTTTCATAAATGTTTTTCTTTCTTAAATACAAGTCTTTTTCTAGTTCCCTTGAATTTAAGTTTTGTTTATAGATAAAACTTACAGTTATTGCAATAAGAATAAGTAATAGCAGAACATATACTGATATAAAGCCTCTCTTTTTCATTATAAGTTAACTCCTATTGCGCTTTCATATAAATTATTAGCGTTTTTTGGAAGAAACATAATATCTATATTTACAATTTCTTTTTCTTTATCATATTTAAAATCTATTGAATCTATTCCTTCTGATATTTTATTTTTTACTAATTTTTTATTGTAAAAATCTATATTATTAAAATCCACTTTCCCATTTTTATCTTTAGTTAAGTTAAAAGACATTCTATAAAGACAATTATTCTCTAACTTAAATGTAAATACTGAATAAGAATTATCAGCATTTTCATTTATTATAAAAAAGTTGCAATCATCATCTAATATTTCTTCAATATATAATGCACTTCTTATCTGGGATTCTACATACATCATGCTATTTAGAGCATTTTTTTCTACATTAGAATTTTCATAGACATTTTTACTTGTCTTTAAATCTATCGAAAAAATCATATAGAAAAGCAAAAATATTACAGAGATAATAGACATTGTAAGTAATAATTCTATTAAAGTAAATCCTTTTTTCATAATCTATTTCTCCACTATTACATAAAGAGTCTTATCATCACTAGAAACCTCTATTTTCTTTAATTTATCAGAGTAATTGGAAACTGTAATTTTCATTTTATCTTTATTATAATTTCCAATCGAATAACCCTTAGCCTCTTCTAGTTCTTTTTGCATAAGATAGAGATTTTTAATATCTTCATTTGCATCATTTGAATTATTCATAGAATTTGATAATGCTGGAAGCATCATTACAGCTATAATACTTATTAATCCTATAGCGACAATTGCCTCTATTAAAGTAAATCCCTTTTTCATTATTCTATCCTACAACTTCCCGTTACAACTGATATTACAAGAGAATACTCTCTATTTTTCCCATAAATACTATATGTATTAGATCCTACGACAGATCCATTTTTCTTAAAAACAATCTCTTTTTTTGTATTGCTAAATCTTATATATTCTAATTTGATACTATCTTTGTAATCTAAATTGCCATCATTTAATCTTATTGTAATAGTATTTGACTTTAAAGTAACAACCGAATCTTTTCCGGTTGCCATGGCTTTTTCTTTTGCATGGTTAAGCTCTTCTAGTACAATTTGAATTTCATTTTTTTCTTGTTTTTTATTTAAAAAATCTCCTTTTATAAGAGCAATAGATGCTATAACAGATATAATAGAAATTACAACTATCATTTCTATAAGAGTAAATCCTCGTTTTTTCATATAAAGCTCCAATTTATAATCCCATATTGTATTAAAAAAAATGCAATTGTTATAAATGGAGTAAATGGAATCTTAAGCTTCATAGTCTTATTTTTAATTGCAACAAATATAGAAAATATTGCTCCAATCCATATAGACAAAAGAACGAATTTTATAAGATAATTATTATCTACAAATAAAAATAGCGAAAGATACAAAAACAAATCTCCATCTCCAATAGATTTCTTTGATATATAATATATTAATAGATATGACAAGGAAAATATGATTATGAATTTTATAAAATACATATCGAATCCTATATGCATAATTCTATAAACAAATCCTAGAATTCCAATAATATAAATAAATCTCATATAAATATCCATAGTCTTTAAGTCAATTTCTGATACTATAATTAAAATTAAAACGACTAAAAGATTAAACAAAAATATAGGATTATATATTATATGGTCAGTAGATATTATAAAAATAAAACCTGTGAGCAATTCATTTATTAAATTGTCCACAGGTATTTTTTCATTACAATATCTACACCTTGCTTTTAAATTTATAAAACTTATGACAGGAATCATATCAATATATCTAAGCTTTCTCCCGCAAGAATCACAGTGACTATTAGGAAAAACTATACTTTCATTTCTAATAAGTCTAGTTACAACAAGATTATTAAAAGATCCTATAACTAAGCCAAGTACAAGGCTAAATACATAAATCATTTTAAGCTAATCTCTTAATGTGAAGACGGATTTACGCTTGTATTAGATATTTCGTCTGGAGATACAATAATTTCATTTCCATCGTATGTAACACTATATTCTTTTACATTTTCTCCAAAATCTAGTCCTTCTGGAAGCTTAGGCCATTTATCAACATAATCTTTTGCACTTTCTCCATTACTCCAATTTATACTATCTTCTCCGCTTGCAACAGCCGCACTTGCTGCAGTTTTTAACATTTGAACATTGGCATTATGTGCTGTAACTTTTGCTTTATATCTCGCCTGATTATATTTAGGTATAGCAATTGCAGCTAAAATTCCTATTATAGCAATAACTACCAAAAGTTCAATTAATGTAAAACCACTTCTTTTCTTTTTCATAAAATCCTCCTAATAATTCATGGAATCAAGTGTATTAAACATAGGCAAAGCTACTGAAAAGACTATAAATGCGACAATCAAACTCATTATAATTACTAAGACAGGTTCCATAATTTGTGAAAGCCTTTTTAGCCTAAATAAGTATTCTTTAGAAAAATAGTCAGATGTTTTCTCCATAGTTTCACTTAAATTTCCTGTATCTTCTCCTATCTTAATCATAGATACTAGAAGATCAGAAAATATTTTTTCTTCTTCAAAAGCTTTAGATATGTCATATCCTTTTTCAATTTTTTTACAGATTTTTGTAAGTTTGTAGTTTATATATTCATTTTTAATCGAATATCTTATTATATTGATCGTTTTTATTATATCTACATCTCCATTGTATAAAATATACATAAGACTTGATATCTGATATTCTATCTTTGTGTTTCTATATTTTCTAAAAATCGGAAATCTATACAAAAACCTATCTGTTTTGTATTTGAAATTTCTATTGGTTCTTAATAAGAAAAATAAAATTACAAGTATAACCAGAATCAAAAATATTAACTTTGAATAATTTCTTGAAAACTCACTTAACTTAATCAAAATTCTAGTTGATAAAGGTAAATTTTCATTCATAGTTTCAAATACCTCGATAAAGCTCGGCATAACATATTGCATTATCATGGATATAACCAATATGCTTACTACAAGAAGTATTATAGGATATGTAAACGCTTGCTTTATCTTGTTATTGTTTTCGTATTTCTCATTTATAAAATAAGATAGCTTATCCATAGAATAAGCAAGATTTCCTGACTCCTGTCCGCTTTCTATAAAGCTTATTGTTATAAGTCCAAATCTTTTTTCCTCTGATTTAAAAGCTCTAAAAACATCGTATCCGTTATTTAATTTATCTAAAATATTTTTTAATGATGCATCAAGCTTTTTATCCAGCTTCTGATTTAGTATAGTTTCCAATGATTTATCAATAGGGACTCCTGATTTTAAAAGAACAGCAAATTGTTTTAGAAAAAGTGACAATATTCTTGGATTTAATCTCTTAGTTCCTATCTCATAACTTAAAATCTTTTTTATAGATGATATTTCCATAAAACACCTAAAAAAGGGCATAAATGCCCTTAATTAAATTTCCATTAATTCATCTGTTTTTGCTTTAGCTATCTTTTCCAATTCTTTTGTGAATTTATCGATCGATTTATTAATATCTTCTTCAGCGCCAACTCTTTGATCTTCAGAAAGCTCGCCTGTCTTTTCTTGTTTTTTTACAATATCCATAGCATCTCTTCTCTCATTTCTAAGAGAAATTTTGCTTTGTTCTAATTGCTTATTTACTTCTTTTCCTAATTCTTTTCTTCTTTCTTCTGTAAGTTGTGGGAATGGAAGTCTTATAACTTCTCCATCATTTGATGGTGTTATTCCTATATCAGATTTTAATATAGCTTTTTCAATGCTAGCAATATTATTTTTATCCCAAGGTTTGATTGAAAGAAGTCTAGCTTCAGGTATTGAAATTGTTGCAGCTTGATTTATTGGAGTTTCTACTCCATAATAGTCAAATGTAACTCCGTTTAATATAGCAGCATTAGCTCTTCCTGCTCTAATTGATGTAAGTCTCTCCTTAAAAGAATCAACTGTTTTTTGCATATTTTTTTCCATATTTTTAATTATAGAATCATACATAGAAATTCTCCTTTACGATTGTTCCAATTTCTTCTCCATCGAAAATCCTAACCATATTGTAAGGATCATCAATTCCAAATGCGATTATAGGCATCTTATTATCCATACATAGTGAAGTTGCGGTAGAATCCATTACCTTTAGCTCTTTTGTTAATATTTCCTTATATGTCAATCTATCAAATTTTACAGCATCTTCATATCTATTAGGATCTTTATCATATATTCCATCTGTTCCTGTTTTCCCAAGTAAAATAAGATCTGCATTGATTTCTAAAGCTCTAAGAGCTGCTGTTGTATCTGTAGAGAAATAAGGAAGTCCTGTTCCTGCAGAAAATATAACTATTCTATTTTTTTCAAGATGTCTTATTGCTCTTCTTCTTATATATGGTTCTGCAACTTCTGCCATTGATATCGCTGTCATAACTCTTGTATCAATTCCCATCTCTTCCAAAGAAGCTTGAACTCTTAATCCATTCATTACAGTACCAAGCATTCCTATAGTATCAGATGTAGCTCTATCTATGGAACTACTTCTTCCTCTCCAGAAGTTTCCTCCACCTACTACAATTGCAATTTGGACACCTTTTTCATAAACTTTTTTTATATTTTCACATATCCTTTTAATAGTTTCGTCACAAAGCCCTTGTTTCTTCTCTCCTGCAAGTGCCTCTCCACTTAGTTTTAGAATAACTCTTTTATAATTTTGCAAGTTTTCCTCCTATATGGTATAAAGTATATACTATTTTTTATTTTTAATAAAGGAGAACTTTACGTTCTCCTTTAAATTAAATATTTTTCATTTGTTCTTCTACTTCTTTAGCAAAATCTTCTGATTTTTTCTCTAATCCTTCACCAACTTCAAATCTTTGGAATCTTCTGATTTTTATATTCTCACCGATCTTAGCTGCTATATTTCTTAAATAAGTTTCAACTGTGATTTCTGGATCTTTTACATAAGGTTGATCTAATAAGCAGATATCTTTAAAGTATTTTTTAAGTCTTCCTTCTACTTTCTTTTCTGCTATCATTTTCTTTTTATCTTCTGGCATATTGTCATTTGCTTCATTTAGAGCTTGATGGATTAAGATTTCTCTTTGTTCATCAATTTCTTTTTGATCAACTGCATCTTCTGAAACATATTTTGGATTGCTTGCTGCTATATGCATTGCAATATTTTTTGCAAATTCTTTCATGTCATCTGTATTTGCTGAGAAATCTGTTTCTGTATTGATCTCTACAATAACTCCAATTTTATTATTGTGAATGTATGATCCTATAATTCCTTCTGCTGCAATTCTTCCAGCCTTTTTGTCAAGTGTTGCTTGACCTTTTTCTTTAAGGATTTTTTCAGCTTTTTCAAGATCACCGTCAGCTTCAACTAAAGCTTTCTTGCAATCCATCATTCCTGCTCCAGTTCTTTCTCTTAATTCTTTAACTAATTTTGCTGTAACTTTCATCTAAATCCTCCATCTGTTAAATTATTCTTCTATTCTTCGATATCATCGATATCTTCAATATCTTCTTGTGTTTCTTCGATATCTTCATCTTCTTCTACATCATCGCTAAAGTCTTCTTCTGATACGAATTCATCACCTTGGTTTGCTTCGATAACAGCTTGACTCATTACTGATGTTATTAATTTTACGGCTCTGATTGCATCATCATTTCCTGGAATTGGGAAATCTACAGTATCAGGATCACAATTTGTATCTATTATACTTACAACTGGAATACCTAATATTCTTGCTTCATGAACTGCAAGTTCTTCTTTCTTAGGATCAACTACAAACAATACATCTGGAAGTTCTGTCATATCCTTGATTCCGCCAAGGTTTTTCTCTAATTTTTCCATTTCTCTTTTGTGCTCTAAAACTTCTTTTTTAGGTAAAAGATCAAATGTTCCATCTTCTTCCATTTCTTCTAAACTTGTTAGTTTATCAACTGATTTTCTAATTGTTTTGAAGTTTGTAAGCATTCCACCTAACCATCTATTGCTTACATAGAATTGTCCACATCTTTTTGCTTCTTGTTCGATAGAATCTTGTGCTTGTTTTTTTGTTCCTACAAAAAGAACTCTTCCTCCATCAGCTACAATATCACGCATAAAAGCGTAAGCTTCGTCTATTTTCTTAACTGTTTTTTGTAAATCTATAATATAGATTCCATTTCTTTCTGTAAAGATGTATGGAGCCATTTTTGGGTTCCATCTTCTTGTTTGGTGTCCGAAATGAACACCTGCTTCTAATAATTTTTTCATTGATACTACTGACATTATTTATACCTCCGTTTTTCGTCCTCCATTTTCCTCTTTTGAATCTAAAACCCTAAGGCAACCTTCAAATTCATCAGAAAATGTGTGTAATATACTGTGCTACTATACCATATAATTTTATATTTAACAAGTCTATTTTTCTTCTTTTACATAATCACAATTATTGCAATATATTTTGTCTATTTTTCTTGTCTTTTTGTGAACTAATAGATCATTACATTTAGGACAATGCTCTCCTGTTGGCTTATCCCAGGCTGCATAATCGCATTTTGGGAAATTTTCACATCCATAAAATCTTTTGCCATTTTTTGTGACTTTTTCTATGATTTCTCCGCCACATTTTGGGCATTTTACGCCAATTTTTTTAACTATGCTTCTTGTATAATCACAGTTAGGAAAGTTTGTACAACCTATGAATTTGCCATTTCTTCCCATCTTTATAGCTAGATTATGACCACATTTCGGACATTTCTCATCTAGTATTTTATCTTTTACTTTGTAGTCATTTGAATCTTTCTTAGCTTTTACTATGTCTTTATTAAATTCATCATAGAATTCAGATACTACCTTTTTCCATTGGGCACTTTGTGTTGCAATATCATCTAGTGCATTTTCCATATTAGCTGTAAAATCTACATTTATTATATCTGAGAAATTTTCTTCTAGAAAGTCATTTACTGTAAAGCCTAACTTAGTTGGTGTAAGCTGCTTATCTATTATTTCAACGTAATTTCTAGATAAAACTGAATTTATTGTAGAAGAATAGGTACTTGGTCTTCCTATTCCATTTTCTTCAAGAGCTTTTACAAGACTTGCCTCTGTGTATTTTGCTGGTGGTTTTGTAAAATGCTGCTTTGATTCTATCTTTATTGCCTTTATGGTATCATCCTTTTCTAATTTAGGAAGAAGATTTTCTTTTCTTTGGGCAAAAGATATTATATTAAATCCATCAAAAACTGTCTGATTTCCATTTGCTTTAAATATATAATCATTGTTATTTAAAGTTATTGAAGTGCTTAAATACTCATAAGCTGCCATTTGAGATTGAACAGTTCTTGTCCATATTAGATTATATAATTTGTATTGTGAATTGCTTAGATACTCTTTTATTGAAGATGGGGTTTTGTATATTGATGTGGGTCTTATCGCTTCATGGGCATCTTGGGAATTTTTTGATTTTTTGTTATAATTTCTTCCTTTTGATGCGTATTTATTGCCATATTTTTCTTTTATAAACTTTATAGATTCATCAATTATTTCTTTAGAAAGTCTTGTTGCATCTGTTCTCATATATGTTATAAGACCAACAGATCCTTCTTTTCCAATATTTACACCTTCAAATAATTGCTGAGCTATTGCCATTGTAGTCTTTGTGCTAAATCCAAGCTTATTTGAAGCATCTTGTTGAAGAGTACTTGTAGTATATGGACTACTTGGCATTCTCTTTTTCTTTGTTTCATTTATATCTTCTATAAGAAATTTATCTTTGTCTATATTTTCTAAGACTTTATCAGTTTTTTCCTTATTTTCTAACTTTATCTTTGAAATTTTGCCATTAGTCTTTTTTGATGTAAGAGATGATTCAAACTCAATTCCATCGATTTTATGATCTGCTGTTATACTCCAATATTCTTCTGGAATAAATGCATCTATTTCTCTTTGTTTATCTACTATTAGCTTTAGTGCTACCGATTGCACTCTTCCTGCACTTAGTCCGCTTTTTATTCTCTTCCAAAGTATTGGACTTATTTCATAACCTACTATTCTATCTACAATTCTTCTTGCCTGCTGAGCATTTACCAAATCCATATCAACTTTTCTTGGATTTTTAAGTGCTCTTTGGATTTGTGGTTTGGTTATCTCATGAAATTCTATTCTATTTTTATCTTCATTATCTAATCCCATAAGATAGTTTAAATGCCAGCTTATGGCTTCTCCTTCACGATCTGGGTCAGTTGCAAGGTAGACTTTATCTGCCTTGTCTACTTCTTTTTTTAGTTCATTTATTGTCTTTGCTCTTCCCCTTACTTTTATATATTCAGGTTCAAAGTCATTTTCTATGTCAACTCCTAATCTGCTTTTTGGTAAATCTCTTAGATGGCCAAAAGATGCCATTACTTTGTAATTTCTACCAAGCATTTTAGATATAGTTTTTGCTTTTGTAGGAGATTCAACTATTACTAGATTCTTTGTCAAACAATCACTCCTTTACTACAAATTCATCTATTCCTGTATTTTCTATAAAATCTTTTAATTCTAGTGATATTAATATATAGTTTACATCTTGTATTTTCATATTCAAATCATTTGATAATTTTTCAGCATTTATAGGAAAGTTTTTTGATATATAGTTAAAGACTTCTTTTTCATCTTCTTCTAAAATATCTAAATTCTTTTCTTCTTTTCTTTTATTATCTACAAAAGATTTGAGCTCACTGATTTCAGATAGAATATCGTCTACACTATTAACAAGCTTTGCTCCATCTTGAATTAATTTGTTGGTTCCTTTAGAATATATTGAATTTATATTTCCTGGAACTGCAAATATATCTTTTCCTTGTTCTGCTGCAAAATTCGCTGTTATTAATGTACCGGACTTTTCTTTTGCTTCAATTACTACAGTTGCCAGACTAATTCCTGATAGTATTCTATTTCTTCTTGGAAAATTATATGCAACTGGTGGACTATCAAGCGGAAATTCGCTAAGTATAAGATGATCTTTTTGCATTATCTCATAAAGCTTATGGTTTATTTTTGGATAAATCTCATTTATCCCATTTCCTATTACTCCAATTGTCCTTGAATTATTTTCAATGCTGGTCTTATGGCATATAGAATCTATTCCAAGTGCAAGTCCACTTACTGTAGTTATATCAAAACTTGCTATATCTGATACAAGTTTTTTGCAAGCCCATCTTCCATAATCTGTGCATTTTCTTGATCCAACCACAGCTATTGAATACTTGTCGTCTTCTTTAAGCTCTCCTTTGTAATACATAATAGCTGGAGGATCGTCTATATACCTTAGATTATAAGGATAGCTATCATCAAAAATACTTGTTATATGTATATTTTGTTTAATTATCCTATCTTTGTAATATTTGAATTTTTCTATATTGTTTTTGTCAAATATTTTTTGAATTGTTTTCTCATCTACAAATGCCAATTTGTCTTTATCAATATCAAATATATCTTTTAGATCTATGTATTTTGCCAAATCAAGTATTTTTTTGTTATTAATTCTTAAGAAATTAAAATATGTAAGAACTTCTTTATTTGTAATATCAGAATGCATTTTCTATAAATCTTATCTTTCTTTCTTCTAAATATACTTCGCAAACATCAAATCTTATCTTATAGTCTGTAAAGCCTTTTTCTTCTAAATAAATACAAGCAGTGTTTTTGATTTTCCTTTGTTTGTATTTATCTACAGCCTCAGATGGATATGAGTATTTGAAGTTTTTTCTTGTTTTTACTTCAACAAATACTATCATATCCTCATATAATGCAATTATATCAATTTCTCCTAGTTTTTTTAAATAATTTCTATCTAGAATTTGATATCCTTTTTTTATAAGAAATTTTTGAGCTAAATCTTCTCCAAAATCTCCTCTTTTTCTTTTTTGTGTCATAGAAAGCTCATCTGTCTTTGATAGAATTTCTTAAGAAAACTCTTTCTATGAATAGGAGTTTCTCCAAGATTTTCCAAAGCTTCATAGTGCTTTTTTGTTCCATAACCTTTATTGTGAATAAAGTCATAGCCTTTATATATTCTATCAAATTTATCCATTATTTCATCTCTTCTAACTTTTGCAAGAATTGATGCGCAAGATATCTGATATTCTATTAGATCTCCTTTTACAATATTTAATTGTTTTATGGGAATATCTATTTTCTCTGCATCTATTAGGCATATTTGTGGCTTTACACTAAGGCTTTCTACTGCCATTTTCATTGCAAGTTTTGTAGCATTTTTTATATTTATCTTATCAATGATATTTGAATTTAAGATACCATAACTATAACATATTGCTTCTTTTTTGATTATTTCTGATAATATCTCTAATTTCTTATGAGGTATTTTCTTGGAATCTGTAACCCCTTCGATTCTTTTATCTTTGGGCATAATTACAGCGCATGTCAAAACAGGCCCTGCAATAGGACCTCTTCCCACTTCATCTACTCCGCATATATAATCGTAGTCTTTGTATACCTGTTTTTTTATATCATCATCGTATTTTGAATATTGTATCATATTTTCTCTAAACTAATTTTTCCAAGCTTACCTGTTCTAAAATCATTAAGTATGATATTTGCTGCCTTTGTATAGTCTATCTCCTTATTTTTCATTATAGCACCTCTTTTTAAAGCTATATTTTCATAAATTTGAAGTGGAGTATCATTTATATCTATACCATATCTTTCTTCTAAAGCTTGTGGCTTAAGTTTTTTCATCTCTTTTATAAATTCAAGTGCAAGATCTTCTATAACTAGTATCTCATCTTTTATCGCATTTGTATAAGAAAGGTGTAAGGCTGTTTTTTGATCTTCGAACTTAGGCCATAACACACCCGGAGTATCTAATAAATAAAGATTAGATGATGTCTTTATCCATTGATTTTGCTTTGTAACTCCTGGTCTATTTCCAATCTTTGTTCCTTTTTTCTCAGATATATTGTTTATAAAAGTAGACTTTCCAGAATTTGGAATACCGACTATCATCATTTTGATTAGCTTTTTATCGATTCCCTTTTCTTTTCTTGTATTAAATTCATCTTTTAATTGCTCTTTTGCAACATTGTAGATTTTAGATGTATTTATTTTATTTTTTGAATTTATCTTTATTGCCCTTATATTTTGTGAGTTAAAATATGAAATCCATTTTTCGTTTTCAATTTCTTCTGATAAGTCAGACTTGTTCATTATTATTATTCTAGGCTTATCTCCAATTATTTCATCAAGCATTGGATTTCTACTTGAAACTGGAATTCTACTATCTATAATTTCTGCAACAATATCTACTAATTTCAAAGATTTTATTATATTGTTTTTAGCTTTAACCATGTGGCCTGGATACCAATTGATATTCATATTACACCTCTATATAAAATTAAAAGGGACCTTACTTGTCCCTTCAAATTAATAATTAGTTTTTTCTCTAACTTTTGCAGCTTTACCTTGACGATCTCTAAGATAGTTAAGTTTAGCTCTTCTAACTTTACCATGTCTAACTACTACTGCTTTTTCAATTCTTGGAGAATTGTAAAGGAATGTTCTTTCAACTCCTACACCGTAGCTTACTCTTCTAAGAGTAAATGATTTATTTACTGAACCACCTACGATTTTTATAACAGTTCCTTCAAAGTCTTGAAGTCTTGTCTTTTCTCCTTCTTTAATTCTATAACTAATTCTTAATGTATCTCCTACATTAAGTTCAAAATCATCATCACGTAATTGCTCATTTTCTATTTTTTTAATTAAGTCCATTAGTTGCCTCCTCATTGATATACTTATCATAAATATCTGGTCTGACTTTTTTAGTCTTTCTCAGACTGCTGTTTTTATTCCAAAGATTGATCTTCTTTGGATCTCCTGATAAAAGTTCATTAGGTACCATATAACCATTAAAAACTCTAGGCTTTGTGTATTCATCATATTGTAAAAGATTATTATAATGACTATCTGTAACCAAGGATTCTGGGTTTCCCAAGACACCTGGTATAAATCTTGAAACTGAATCTAAAAGCACCATCGCAGGAATCTCTCCTCCGGTAAGTACATAATCTCCAATTGAAATCTCATAATCAACATAGTGGTTTATAATTCTTGCATCTATTCCTTCGTAATGACCACATAGAATTATTAGATGCTCAAATTTTGCAAAATCAATTGCTTTTTTCTGTGTAAGTAGACTTCCTTGAGCAGACATATAGATTACTTTGCTTTTTGCTTGCTTTACATCCATCATCGCATCATACACTGGTTGACAGGTCATAAGCATTCCAGCATTTCCTCCATAGACTGTATCATCTACTTTCTTATGTTTGTCTTTTGAGTAATCTCTTATATTTACAATTTCAAGTTCTATTTTTTCTTTTTTTATAGCTTTTCCCAAAACTCCGTATTCTTTTAAAAATTCAAAGCTTTCAGGAAATAAAGTCAAAATGGTAATTTTCATAGTCTATCAGTATTTTTAACTATAATCTTTTTTTCATCTAAATTTATATCTACTACATAATCTTTGACTGCAGGTACTAGTATATCTCTATCCTTTGTCTCAACTACATATATTTCGTTTGGATAATCTGTAAGAACTTCTTTTATCGTTCCTATTTTTTCATCATTTTCATAAACATCAAGCCCATAAAGATCAAATATAAAATATTCGCCTTCTTCTAATTTCATAAGGTCATTTTCATCAATATAGACGTTTTTTGATTTTAGCTTTTCTGCAGCATCGATTGAATCTATACCACTAAGTTTCAATATATATGCGTCTTTGTGTTTAAATGAATCCAGAATTTCTAATTTATCATCAATAGATTCAACATATACAAAGTTTCCTTTATCAAATCTTTTTTCATTATCAGAAATCCTTCTTACTTTAACTTGACCTTTTATTCCATGAGTATTTAAGATTTTTCCAACTAAAATCATATTTTTATACTAACCTTAACATCCTCTTTGATAGCACAGGCTTTAGCTATTGTTCTTATTGAATTAATTATGCTTCCGTTTCTGCCTATAACTTTTCCTTTGTCTTTGTCATCTAACTTTATAGTTATAAGCACTTCGCCATCATTATTTTCTTCTTCAACGACAACTTTTGAGTCATCATCTACTAATTCTTTAACTATAACTTCTATCAGATTTTTCATAATTATTCTTCTATTGATTTATTTTCACTTAATACTTCGTAATCTTTGAATAATTTTTCTACAATTGATGTTGGTTTAGCACCATTTTTGATCCATTGTTGTGCTTTTTCGTTATCAACCTTGAAAGTCTTTGGACTTGTTAAAGGATTGTAATATCCTATTTCTTCGATAAATCTTCCATCTCTAGGTGATCTAGAATCTGCTACAACTATTCTATAAAATGGTCTTTTCTTTGCACCCATTCTTTTCATTCTTATTTTTACTGCCATGTTTACCTCCATTATTTTAAGAAAGGCATTCTCATTTTGCCCTTATTTCTTTTTGACATTTTGCCAAATCTCTTCATCATTTTTTTCAGTTCTTTAAATTGCTTTAATAGCTTATTAAGTTCTGTAATATCTACTCCAGATCCTTTTGAAATCCTAATCTTTCTGCTATTATTGATAATCTCTGGATTCTCTCTTTCTTTCTTTGTCATAGAATGAATTAAAGCTTCTATTTTGACAAAGCCTGTATCATCTACATTGACATTTTTTAACATTTTGGAGTTTACTCCAGGTATCATAGCAAGAAGCTCTTCCATAGGCCCCATATTTCTTATTTGATTTAACTGTTGTAAGAAATCATCAAGAGTGTATTTTTGAGAGAGAAGTTTCTCTTCAAGCTCTTTAGCTTCTTTCATAGAAACTTGTTCTTGAGCTTTTTCTATTAATGATAAGACATCTCCCATTCCAAGAATTCTTGATGCCAATCTATCTGGATAGAAACTTTCCAAATCCTCAATTTTCTCTCCTGCTCCGATGAATTTTATAGGCTTTCCAACAACTTGTCTAATAGAAAGTGCTGCTCCGCCTCTTGCATCACCGTCAAGCTTTGTAAGAATTATTCCTGTAATATCAAGATATTCATCAAATGTCTTTGCAACATCTACTGCTTCTTGTCCAGTCATTGCATCTACAATAAGTAATATTTCTGAAGGATTGGTTTCCTTTTTTATATCTTTTAACTCATCCATCAAAACTTCATCTATCTGTAGACGTCCTGCTGTATCTATTAATATTACATCATTTCCATTTTTTCTGGCATATTTATAAGCTTCTTTTGAAATTGTAACTGGGTTTTCTTTTCCCATTTCAAAAACTTCTACTTCAGCTTTTTTGCCTACTACTTTTAACTGATCTATCGCAGCTGGTCTATATACGTCTGCTGCAACAAGTAGTGGGTTTCTGCCTTCTTTCTTTAGCTTATAGCTTAATTTCCCAGCATGTGTTGTCTTACCTGCTCCTTGTAATCCACAAAGCATTATTACATGAGGGGTAGAACCTTTAAGCTCAAGCTTAGAATTTTCTTTTCCCATAAGATCTGTAAGTTCTTCATTTACAATCTTTATTACCATTTGTCCTGGAGATAAAGATTCCATAACTTCATTTCCTATGGCTCTTTCTTTTACTTTCTTTATAAATTCCTTTACAACTTTATAATTGACATCTGCTTCAAGTAATGAAAGCTTTATCTCTCTCATAGCTTGATCGACATCTTTTTCTGTAAGCTTGCCTTTACCAGTTAACTTTTGTAAGCTGTTTTGCAATTTTTCTGAAAGATTTGAAAAAATCATATTTTCACATCCTAAATATTATCTATCATTCTAGAAATCTCAGTCAATATTTCTTCTTTACTAAAATCTCCTTCAACCATTGCTTTTAAGTTTATTAGATTATTAGAATACTCTCTAGTCTTTTTTACAAGAGATAACTCTTCTTCGTATTTATAAAGCTTAGAAACAGTTCTATTGATCATATCTGATACAGCTTGCTTAGTCTTTCCGCTAAGTGCTGCTATTTCATTTAATGATAGATCTTCGTTGTAATACCGATTTATTACTTGTCTTTGTTTTTCATTTAAAAGATTCTCATAATAACTAAAAAGTATTCCAACCTGTATAATTTTTTCCATTTAACCACCTGTCAAGTTTATCTATTGACCTAGAAGAGTATACTATCTTTTTTGATAAATGTCAACTATTTTAGCATAGCTTCGACAAAATCATTTGAATTAAATTTCTGTAAGTTTTCAACGCTTTCACCTATGCCTATATATTTTATAGGTACGGATAATTCGACTTGAAGTGGAAATACTACTCCACCTTTTGCTGTTCCATCTAATTTGGTAAGTATTAGTCCTGTTATATCTGTAATTTTCTTAAATTCTCTAAGCTGACTTATAGCATTTTGACCAGTTGTAGCATCTAGTACAAGTAGGTTTTCTCTATTTGCATTTGGAAAATGAGTAGAAATTGTTCTATCTATTTTTTCTAACTCTTTCATAAGATTTTTCTTGTTATGAAGTCTTCCTGCTGTATCACATATTAATACATCTACATTCTTACTTCTTGCGGATTGAATCGCATCAAATATTACAGCTGATGGATCTGATCCTTCTTTATGTGATATCATCTCGACATTTGCTCTATTAGCCCATTCTCCTAATTGCTCTATTGCTGCAGCTCTAAAAGTATCTGCTGCTGCAAGCATTACCTTTTTGTTTTCATTTTTTAGATTATATGCAAGTTTTCCTATTGTTGTGGTCTTTCCTACTCCATTTACTCCTATTACAAGAATTACTGTAGGCTCATTTTTCTTTATATTAAGGTCATTGTTTAAGTTGTTTTCTTGCAATTTACCTTTCATTATCTCTTTTAATAGAGGATAGATTTCTGATGTATCCTTAACTTTTTTTTCTTTTATGGTATCTTTTAGATTGTCTATTATCTCCATTGTAGATTCTACACCTATATCTGCTGAAATTAGAATTTCTTCTAGTTCATCATATAGATCATCATCAATTTTAACATTTGTTTTGAATAGATTAGAGATCTTAGATCCCATATTATCTCTTGTTTTTGAAAGTCCACTTAGTAATCTTTCGAAAAATCCTTGTTTTTCTTCTTTAATATCTTCAATTTCTTCTATATCTTCATTTATATTATCAGATTCTTCTTTTTTATCTATATAGTTAATTTCCTTCTTATCTTCTAAATCTTTTTGTTCGTCTATTGAAATTTCTTCTTCATTAGAAACTTCTTCATTTTCTAATATTTCATTTTTCTCATTGTCTTCGTCTTTTTTTTTGTTTTTTTTGAAAAAATCAAACATAATTACTCCTTTAGTTGATATTTAATGGATTTATACTTACTACAAAGCTGATATTTGAATTTTCATCTCTATATCTTTTTATTATTGGACGAATATTTTCTACAAATTCATCTAAGGCTTTGGTCTTTATTAATATATTATATCTGTATTTATTATTTATTCTTTCGATTTTGCAAGGATTTGGTCCAAAAATTCTAATTTCTCTTAAATTTTTCCTAGTAAGTTCATTTTTAAGATTATAAGCTTTTTCTAATAGATTTTTTTTATTTGAAGATATTAATTTTATTGTAACTAAATCATTATATGGTGGAAATTCGAAAGCTTGTCTTATCTTTATTTCTTTTTCATAGAATTTCTTGTAGTCATTTGACTTTGATGTCATTATTACAAAGTTATCTGGTTTATAAGTTTGAATTATAACTTTGCCTTTCTTATCTCCTCTTCCACTTCTTCCAGAAACCTGGGTTATAAGCTGGAAAGTCTTCTCATTTGAAATATATCCATCTATATTTAGACTCAAATCTGCTGCAATAAGACCTACGAGAGTTACATTTTTAAAGTCAAGTCCCTTGGATATCATCTGTGTGCCTATTAAAATATCTATATTCTCATTTTTCATCTGGTTATACATATTTGTATAACTTCCCTTTTTCGTTGTAGTTTCGCTATCCATTCTAAGTACTCTAGCTTTTGGGAAAAGCTCTTTTATTTCTTCTTCTAACTTTTCAGTTCCTGCTCCAAATTCTTTTATAGCTTTTGAACCACAATTAGGGCATATATGAGGCTTATCTTTGGTTCTTCCGCAATAATGACATATAAGCTTATCCTTATTCTTATGATAGGTCATTGCCACATCGCATGCATCACATTTTATTACATAACCACATCTTCTACAGAAAGTAAATGATGTATGTCCGACTTTATTTAAAAATAGTATTGTCTGCTCTTTTTTATTTAGATTATTAGTTATAAGCTCAAATAATTTACCACTTATCATAGAGTAATTTCTTCTTTTAAGCTCTTGTCTCATATCGATTATCTCAACATCTGGAAGATCTTGCCCATTTGCTCTATTATTTAATTCAACAAGGTTTATTCTCCCATCAAGGGCATCTTTCATGCTTTCTATAGATGGTGTTGCAGATGCCTTTATTAAAGTTGCATTATTATATTTTTGTCTAAATTCTGCTATTTCATCTGTGTGGTATTTTGGATCATTACTTGATATATAACTTTGATCATGCTCCTCATCCATTACTATTAATCCAAGATTTTTAAATGGTGCAAATATTGCAGATCTTGCTCCTATTGCTATTTTCTTTTCACCGTTTCTTATTAATTTCCGCTGTTCAAATCTTTCGGATATATTTAATCTTGAATGTATTATTGCAATATTATCTCCAAATCTTCCCTTAAATCTTTCAATAGTCTGTGGTGTAAGAGATATTTCTGGAACTAGTATTATAGAATCTTTGCCTTTTTTTAGATTTTCTTCTACAAGCTGAAGGTAAATCTCTGTCTTTCCTGATCCTGTGACTCCCTTTAATAAATATGAATCATTTGGGTTTTGTTTTATTTTGTAAAATACTTCTTGTTGTTCTTTATTTAAAGGTAATTTGTTGTATTTCTTGGTCTTTTCATTAAATACATTTCTATTTACTTTCTTTTTATATATTTTTATAAGTCCTTTTTTTTGAAGCGATAATAGAGATGATCTATTAGAAGATGTGTTTTTTAGGACTTCTTTTTGCATTGCTATTTTGTTTTCTTTTAGATAATTTAAAATTTCAATTTGCTTGATTGAATTTTTCCTTAATTTATCAAGATCATATTCCAAAAGCTCTACATATTCTTCGATCTTTTCTGAATAATCTGTTCCTATATCATATACTATATCTAGTCTGTCATCTTTTATAAGTTTTGAGATATCTGATCTTTTATCTCCATATTCTCTTTTTATATCTTCATAACTTCTATTTTTAGTAAGAAATCTTTGAAACTCATCTTCTGCATTTCCCTTTAATTTGTAGTAGACATTTATAAGATCAATTTTTCCTGGTGGAAGTATTTGTTTTATTGATTTATTTAAAGATGACATATACTTTTTTTGCATAAAAAAAGCCAGTTCTATTAGCTCGTTAGAAACTATCGGCTCATTATCGATCACATCGATTATATCTTTTAGCTCATAATCTGTTTCAAATGAATCTATTAACTGGCAGACAAAACCTACCTTGCTTTTGTTTCCTTTTCCAAAAGGGACTACTACTCTTTGTCCCCTTTGTATAAAATTCTCTAGATTACTAGGAATATTGTAAGTAAAAATTTTGTCAAAATATATACTATTTGTATCTAAAACTATTTGCGCAAACAATCAATCACCAACTAAATCTAATATTACATCAGAAAGTTCAGATTTTAGCATTTTAGGATAATTCTTAACTCCATCCTTAGATATTATGCTAGCTATATTAGTATCCACATCAAATCCTGCATCTTCAGTCTTTAAGTTATTAGCTACTATATAGTCTGCTTTTTTGGAATTGAGTTTTTTGGTTGCATTTGCTATCAAATCATCTGTTTCTGCTGCAAATCCTATTATCTTCTGATTTTTCTTTTTCAAACCAAAATATCTTAGTATATCGTCGCTTTCAATTAACTTAAGCTCTAAGTTATTGCCGTCTTTTTTTATCTTTCTATCAACATAGTTTTCTATTTTATAATCAATTGGAGCAGCTGCCATAATAAGAGCATCGCAATCATCAAATTTAGAATCTATAGCATTTTTTAAATCATCATTGCTACTTATATTTATTATATCTATCCCATTGATATCGAATGGATGAACAGGGCCTGTTATTAAAGTTACATTTGCCCCTCTATTTCTTGCGCTTAGTGCAATATTATATCCCATCTTTCCACTTGAATGATTTGTTATGTATCTTACATAGTCAATCTTTGAAACTGTTGGGCCTGCTGTTATTACTATGTTTTTTCCGACAAGATCTTTTTTTGTAAAATAGTATTCGAGATAATCAACAATATCAATAGGCTCTCTAAGTCTACCATCTCCTACGGTATTACAAGCAAGCATTCCACTTTCGCTTTCAATAAATCTTACCCCTCTTTGTTTTAATATTGAGATATTTTTTTGAGTTGCAGGATTATTAAGCATATTTGTATTCATAGACGGTGCAACTATTAGATCCTTATCATAAGCAAGATAAGTTGATGTAAGAAAATTATCTGCTATACCATAAGTTATCTTTGCCATAGTATTTGCACTTAATGGTGCAATTAGAAATACATCAGCCCATTTGCCAAGCTCTACATGATGAACCTTTGAATGTGTGCCACTAAATAAATCAGTATAAACCTCGCATTTTCCCATTGTCTCAAAAGAAAGAGGGGTTACAAACTTAGTTGCAGCTTCTGTCATTACTATTTTTAGATTAGCTTCTTTTTTTTTAAGCCTTGAGCATAATTCTAGTATCTTATAACAAGAGATTCCTCCAGTAATTCCAATAAGGATGTTCTTATCCTTTAACACTATTTTTTCACCACTTTTCTTTCCATAATCTCTTCAAGAGCACAAGTTACAGGCTTAAATTGTTTTTTCTCTCCTAGAAACTTTGAGCCATCTACAATTCTTCTAGCTCTTTTTGAAGCCATCATACAAATTTCATATCTACTTTTGCTAATTTCTGATAATTCTTTAAAAGATGGATTAATCATCATCTTCCTCCTTATAAACATAATCACTTCTAAATACCCTATGCTTTTCAGCATTTATTATTTCATTTACTGAATTGATTGCCGAGTTCAAATGGTCATTAACTACCAAATAATCATATTCATTTATACATTTTAACTCACCAATTGCATTATTCATTCTAATATTGATATCTTCTAGGGTTTCCGTTCCTCTTTTTTCTATTCTATTTCTCAATTCAGCAAGACTTGGTGGTGCTATAAAAACAAAAACACCATCATCGGTGCTTTTCTTAATATTCATAGCCCCTTGAACATCTATTTCCAAGATAACAATCTTACCTTCATTGATTTTTCTTTCAACAAACTCTTTAGGAGTTCCGTAATAATTATTATGAACACGGGCGTATTCCAAGAATTCATCATTTTCTATCATCTTTTCAAACTTATCATGATCAATGAAAAAATAACTAATGCCGTCAATCTCTCCTTCTCTCTTGCCACGAGTTGTAGCAGAAACAGAATACACCAAATTATGTTGAGTATTCATCAAATCGTGGAGAACAGTACCTTTGCCCACTCCAGAAGGACCTGAGACGACTAATAAAAATCCTTTATTCATTCTGCCTCCTTTTCAATATTCTACTTTATAAGAAAATTTAGTTCAAGTATAATATAAATTGTCTAAACATAAAAGAGGTGATTAAATGAGCTATGATGGAGTAGTTACAAGAGCAATAGTAACAGAATTAATAGATAAATTAAAAGGAGGCAAAATTCAAAAAATCACTCAGCCTTTAAAAAATGACATAATCCTTATGATTTATTCAAATAGAGAAAGTTATAAATTGTTTTTGAGTGCAAATAATCAAGAAGCAAGAGTACATCTTACAAGCCAAAAATACGAAAATCCAATAAAACCACCACAATTTTGTATGGTGCTTAGAAAATATCTAAATCAAGGCAAAATCATAGATATAAAGCAAAATAAATTGGATAGAGTAATAATTCTTACAATATCAAGTATCGACGAGATGGGTTTTTCTGGAAACAAAAATCTCATAGTAGAAATAATGGGAAAGTACTCAAATATAATACTAACAGATGATAATTACACAATAATAGATTCCTTAAAAAGAGTAAATGAAAATATGTCAAGAGTAAGAGAAGTCCTACCTTCCTTAAAATACGAATTCCCAACTGATGATAAAATAAATGTACTAGATGAAAATTTTGATTTTGATATAGAAAAGCTTGACCAAAAACTTCCAAATAACGAACATCCAGATAAAATATTTTATAAATATTACACAGGATTCTCTCCTACATTTGGAAAAGAAATATGCTATAGATCATCAATAGATAGAAAATTAACATGGTCACTTATAACAGAAGATGAAAAACAAAAACTAAATCAAAATTTCCATAACTTTATAGATAAAATAAAATCAAGAGAATTTGATCCAGTAATAGTAAAATCCGACAAAAAATACGAAGAATTTTATGCATTTGAAATAACAAATACAGTATATGAGAATATAAAGCTAGATTCAATAAGTAAAGCTGTAGAAGAATTCTATATTCATAACAAAGTCCATGACAGACTAAGACAGATGAAAAATGATCTTATCAAAAAACTAAATTCAAATGTAAAAACTACAAATAAAAAGCTAAAGATATTAAATCAAAATCTAAGCGAAGAAAAAAAGGCATCCAAGAATCAAAAATTAGGCGATCTTCTTGCAGCAAATGTCACACAAATCAAAAAGGGCAATAAATTTATAGAAGTAAATGATTTTTATGATGATAATAAATTAATAAAGATAAATCTAAACCCAATGAAAAGTCCTTGGGAGAATGTAAATAATTACTATAAAAAAAGCAAAAAAATAAAAAGTGCCATAGAATATGCAAAAAAAGACATTCCAATTCAAAAAGCAGAACTTTTCTATCTTGAACAATCTAAAGATTTCATTGAAAGATCAGAAAATATAGATCAACTAGAAGAAGTAAGACAAGAACTTATCGATAATAAGATAATAAAAGAGCAATCAAGAAATAAGAAAAAGAAAGTAAAAAGCTCAAAACCAATTCACTACAAGACAAAGACAAATAGTGATATATTCATAGGAAGAAATAGCAAGCAAAACGACTATTTGACATTAAAAATGGCAAATAAAGAAGATTATTTCCTACATGTAAGAAATCTTGCAGGAAGCCATGTAATATTGAAACCAAATGGAGATGTTACAGAAAAAGATATAATAACTGCAGCATATCTTGCTGCTAAAAATTCATCCGTTTCAAAAGAAGATAAGGTCGAGGTAGATTATACAAAAAAGAAAAATGTAAATAAACCCAAAAACGCAAAAGCTGGAATGGTATATTATGAGAATTTTAAGACAATTCTAGTCGATATGAATACAGATTTTACAAAAGATTTAAAACTTATAGAAAATTAATTACACCAAAAAATCTCTTTACTAATAGTAAAGAGATTTTAATTTATCAAATATCCAATTTGCATTACAAGTGGAAAAGATAAAATCAATAATATATTAAGAAAAATAAATATATATTTTTTATCTTTTATGGCAAAGACTAAGCCTATTAGTCCAAGTATAGGGCATATTATTAAGCTTGATACTCCAATAGGTCTAATACCATTTATTCCTATCATTTCCAATGATTTTACAGGTATTATAAATGATATAAATATAATAACTAAACCTACTACAAAGATTTTCTTTGAGATGTTCTTATCCATTTGATAGAACTCCTTTATTTTTAATATACCCTAAAATACTACACAAATGAAAATATAAATTATTCTTCTATCTTTCTTCTTATCATATCTCCAGGCTCTAGAACATCATCAATTTTTATTAGAAGTCTTTGCTTAGGTTTGTTACAAACTTCAAGCACATTTCCCTTCTCATCAGTTATTTTGTCGAATGTATAAGTTATAAAGTCCTTGCTATTTCCAAATATTTCGACTTCATCACCTTTGAAAAATCTATTTCTTTGCTCAATTGTTGCAATATGAGTTTCTTTATCGTAATCAAGAACTTGAGCTACAAAGTCATATCCTCTTATATATGAACTACTTTCATAAATTTGACTTGTGCTATCTGCTTTTCCATAGAAAAATGCTTTTGTAAAATATCTATGGCTTGCTTTTCTTATCTCACTCATATACTTTTCTATAACTTCTTTTGTAAAATTCCCTTCATAGTAGCTATCAATTGCTTGTCTATATGATCTTATAACTGTTGCAACATAAAATTGTGTCTTCATTCTTCCTTCGATTTTGAAGCTATCTATTCCTATTTCAATTAGCTTATCTATTTCATCAAGTAGACACAAGTCTTTTGAATTAAATATATAAGTTCCCTTATCATCTTCCATTACAGGAAAATACTCTCCAGGTCTTTTCTCTTCTTGTAGAGAATACTTCCATCTACAAGCTTGTGCACAATCTCCTCTATTGGCATCACGTCCTGTCATATAATTTGAAAGAAGACATCTTCCAGAATAAGATATACACATTGCACCATGTACAAAACATTCAAGTTCTAGATTTTTTGGTACATTTTCTCTAATGTTTTTAATTTCATCAAAAGATAATTCTCTTGCAAGAATTACTCTTTTTGCTCCCATCTTATACCAGAAATTAACCGTACTTGAATTTGTGACAGATGCTTGTGTACTTATATGAAGATCTATATTGCTGTTTTCTTTTGCAATCATAAAAATACCAGGATCTGATATTATAAGTGCATCTACTCCAATTTTATCTAGGTATTTTATATAATCTACTATCCCTTCCATGTCTTTGTCATGTGGGACTATATTCATAGTAATGTTAATTTTTACATCTCTATCATGGGCATATTTTACGGCTTTTTCTAATTCTTCATCACTAAAATTCTTTGCGTTTTTTCTAAGTCCAAAACTTTCTCCTGCCATATAAACGGCATTTGCTCCAAATTTTATGGCAGTTTTTAATCTATCCATATCACCTGCAGGTGCCAAAAGTTCTACTTTCTTCATTAATCCTCCTCGTATAATAGATTTAACAAGTATAAAAAACTTGTTGTTAGTTAC
>JAUMZM010000065.1 GCA_030528125.1 Tissierellia bacterium
GGATTTTTTCATTTCCTCGCCTTTTTTATTTTAGGACTTTTGCAACAGCCCCTTTCTAACATTTCTTTTATTACAAAAGTATGTGAGTGATCTAGTATCTTTGCTCCTGTTACAAGATAGACTGTATCATCTTTTCTAAATTCATTGATTTTCTTTTTGAAACCATCCCAATTCTTGTTATTTTCTATTTCCTTCTTGTACTTTTTCTCAAAATCTTCTCCAGATATTGCATTGCTATGGAAATTTTTCCTAAGTGTTGATGTTGGCGTTATTGACTTATCCCACAGGTCTATTTGTAGTTTATCCTTTGACACTCCTCTAGGCCAGAGTCTATCTATTAGAACTCTTTTCTCTTTCTTGTTATCATCTTTTATGTCATAAGCTCTTTTTATAACTAAATCTTTCATTTAATCACTTCCTATTAATCACATACCCTTTTTATAAAATTTATACAACAATACCCCAAAGCTTAGTGCCTTGGGGTATTTAATATTAATATAAAATAAAATCTAAATGAAAATAATGTATTATTAATCGTATTATTGATTTACTGCTTCAGTTTGGTGATTTTCTTCTACTTTAGTTGAATTTTCGTTAGAAATTTTTTCATCAGTCGATTGTTTTTCTTCAGTTGTTTCTTCTGGTAGTTCTTTATCTATTGATGAAGTATCATCTGTAACTTCTTCTGGTACTTTTTCTTCATTTGTAGCATCTTCATTAATTTCTTCTGATGATTGTGTAGTTTCTTGTGGTAGTTTTTTATCTGTAGTATCTTCGTCCGCTTTATCTTCTTCGATAGATTCTGTAGAATCTTTATCTGGAGTTTCTATATTTTCATTAGAATCTTTATCAGTAGCTTTATCTTCTTTAGCTTCTAAGTAGCTTTTTGCCTTAGTTAGTGCTTCATCTAATAAATCTTTAGCATCTATAACTTTATTTATTGTAGAATTTCTATCTTTTAGTACACGTTGTGCATAATAAATTGTTCTATTTAGCTCATCTATTACTGAATTATCAACTTTTCCTTTTAATTGGAAATCACGCAAGTTCTCTGCTTGTTGGATTAATTTTTCTAAAGGAAATCTTGTTGCATCATTTGCAATTCTTTCTCCTTCTGGAATTGATATATAAGCTTCATCTACTGCATCATTTAGCTTATTTGTAATTTCTTTTACTTCGCCAACTGTTGCAGTTCTATCATCTCTAACCGCTTGTGCTTTTGAGATCAATAGATTAATCTTTGCAAGTGATGTTGGATCTAGTTTTTGCTTAAATTCTTTATCTCTTAATTCTTTTGCTCTAGCTATTGCTCTATTTAATTTTTCTAATGTATAATGTGTTCTTCTTGAATTTTCTGTTAGTTTTGGAACTTTTCGAGCTTGTTCTAAAGATGCTTTCAAGTTTTCTGAAGCTTTATTTAATCCTTCTGCTGATTCTAATAAATCTGTTGCTTTTACCAAAGCACGTGTTACTGAAAATCCTATAATTACATGAGCTTGTTGTTCGCTATCTATTAATTCTGTGGCATCTGCTGTTATTGCTTCAGAAACATTTATCAATAAATCAACTCTTGCTATAATCTTGGATCTCATTTGGACTATGTTATCAAGTCCTCCGTTTATGATCTTTGTAACCAACTTGAATGCTTCTTTAAGTTCTCTTAACCATTCTAGCTGTCCACCTGTTAGAGTATCTGCTATATCTTCAAGTCCTTTAATCATATCTGCCAAATGTTCTACTCTGGAATTTATATCTCCAATTGAGTTAGCAGTAGTTGCTGTAGCATACATTGATGTTCTCACAACAGGTTCGGGTTCTTTTGCAGCATGAGCTACTGGTGTTATAGTGTTTGCCAATAATATTGTCGCAAGTGTAGCGCGATAGTGTTCTTAGCCTTCATAATTAACCTCCTGTCATTACTTATAAAGAATAACTACTAAATTATAATAAAAAGATTTAAAACTATAGCTTTACTTTTATTATGTAACAAGTATATTCTCATTTTAAATCGTTGTCAACAACTTGTCAGTATAAATTTATGTTATTTGAGTAAAATTTTTAAATATAATTAAAAGTTAACAAAGATTTTACAAGCCTGTAACTCCTTTGTAATCCTATTTCATCTAACTTTCTAATTAATTCTCTAGTGAGCTAAAATATAATGAAATTTACTAATTTGAGAAAAAATAATTAAGAAATATATATTATAGAAAATGTTTTCACAATATTGATATGTATTCTTCTTTTTCATAAATTTATTATGATTTTTTGTTACAATTATTATTATATGATATTTTATTTTAAATTTTAATTAAAAATATTTGTATTTTCCTTATGGATTATAACCACCTTAAAAAATAAAACCATATTATCTAAAAAAGAAACTTCATTTCTTTTAATCGTGTTTCTAAAGCAATACATTATTTTTATATTAAGATTATATATAAAGCCACAAAAATGTGGCTTTCGTAAAAAGTTGCTTTAAATTCAAATCGAAAAAATCTGCTTAAAAATCATATGAGTATAGCGATTTTTATGATTTTGAAATTTAGAACTTTTTAATTTTGGGAGAGTTAAGCGTTTTTGTGGTTTATAATGATTAAGTCATATTTTTAAAAATCAATACAACTTATCCGTAATTAGACTTTTTATACAATATAAATTTATTAGATTTCTCTTTAATTAAGTTATGTTTTTAAGAAGTTTTTTTGTATTCTGTTGGGGATTTTCCTGTGTATTTTTTAAAGATTGTAGAAAAATGTGCCTGAGAACAGAATCCACATTCATAAGATATGTAATCTAGAGTCTTGTTCTTACTTATCAACTCTTTTGCTTTATTAACCCTTAGTATGTTTAGATATTTACAAAAATTATATCCCGTCTTTTTCTTAAAAAGACAACACAGATAATTTTTCGATACATGTATTTCATTTGCAATATCTTCTAGAGTTAGCTTTTTGTTGTAATTTTCGTTAATTATCTTTATGCATTCATCTACTATGTCGTTTTCGTTGTATTCTATTTTCTTAAAAGTCTGTTGTCTGTAAGAATCTATTATCTCTTGTAACATTTTCTTGTCACAATCATCTAATTTCTTATTATTTTCTATGTATATATTCTTTAGATCTCTCTGGTATTTTATCAAAAAATACGCATATAAGAATACATTTAAGCTTCTAAGATATTCTTGTAATTTATCATCATCTATGTCTGTTGCTATATTGTATGTATCGCTATTATTTTCAATTAACATTGCTATATTCAAAAAGTCATCCATTTCTGCTCCTTTCATAAAAATATGATAATAATCTGAAAACATTTCTTCTAAAATAGATTATAATGTAATTGTAAATGATAGTCAATATCATTTAATTTAAACTATTTCTTTAAGCCATGATGAGATATTTAATTATTGAAAAGAGGAGGATTTATGAAAGTAAATATAATCTATTGGTCAGGCACTGGAAACACAGAAGCTATGGCAAATGCCATTGCAGATGGTGTAAAGCAAAACGGCGCAGATGTAGCCATTATTCCTGTATCAGATGCGACAATTGATGATGTAAAATCTGTAGATAATATCGCATTTGGATCTCCTGCAATGGGATCAGAAGAGATAGAAGAAAGCCAAATGCGACCATTTATGGATGAAGCTAATAATTTCCTTAGCGGAAAGAAAGTCTTGTTATTCGGATCTTATGAATGGGCTGATGGTGAATGGATGGAAAAATGGGTCGATGAAGTTAGCGATACAGGAGCAAATCTTATAGCAGATGAAGGCCTTATAGCTTATGATGCCCCAGATGAAGAAGCTATCGAAAAATGCATAAACATGGGCATCGAACTTTCTAAATAAAATGTCAAAAGATACTTTAATGGAGTTTTATTCTAGTATCTATTCATTTGATGATTATGATTATCTGATTTCGATACTTAGATTTAATATGGCTCCTGTCATACATAAGAAAAAGATTGGAGGATTGATAACTTTATACAATAACAAAAGAAATTTAAAAGACTTACGGACTAAACACAAACAACAAATTAACAAAATTTTAGGATTGGATTTCTTTGAATTAAAAGAAACGCAAAACAGCATTCTTATTTTATTTTACATTGACAAAAAACTAAAAAAACGACTAAAACAAAATAATATTAAAAACTTCCTAGATAATCTAGGTTATAAAAACTGCAATACAACTTATGATTATTTTAAAGTTCTTAGATCCAAATTAAGTGTAACTTGTCCTTTTGAGATAGGAGTATTTCTAGGTTACCCACTAACAGACATAATATCTTTTAATAAAGGCACAAGAAATTACAAATGTGTTGGTTATTGGAAATGTTTCAATAACAAGGATAAAGCACTTCGAACCTTTCTTAACTACGACAATTCAAAATTAACAGAAATGCAAAATATTTTAAAAGCTGTTTAAAAAGTAATCTCCAAAAGGGCTAGAAATAGCCCTTTTTATTTCTGTTTTTTTTGATAATATAAATATTATTTCTTTTCTTTATCTTGTTAATTATTTGTTTTTTTCTAACTAAATAGGAAAAACTACGGAAATTTACTATTATTTTTAGTACGACACATTTATCTTTAATAAATAATATTCGTTATTATCTTTAAATAGCTTATTCTCTTTATTAATATTTGCCAACTTAAATAATATCTCTGATGTTTCTCCTTCTATTGCTTCAATATCAAATTTCTGCTCAACT
This sequence comes from Tissierellia bacterium, assembly GCA_030528125.1. Classification (GTDB taxonomy): domain Bacteria; phylum Bacillota; class Clostridia; order Tissierellales; family Peptoniphilaceae; genus JAUNAV01. The sequence goes on from JAUMZM010000065.1 coordinate 4,723, forward strand.
GGTTACACTTCTTCAGATATATTTTCTTGTTTTATGGGATATTCTATCTTAATATATGAATTTAGTTTTTTGAATTTTTTTCAATGCTCCAATTATTTCTATAAATATATTGGGGAAGAATGATTTCAATAATATCACTATCTTTTTTAATTTTTACATCTATCTTAGAATTGATTTTAGATTTTGTATGTGAGATTTCTATTAGATTTATTGAATAAGGCTTTTCATTTATAATTACAATGTCACTTTTAGGATATCCTTTATAATCTATAGGAAAATCTCTATTTTCATAAATATCTGTATTTTTATTGCTACATGAACTTAATAGAAAAGCTGATAAAATCAAAATTGAATAAATTGTACCAATTAAAATCTTTTGTATTTTTATAATCTCATTTTTACAATTTTATTCAACAAAAATACGGTCATAAGACCGTATTTCTTAGTGTATTATAGAGTTTTTTATGATTTTTATAATGTTCTACATACTTCGTAAGCTTCCCAGATTGATGGCATTATCTTTCTTACTTGTCTTGAATCTCCTATATTATGAACTGGTGTTTTGATATCTTTTATTTCGTTGTAGAGTTTATCTTCTGCATAATATCCTACTGATGTCATCAATGTATCACATTTGATTTCTTTTTCGCCATCTTCATTTGCGATTACTATTGAATCTTTCTTTGATTCTTTGACTTGTGATTTTGTGTAGATTTTTACTTTGTTAAATGCTAATAGTTCCATTAACATTTGATAATTCATAAATGGTAGTGATTTTGGTCCGCCTGCTATTTGGTCTAGCATTTCTACTATAGTAACTTTCTTTCCATGTTGTGTTAGCCATAATGCTGTTTCGCAACCTACAAGTCCTCCTCCTACTATTACAATATTTTCTTTTGCTTTATTGATATCTAGTAGTATTTCATCTGCTGGATATGTTTTTTGCTCGCCTTTTATCTCTATCTTTTTTGGTTTTGATCCTGCTGCATAGATTATCTCGTCTGCTTTGTAACTTTCGATATTGTCTTTGGTTACTTCTTCATTTAATCTTATGTCAACTCCTAGTAGCTCTAATTGTCTTTTGTAATAGTTTACAAGTGCTCTATCATAGCGCTTGAATTCTGGTGCGCCACTTATTCTTAGATTTCCTCCAAGTTCTGAGTCTTTTTCTACAAGTATTACTTTGTGTCCTCTTATTTTTGATACTCTTGCTGATTCTAGTCCTGCTGGTCCTGATCCTATTATAAGTACTGTCTTTTTGATTGCTGCTGGATTTATTCCATAAATCTCTTCTCTACCGCATGCTGGATTTACTGCACAACTTATTGCTGCTTTTCCCATTCTTCCCATGCATCCTTCGTGACATGATAGACATGGTCTTACTTCGTCGTATCTATCTGTTCTGATTTTCTCTACGATTTCTGGATCTGCTAGCAATGGTCTTCCAAGTCCTATCATATCGCATGAATCATCTATTGCTTCTTCTGCGATTTGTGGATTGTCCATTCTTCCTGCTAGTATTACTGGAATATTTACATTTTCTTTTAGGATCTTGCCGTATTTTCTATACATTCCATCTTCGAAATACATTGGCGGATGGTTCCAATACCATGAATCATAAGTTCCTACATCGGCATTTAGTGCGTCATATCCTGCTTTTTCTAGCATTTGGGCTGCTTTGATTCCTTCTTCGATATCTCTTCCTTTTTCTTGTGCTTCTTCTTGTGGTAGTATTCCTTTGCCGAAGTCTTTTGTAAAGCTTTTTAGACTAAATCTCAATGATACTGGGAAATCTTCTCCGCAATATTTCTTGATTCCTTTTACTATTTCTATTGGAAGTCTTAGTCTGTTTTCTAGGCTTCCGCCGTATTCGTCATTTCTTCTATTGTAAAATGCTATTGTAAATTGGTCTAGTAGGTATCCTTCGTGTACTGCATGAATTTCTACTCCATCAAATCCTGCTTGTTTTGCAATAACTGCTGACTTTATGAAGTTATCTCGTAATTCGTGAATTTCTTCTATTGTCATTTCTCTATGTTGTATTTCTGGCTCAAACCTATTTTTGTTATCGCTTGCTGATACTGGATTGCTTGAGATTCCTGGCATTGATACTCTTCCAAATCCTCCTGATATTTGCAAAAAGCTCTTTGCGCCGTAAGCGTGTATTCTTTCATTCATGCTGTATGTAGAATATATGAATGCTGCTGGATTTATTGTAACTGATGGAATTATTGATTTTACTATTCCTTCTAGTTTCCATTCTGCAAGTGTTACTCCTGTTATTATAAGTCCTACGTTGTTTTTTGCTCTTTCTACGTAGTAATCTTGTAGTCTTTGGTCGTATGCTCCATTATGTGTTGAATATCCAACTGGCCCCATTGGTGCCATTGAATAACGATTTTTTATTTCAACTTTACCAATTTTTATTGGACTAAATAGTTTTTGATATTTCATATTTTCTCCTTTCAAAACCTTTTCATAACTATTGTATAGGTAAAATATTCTAATTTCAATGTTTTTGACTAGAATTTATATTTTTACTGTATTGTTTAGATATATTTTTATTAGGATTATTATGTAAAGCTCTATAATTAAGTATTTTCATTAGTTTATACTCTGATTTATTTGTTTATATATTTTGATTTATAGATTTTTACAAATTTCTATAAAATAATAATTGATTTTTTCATTAGCTACTACTTTTAACAATGTAGGTGATGGGATTTGTCAATTTGGCTTACTTACAACTTTTGTAAATATTAGCTATCATTGAAAAATTATCCTGATATTTGCAATGTTTATAGAAGGACTTGAGATATTTCCTATAATATATCTTATAACTCCTTCAACTTACAAAAACCTCAAAAGTAAAAATTCACACAGCTAAAAGGACTTAGATTAATCTAAGTCCCAGAACGTAGACAAACCCAGCTTTTTGCTGGGTTTGTTTCTACTATCTAATCTA
>JAUMZM010000066.1 GCA_030528125.1 Tissierellia bacterium
ATGAGTTTCTATTTTTATTTAGTGTCGCATTTAATTTTACAACTTATCATTTTAAAAATACTTGAAATCAAAAATAAAAGTCTGTATAGTATAAGTAACAAAAAACAACAAATATAATCATACGAAGTGACAATGTAAAAAAAGGGGGGTGTTACTATAGAGCTTATTAACAAAGAAGACGTTTTGATAATCGATGTTCTCGATAAGAATGAAGCTTTTAATAAAATTTATAAGCATCTTTTAAAAAACGATTCCGTAACAAAAGATTTTATCCAAATGATAAAGGAAAGAGAGAAGAATTATCCTACAGGAATGGACTTGTCTGTTATAGGTAAAGATATTCCTAACATTGCAATTCCCCATACAGAACCATACTGTGTTAAAAAAACTGGAATTGTAGCAGTAAAATTGAAAAGAAAAATAAAATTCAATAATATGATCGATCCAGATAAAGAATTATTTGTGAAGTTTCTATTTGTTATTTTGAATTCCGGGGATGGGGAACAAACTGATATCTTAGCTCATATTATGGATTTTGTAACCAAAGATTCAAATATTAAAGATTTTTTTAATATTAATACAACAGAAGAGATTTATAATTATCTCAAAAAAAATTTTTATAAGGAGTAGATTATGATTAAAATTTTGGCGGCTTGCGGAGCAGGAGTTAATTCAAGTCATCAGATAAAAACAGCACTTGAAAAGGAAATGAAAAACAGAGGATATGAAGTAAAATGTGATGCTGTTATGATAAAAGATATTACACAGGATATACTCAATAAGCATGATATTTTTGCACAAATTGCAAAAACGGATTTGGGATTTGATGTAAAGATTCCAGTAGTTGATGCAGGTCCTATACTTTATAGAATTCCTTCAATGGCAAAACCTGTTTATGATAAGGTTGAAGAGATAATAAAAAAAGAAAATTTGAAATAAACGATATAAGGAGATAGTATGCAAACGATAATTAATATAGCAAATACTGTATTTAAGCCTCTCATAGATATGGGGGCAGCACCTATAATGCTTGTTGTGCTTACAATTATAGCTTGGATTGTAGGGGTTAAATTCACTAGAGCATTGGAAGGCGGTATAAGGCTTGCAATATCCATAACGGCAATTTCTGCTGTTATGAATATACTCACAAGTAGTTTTTCTGCTGCTCTGCAACAATTTGTAACAAATACTGGAATTGAACTTAATATTACAGATGTAGGATGGGCTCCACTTGCTACAATTACATGGGGATCTGCTTATACTCTGTATTTTCTACTTGTAACTATAGTTGTTAATATAGTTATGCTGTTTATAAAGAAAACAGATACTTTGGATGTTGATATATTTAATGTATGGCATTTAGCAATTACAGGATTATTCTGTAAATTTATGGGAGCTAGTCTTCTTGTTACAACTTTGCTTATAATTTTTATTGCAGTATTAAAAATTATAAATTCGGATCTAATGAAACCTACTTTCAATGATTTATTGGATGCTCCAGATGACAATCCAATGACAACAACACATATGAATTATATGATGAATCCAATAGTAATGGTTTTTGATAATATTATTGCAAAACTTTTCCCAGGACTTGATAAACATGATTTCGATTCTGCAAAATTAAATTCAAAAATTGGATTTTGGGGTTCAAAGTTTGCCATAGGGGTTTATCTTGGACTATTTATTGGTATTTTATCAAGACAGAGCATAAAGGAAACATTATCACTCGCATTTACTGCAGCTTTGTGTCTTGAATTATTCTCAGTAATAGGGCAATGGTTCATTGAATCGGTAGAACCTTTGTCACAAGGGATTGCAGATTTTGCAACAAAGAAACTTGGCGGAAGAAAATTCAATATAGGTCTTGATTGGCCATTTATTGCTGGTAGAAGTGAAATGTGGGCAGCAGCAAATATATTAGCACCTATAATGCTCTTTCTTGCAATGATTTTGCCAGGAAATAAAGTTTTACCACTGGGAGGTATTATAGCTATGGGACTTACACCTGCATTGCTTGTTGTAACTCGTGGTAAAATTATCAGAATGGTAATTATTGGTATATTTATGTTACCTATATTCTTGTGGTCAGGAACTTTAATAGCACCTTATGCAACTGAAGCAGCAAAAGCGGTGGGTGCTTTCCCTGAAGGTTTATCAAGTCAAGCTCTTATTACTCATTCAACACTTGAAGGTCCAATAGAAAAATTTCTTGCATATTTTGTAGGTCAGGCAAATATTGGGAATGCAAAAATGATCTTATTTGCAATACTTGCAATTGCGGTATATTTAGGATTATTTATGTGGTATAGAAAGCAAATGTTAAAAAGAAATGAAGAATATAAAAAGAATATACAGAAATAGGGGATATGATGAAAGTTTATATTGCATCAGATAATGATGGATTAAGATTAAAAAATGTTTTGATTGATAAAATCAAAGAAATGAAATTGGATTACAAAGATTTGACCAAAGAAGGATTTGACCTAGTAGATGCATCTAATGCAGTATGCGAGAATTTACTTAATGATAATTCTTATGATTCAGTTGGAATTGTAATTGATAGATTTGGAGCAGGAAGCTATATTGCTTGCAATAAGCATAAGCATATTGTTGCAGCTGAAATCTCTGATGAGAGAAGTGCCATTATGACAAAAAGGCACAATGGTGCAAGAGTTCTTGTAATGGGATCAGGAATTGTAGGAGATGATCTTGCAATAAGCTGTATGGAGAAATTTTTAACTTATAAATATGACGGCGGACGTCATCAAATAAGAATAGATATGCTAGATAAGATGCTTTAGGAGGTAGTAATGAAGATAGCTTTAGGTTGTGACCATATAGTAACAGCACTTAAAATGCAAATATCAGATCATTTGAAAGAAAATGGCCATGAAGTTATTGATGTGGGTACTTATGATAACACAAGAACACATTATCCAATATTTGGAAAGAAAGTAGGAGAGCTTGTAGCAAGCAAGAAGGCAGATTTGGGAGTAGTCCTTTGTGGGACGGGAGTTGGAATTTCAGTTTCTGTAAATAAATCATTTGGAACAAGATGTGCACTTGTAAGAGATGTAACAACTGCCGTATACGCAAAAGAAAATCTAAATTGCAATGTTATTGCAGTAGGAGGAATGATTGTAGGACGTGACCTTGCATTTGAAATAATAGATAATTTCATAAAAGCAGAATATAAAGAAAGTCCAGAAAATAAAAAGATAATCGATAAGATTATGGCAATTGAAAAAAATTATAATGATAATCAGACAGGCGATGACAAATTCTTTGATGAATTCTTAGAAAAATGGGATAGAGGAGAATATCACGATTAGTATATATTGTGATTATTATAAAAAGAAAGAGGAGTCTATGTTTTTAGGAATAGACGGTGGCGGAACAAAGACAAAGTTTACTTTAGAAGATAATGGTAAATATTATTCAACACAAAAAAACACAATTCACTTAAAGCAAATTTCAGATGAGAAATTCTATGAAACAATAGAAGAAGGGGTTAATGAAGTTTGCAAACAAAGATCCATTAATCCAAGTGATATAGAATTTACATTTGCAGCTATTCCAGGATATGGACAATATCCAGAGATAGTTGAAGTTATAGAAAATACTTTTGATAAAATCTTGGGTAAAGACAAATATGCAGTTGGAAATGACTGTGTAAATGGCTGGGCAGGATCCTTAAATGCAAAAGAGGGAATTAATCTTGTGCTTGGAACTGGAGCTATAAGCTTGGGAGTTGATAAGAACGATAAGAAATTAAGTGCATCAGGATGGGGACCATTTCTTGGGGATGAGGCAAGTGCTTATTATATAGGAATGAAAATTCTAAATCTATTTACAAAGATGAGTGATGGAAGAATCGAAAAGACTTTACTTTATGATAAGATTAAAAATAAATATTCAATCAAAGAAGACTTTGAAATAATAACAATTGCAGCCAATATGAAAAGAGATGAGATTGCCAAACTATCAATGCTCTTACAAGATCTATTGGATGAAGATGATAAATATGCAAAAGAAATTCTAGAAGATGTAGCTTATGAGGCATCACTTGCAATAGATAGTTTAATAAATCAAATGGATTTTACAAAACCTGTAAAAGTCTCATATTCAGGAGGAGTATTTAATCTAGGCGACATTCTTCTAGATAAGATAAAAGAAAAATCAAAATATGAACTTGATATAGTTAGTCCATATACGACACCTGACAAAGGTTCTATAATTATGGCAAAGAAAATTTATAGTGAAAGGTAATTAAGAGCATCCAAAGATGCTCTTTAAAATTGATACAATAGATTCTAATTTTGATAAAAAGAAGTCTAAAAAGAAACTTTTTGATATTAAATTAAATAATAAATGATTTTTTCTAAAATTTTAGTTTTATTTCCAAAATAATGGAGTATAATTATTTTTGAGACAACGAATTTTGACAGTTTCACTTATACATATCTCTATAATAATATAAATTAGCAAAACTACCTAAATTATAAATAAAATTAATAAAAAATTAACATAAAATTAACATGTACATTCTAAGATTAAAGAATGTACATTATTTAATAAATATAGTATACTTAATATTGCGATAGGAAGGGAAAAGCAGTTATGAATATAGCAACTTTTGAACACAATAATGGTATATCGGTTTTGATTAAAAGATATTTTGATGAAGACGATATCAAAGTGACAAGGTTCAAAAATTTCGAAGAGATTATATTAAGTGATATTTCAAATTTTGACCTAATACTTATAGATATGTCCCATACAAGATGTATCGAACTTATAACATATATAAAGCAAACCACAAATATTCCAGTAATATATCTTACTGAAAGATATAAGAAAAACATCTTTGAATCACAGATAGACGATGAAGAATTCGTAATTCATTCTTATACAAGGGAAGAATTTATTGAGGCTACATTTAAAAAGTTAGGTGAACTAAAGGGCCAAAGAGTTCTTGACTTAGGGAATATAAAGCTTGAAGAAAGTAATAATATAGTAAAAGTCAAAGGATCTATACTAAATCTTTCTAAAGTAGATGTAAATATTTGCTCTATACTCATAAAAAATGATGGCAAGCCTATGATAAAAGAAGATATAATAAAAAATCTTGAAAAAAGGGGAATGACAAGTACTCAAAGGGCAATAAGAGAGCATATAAGAAAGATAAGAGTTGAATTTCAAAAATGTGGTTATGCTCCAATAGAAACTGTTGTAAAAGAAGGATACAGATGGGTAATCTATGATACAAATGATAATAAACAAAAAAAGTAATTATCTAAAAGGTATTGATTTTAAATTTGGTTTGAATATGGCTAATTTATAAAATAAAGGCAAGTAATTTCCTTGCCCTTTTAAATTTATTATTTATTTTCGTAACCTGGCTTGCCTAAAAGTTTAAACATTTGAGTCTTATATTCTTCAACTCCTGGTTGATTAAATGGATTTACTCCAAGCATATATCCTGAAACACCTACGGCAATTTCAAAGAAATAGAATAATTCTCCAATTGATTTTTCGTCAATATCATCAATTTCTATCATTATATTATCAACTCCACCATTTACATGTGCAATAATAGTTCCCTCCATAGCCTTGCTATTTACAAAGCTCATGCTCTTTCCAGCTATATAGTTAAGACCATCTAAGTTCTCACTATCTTCTTCTATTTCTAAGTTGGAGTTGTCATTTTTTACACTAAGTACAGTTTCAAATATATTTCTTTGTCCATCTTGAATCATTTGACCTAAAGAGTGAAGATCTGTTGTGTTATTTACAGAAACTGGGAATATTCCTTTATGATCTTTTCCTTCACTTTCTGCAAATAATTGTTTCCACCATTCAGAAATGTATTTTAACTTTGGTTCATAATTTACTAAAACTTCTATTGCATGATCGTTTTCATAGAGCATATTTCTTATAGCAGCGTATTTTATGGCATCATTTTTGTCAAAGTCTTTTATAGTGTAGTCTTCTCTACCCTTTCTAAATCCATCCATGAATTTATCTATATCAACACCTTTTGCGCAAAGAGGAAGTAGTCCTACAGCAGAAATTACAGAAAATCTTCCGCCTATATCATCTGGAACTACGAAAGTTTCGTATCCCTCTTTTTCGCTTAGAGATTTTAATGCTCCCTTTTTCTTATCAGTTGTAACATAGATTCTAGTCTTTGCTTCTTCTTTTCCGTATTTTTCCTCTAAAGCTTTTCTTAAGAATCTAAAAGCAATTGCAGGTTCTGTTGTGGTACCTGATTTGCTTATTACATTTATAGAATAGTCCTTATCCTTGATGTATTCTAATAGTTCTTTTAGATAGCTTCCTGAAAGTTGGTTTCCAGCATAGATTAGCTTAACCTTGGAATCATCAAAGAAATAATTAGTTGTAGCATAATCCAATGCCTTACATCCAAGATAGCTTCCACCAATTCCTATTGTAATAAGAATATCAGAATCTGATTGAATCTTTGCTGCAGCTTTTTTTATTCTATCGTATTCTTCTTTGTCGTAGTCAACAGGTCTATCAATCCAACCTAAAAAGTCATTTCCTTCTCCGTTTTTATTTATCAAAGTATCAAAGGCATCCATGGCTTTTTTCTCATAGTCTTTTAGGTTAGAAATATCTACATTTTTAAAGTCGATTCTCATAATATTCCTCCTTCTTTAGTTAAAAATATTATACCATAATATGAGAATAATTTAATTAAATAAAGCTAAGTTAGAATGATTCTAATTTTTAATTAATTCTATTGACAAACCTTTTTTATTTGTGTATAATGCAATTGTAGTTAATAAATGAATTAAAAAATGGAGGGTAACTATGACAGAACTTAAAGGATCAAAGACAGCTTCTAACTTATTAACAGCATTTGCAGGTGAAAGCCAAGCAACAATGAGATATTACATAGCAAGCAAAACAGCTAAAAAAGAAGGATATGTTCAAATTAGCGAGATTTTTGCAGAAACAGCAAGAAACGAACAAGCTCACGCACATAGATTATACAAATTCTTAAGAGAAGAATATAAATTAGATGCAATCGAATTAAATCCAGATTATGCAGCATTCCCAGTAGTAGATCATGATACAGCTACTAACTTAAAGGGAGCAATCGCTGGAGAAAATGAAGAAAATACAGAAATGTATCCAGAATTTGCAAAAACAGCAAAAGAAGAAGGATTCGATGAAATTTCAAGAGCTTTCTCAAACATCGCTAAAGTTGAAGGACATCATAGAGATAGATATCAAAAACTTTTAGATGAGATTGAAAACGGAACAGTATTTGAAAAAGATGAAAAAGTAGTTTGGAAATGCTTAAACTGCGGATTTATCTATGAAGGAAAAGTTGCTCCAAAGAAATGCCCAGCATGTGCACATCCACAAGGATTCTTTGAAGTTGCAAGAGATAACTTCTATTAAATTGCAGTATAAATTTAATATTAATCAAAAACTCCCGATTGGGAGTTTTTGTTTTTTTATAATTATTAAATTAGAAAATAAAAAAGGAGCTTAAGCTCCCTCAGAACGTAGACAAACCCAGCTTTTTGCTGGGTTTGTTTCTACTATCTAATC
>JAUMZM010000006.1 GCA_030528125.1 Tissierellia bacterium
ATTAGATAGTAGAAACAAACCCAGCAAAAAGCTGGGTTTGTCTACGTTCTGAGAGCAAGACTAATTAGTCTTGCTCTTTTCTTTCTCTAAACATTCAGGACAAATTCCTGAGAATTCTAAATTATGATTTAATATCTTAAAATCAGTTTCATATTCAAGTTTTTCTTTGATATCATCTAAAGGACAGTTATCTATTATTATCTTTTTACCACAAATTACACATTTTAAAATATGCTTATGCTCTTTTTTGTTAACTTGATAAAAGCTTACTCCATTAAGATCTGTATTTTTAATTAATATATTGTTCTCTTCTAATATATTAAGATTTCTATAAATTGTAGATAAATCGAAATTTTTAGATTTATCTTTACCTATATTAAAGATCTGTTCTGCAGAAACCGGCTGATTACATTTGTCGACAAGATCTAAAACCTCAAGTCTGGTTTTTGTAACTCTAAGTCCTTTGGATTTTAATAAAGATTCTAAATTCAACAAATCACCCCTCATTTTTTGATTATATCATAGTTAGGGGAAAAATAAAATTTGACATCAAAAAAAATAGTAATAAAATAGTATATGCAAATCATTAGCATAAAGGAGGCGCTATGAGAAAAAAATTATTATCAGTAGTAACTATTTTGTCATTATTATTGGCATCTTGTTCATCAAATAACAATGCTGAAAATTCATCTGATGACAAATCAATAAATTCATCCACAACACAACAGGTGGAATCTAGTGACAAGGAAGTTATATATACTTCATTTTATCCTATATATAGTTTAACAAGTCAAATAGCAGGAGATAAATTTGAAGTAAAGTCATTTGGAAATTTAACTTCAGAAGCTCACGATTGGGAACCATCTGCAAAAGATATAGCAAAATTAGAAGATAGCAAATTACTAATTATAAATGGTGCAGGAATGGAAGAATGGTTAGATGATGTAAAAAATTCAACAGATATTGAAATATTAGATACTACTAAAAACGTAGATTTGATAAAAGCTGAGGATCATGATGAGGATGAACATGAAGCAGAAGAAGGAGAAGAACATCATCATCACCATGGAGAATATGATCCACATACTTGGTTATCACCTATGAATGCAAAAATTCAAGCTAAAGCGATTTATGAAAAATTATCTGAAATAGATAATGAAAATGCTAGCTATTATAAAAATAATTATGAAAATTTAGATAAAGAGCTTGATAGTATAATTAAGGAATACAAGGAAAAACTTGACAATATAGATGATAAGAAGATTGTAGTAAACCATGAAGCTTTTGGATATCTATCTCGTGATTTTTCTTTAGAGCAAATAAGCTTAACAGGGCTTACTTCAACAGGAGAAGCTAATCTTAAAGCTATGAATGAAATAATAGATGAAATAAAAGATGAAAAAATAAATACAGTATTTTATGAGAAAGGAGGCTCAGATAAATCGGCAAAAGTAATTGCTGAGCAGATAAATGGAGATGTAAAACCACTTAGCACTATGGAATTTGTAAGTGATGATGATTTAAAAAATGATGTAAAATATCAGGATTTAATCAAAGAAAATCTTCAAAATATCTATGAATCTTTACAGTAATGAATGTAATAGAGATAAAAGACTTAAATTTTTCATATAATAAAGATCATATCTTAAAAGATTTAAATCTAAATATAAAAGATGGAGAATTCATTTCAATATGTGGACAGAATGGTTGTGGAAAATCTACTTTATTGAAGCTTATACTAGGCCAGCTAAAAAAAGATAGCGGAGAAATAAGGATTTTCGGCAAAAAAATTGAAGAATTTAAGAGTTTCTATAAAATAGGATATGTACCTCAAGTTAATTCAAATAAGAAGATAGCATTTCCAATTACAAATCTAGAATATGTATGTTTGAATATGTATTCTAGGTTTGGTTTTTTGAAACTTCCCAGAAAACACCACAAAGATAAAGCTTATGATCTGCTTTGTCAAATGAATTTAAAAGATAAAATAAATAAACCGTTTAATGAATTGTCAGGTGGACAACAACAAAGAGTAATGATTGCAAGCGCTCTTGTAAATGATCCAGAGCTTTTAATATTAGATGAGCCAACTGTTGGAATTGATAAAGAAAGCAAGAAAGAATTTTTAGAGCTTTTAAATCATATAAACAAAAAACACAATATTACTATTATTATAGTAACACATGAATTGGAGATTATAGAAAAATATTTAGATAATGTAGTCAAGTTGGAAGAAGGTAGAATATGCTAGAATATGATTTTATGAGAAGAGCAATTCTTGTAGGCATTATGCTTTCAATAGCAATTCCAATGATAGGAGTTGTTATGGTAAATAGAAAGACTTCAATGATAGGAGATGCTTTAAGTCATACAGCTTTATCAGGAATCGGAATTGGACTTATAGCAGGAATAAATCCTCTTATAGGATCGCTTGTTATCTGTATTATAGCAGCTTTTGTAATTGAATTTATAAGAAAAAAATTTCCAGAATACGGTGATATGTCAACAGCGATAATTATGAGTATAGGGCTTGGATTTGCAGCTATATTGTCAGATTTTACTCCTGGTGGAACATCATTTGACTCTTATCTATTTGGCTCGATTTCTACAGTATCTAATGAAGATGTAAAATTAATATTTATAGTATTTTTAAGTGTTGTAATACTTTCAATATTATTTTATGAAGCACTTTTGTATATTTCAATTGATCCTAATCTTGCAAAGATATCAGGTGTTTCTGTAGGAATTATAAATTCTATTTTTACTTTTTTAACAGCAATAACAGTTGCAATGAGTAGTAAAATAGTAGGGGCTTTAATGGTATCAAGTTTAATAGTTCTACCGGTTTCATCAGCCATGATTATTGGGAAAAGCTATAAATCAACCTACATTTTATCTATATTGTTTGGAATCTTGTATATGTTATCAGGGATAACAATAAGTTATTACTATGGACTAAAACCAGGCGGATCTATAGTTTTGATAGCTTCTTTTGGATTGATATTGATATCTTTAATAAAGAGTATTTATAATAGAATAAATTTAAAAAAGGAGGAAATTTAATTTCTTCCTTTTTTCATTGAATATATTTTATACAAATGATAAAATTACTCTGTATGGAGGGATTATGACTAGCAATTTATTTAAAAAAGTTTTTATGATAACTCTAGGTTCTGTATTATTATCTGTTGGAAGTTTCTTCTTCCTTATTAATAATGATATAGCAGCAGGAGGAGTTACAGGAATTTCTATGGTATTTTCTTCAATTTTACCAATATTTACAACAGGAGAATGGTCTCTTATATTAAACCTTCTTTTGTTCGTATTAGCGTTTATATTAGTTGGTAAAAAATTTGGAATAAGATCTATTTATTCATCAGGAATAGTATCCATAGTTATTATTATATTAGAGAAAATTTATCCAAATGGAATAGTATTAACTAATGATATGATACTTAATGTAGTAATGGGATCTGTAATACAAGCTATTGGTATGGGATTAGTTTTCTATTATGAAGGATCTACAGGTGGTACAGATATACTTGCTGTAATATTAAATAAGTACACACATATAGCTATTGGAAGATCACTTATGATAATAGATATATTAGTAATTATTCTAGCTGGATTCCAATTTGGAATAGAAAAGGCTTTATATGCTACATTTACTGTTATAATTACAACTCAAGGCATAGATTATCTAATACAAGGATTGGGAAGAAAGGTAGCTATGTTTATAATTTCTGATAAGATTGAAGAAATTAGAGATACTATTATAAGTGATTATGACAGAGGAGTTACTATATTTAATGCAGAAGGTGGATATTCTAAAGAAAATAAAAAGATAATATTTACTATTTTGACAAATAGACAATATATAGATATAAGAAAAGAAATAGAAAAGATAGACAAAAAAGCTTTTATGTTTACTCATCCAATATCTGAAATTTATGGTGAAGGATTTACTTTTGAAAAGATAGAAGAAGAAGTATAATAATCCTTTAGGATAGGAGGTTTAATGACCGTATTAGAGAACAAAGAGTGCTACACTATAAAAAGATTAGATAAAAAAAGTGCTTATCTTAGTACACCTTTGGGAGAAGCAAAGATTAGCAAAAAACAAATAAAAGGCTTTAAGCAAAATGATAAGATTGAAGCTTTTTGTTATTATGACAAAAAAAAGATACTAAGGGCAACTACAAATTTTGATTATGAGGTTGGAAAAATTTATCCTCTAAAGGTTGTTGATACTAGTAAGTATGGGGTATTTTTTGATATAGGTTTAGAATTTGATTTACTTGCACCAAGAGAAGAGCTAAGTTACAAGGTCTTTAAAGAAATGGTTTATCCGATTGGAATAAAGATAGATAATAAAAATAGGCTTTATGCTACCACAAAAATAAGAGATATGTTATTATTAGAGCACAACTATAAAGAAAATGATCTTGTAGAAGGAAGAATTTATTCTATAAACAAATCTATAGGAGCTTTTGTTGCAATAGACAATAAGTATGATTCTCTTATAAGAATAAAAGAGCTAAAGGGTGCATATACAGAAGGCGAACTTGTAAAAGCTAGAGTAAAAACTGTAAAAGATGATGGAAAGATAGAACTTACTTTAAGACAAAGAGGATATCTTGAAATAGATTCAGATGCAAAATTAATATATAATATATTAAGACAAAGAGATGGAAAAATCCCTGTAGGAGATAAATCTTCGCCTTTAGAAATTTATAATAATTTTAATTTATCAAAAGCAGCTTTTAAAAGGGCGGCAGGAAGATTATACAAAAAAGGACTTATTAGAATAAAAGATCATTCTATTGAGATAAAAGAAAGGTAGGAAAATGGAAGAGAAAGTATTAGCAGAAGTAAATGGAAAGAAACTAACTGAAAAAGATGTATTAGAATTTATAAATATGATTAATGGCGGCTATAGATTTAATAACGAACAAGGAATTAAACAAATAGCAAATGAAATGATTAATCAAGAGTTATTATACATCGATGCAAAAGAAAAAGAATTAGATAAAGATGAAGAATTCAATAGAATTCTTGAAGAACAAAAAAGAAATCTTTTGAAAAATTATGCTATGGAAAAACTTTTTGAAGATATAGAAGTTAGTGAAAAAAGAAGCAAAAGATTATTATGACAAAAACACAAGTCTTTTTAAATCTCCAATGATGTTCCATGCTAAGCATATTCTAGTAGATGATGAACAAAAAGCTAAAGAAATCAAAAAAGAGATAGATGAAGGAAAGCTTTTTGAAGATTTGGCAAAAGAATATTCAAAAGATGGTTCTGCACAAAATGGTGGAGATCTAGGAGAATTTCCAGAAGGAAGCATGGTAAAAGAATTTGAGGATAAATTAAAAGAATTGAAAGAAGGAGAGATAAGCGATCCTGTAAAAACTCAATTTGGATATCACTTAATAAAGCTAGATCATAAACATGATAGAAGTATTTATAAATTTGATGATATAAAGAAAGATTTGCTAAACCAATTGGTTATGATGAAAAGACAAGAGAAATATATCGAGAAAACAAACAAACTCAAAGAAAATATAGAGGTAAAAACTTATTTTTAGGGGATTATAATGACAGATGAAATACAAAAGAGTGAAATAAAAGAAGAAATAAAAAATATTTTTATTAATCTTTCGGATTATTTAAACAAGTATCAAAACCATTTTGTGCTTGGAATTTATGTTGAAAAATTTGCTAAAAATTTAAATCTTAATTTTGAGAAGAAGAAGGAATACATCTATATAAAAAAAGGAAATCCTAAGATATTATTTCATTTAAGCGTAAATTATAATTTTAAGATTAAAAGAAATAATATCCTAAAGGATGGAGAGTTTGAAAACATTAGCAATAGTAGCTATCGAATTAATGATATATCATCAATTATAGTTCTTTTATTGATTATGAAATATCTTCATAGTGACTATGAAATTCTGATTAATTTTAATTCAGATTATAAAGTTTCTAGTCTAGATAAATTTGATTTTAATAAGATAGTAAGTAAGAATATAATAAATCTTAATTTATGCGAAAGTAATTTAATAGCAGATTCTTCAGCTACAAGCCATATAGTAAGTGCATATATTCCATTTGAAAGAGATAAAGTAGAATATGAATTTGAAAAATATAGAATATCTGTCAATAATTTAATTGGTGGACATACTGGAATTGATATATCAAGGATAAGACAAAATTCAATAAAACTTATAATAGCTATTATAAGAAGAATAAAATCAAATGTAGATTTGGAAGTCTGTGATTTTAAGGGAGGATTATATCTAAATTCTTTGCCTGATTCAGCATATATAGATCTAATTGTAAAAAAAGAGTATGCAAATGATCTAAAAAAATCATTTGATCTTACAGTGGATAATCAAATGCAATTAAGCTTAAAAAATGAACCAGATGTCAAATTTTCTATTGATTTACTAGAAGATTCTAATAATCAAGTTATAGAAAAAGATTATTTCGATCTTATTTCTTCATTTATTGAGTTATGTCCTAGCGGAGCTTATTCTGTAAATGAACATACAAAAGAAATAGAAAGTTCTGTTAATATTTCCACATTTAAATCTTTTAGAAATTTTGCTAAAGTCTCATTGATATTTAGATCATTAAATGAGGGAAAATTACAAGATTCATATGAAAAATTGGAAGTTGCAACTAAAGTGGCAAGAGGTAATATAGAAAAAATATTGTATAAGCCTATGTGGAAAAGAAAAGAAAATAATGAACTTAGAGAATTGGCTTATGATGTATATGAAAAACTTTTTCATGAGCCTATAAGAATTGACTCTACTCATGAAAGTCTAGATTGTGCTATTTTTCAAGAAGAAATACAAGATTTAAATATGTTATCAATGGGAGTAGATTTTTCAAAGACAAATGATGGTTTTTATGTAGAAATAAATTCTATATATGATTTCTATTTATACATAGCTAATATTTTAAATGATATAAATAGTTAAATAAGGGTATAAATTTTAAAAGGAGATTGAAATGAAAGAGCACGATATTGTTTTTCACAAAAATGATGATAAGGCGTTAATATCAATAAACATAGAAGATGAAGATATTGATTGTGCTTTATTGGATATTTTTTCTATTGATGATAAAGAGTATATAGCATTGGTATCATTAGAAGATAACGACTTATATATATTAGAGTATGATTCAGAAAAAGACAACGAAGAAGAAGTAATACTAAGCTTTATAGAAGATGAAGAAGAGATGGACTTTGTATTTGATGTATTTGAATCACACTGGTCAGATGAAGAAATAGATGAAGTAATGGATTCATACTTTGAGGAATTAGAAGAAGATGAATAATCTTCCTTATTATCCAATAAGTAAATATTATAAAGAAAAATACGGAGAAAAAGTATACAAGCTACCTATAAAACTTGATATAACTTGTCCAAATAGAGATGGAGCAATTTCTAGAGGAGGTTGTATTTTCTGTAGTGAAAGCGGTGGAAGCTTTGAAAACAGACCTGAACGGATGAGCGTTAGTAAGCAGCTTGAGCTAAACAGAGAACATATCTCAAAAAAATACCATGCAAATAAATTTATAGCTTATTTTCAAAATTTTTCGAATACATATATGGGATTAGAAAAATTTAAAGAATTGATAAAAGCTTGTGAAAAAGATTATATTGTAGAAATATCCATATCTACAAGAGCAGATTGTATTAGTGAAGATAAGCTTATATTTCTTGATGAATTTAGAAAAGAAACAGGAATAGAAATAAGCTTTGAGTTAGGTTTACAAACTGCAAACTATCACACAAGTATAATATTAAACAGATGTGAAGATCTAGCTACCTTTATATTTGCAAGCAATTTAATAAAAAAATATAATATGAGTATATGTACTCATGTTATACTTTCTCTACCTTGGGATGATTTGACTGATGTAATTGAAACCGCCAGAATATTAAAAGCGTTGGATATTGATTCTGTAAAAATTCATTCTTTATACATTGCCAAAGGTACAAAACTTGAAAAAATGTATAAAAATGGCGAAGTAAAGATGATTAGTGAACAGGAATATGTAAAAAGAGTTTGCGAATTTCTTACAAGAATTGATGAAAATTGTAAAGTGGAAAGACTTGTTGCAAGAGTTCCAAAAGAAGATAGTGTATTTTGCAATTGGGATAAGTCATGGCGGGTTATTAGAGATGATATAGTAAATTATATGAATCAAAATAATCTTAGACAGGGTATGAAAAATTTAATAAAAGAGTATCAAATCATTAAGGGGGAATAAAATGATAAAATTTGTATTAGGACCATCAGGAAGCGGAAAAACTAAATGGCTAATTGATCAAGCTAATGAAGAAGAGAAAAAAGGAAACAAAAATATAGTATTTGTTGATAGTGATGAAAAACATATTTTTACATTAGATTATAATGTAAGATTAATAAATGCACGTGATTTTTTTGTTGATTCATTAGATGCTTTTGTTGGATTTCTAGGCGGAATACTCGCTCGTGACTATGATATTGGAAAGATATATGTTGATGGAATTTATGATATTGTAGATATTAATAAAGAAAATATTTTAGAACTTGAAAAAAGACTAGAAGAGTTATCAGAAAAATGCGAAGCAGAATTCTATATAGGACTTAACTGGAATAAATCAGATATGCCTGAAGAGCTTAATTCAGACATTTATGAATTAAAAATAGAAGGATAAAAAACGCCGCCTCTTTAAACGGGGCGGTTTTTTAGAATATTATGATAAGAGATGATGAAAAATTAGAGCTTTTTGTCAATTGGAGAATAGAATCTATAAAATTATTAACAAAATCAAAAATTTCAAAAAATGAGTTTTTAAATAGAAATTATGACTATCTAAAAAAACTAGATTTAAAGCCTTTCTCAAATATTGATACAGTAGAAAAGGCTTTATATAATTATCAATACTATAATATAATGGCAAAAAGAAATAATTATTTAGCACAAAAATATAAAGATAAAAAAAAGAAATTATACAAAAAATTTTTAAATGAAAGAGAAAACTGTTATTGCTTAAAAGATAATGCTACAAAAAGCTTTCTTGATTTGATAGATTATAATGATATAGAAGGATATTATATAAATGTCAATTCAAAAAGGCTTTCTGGGAAAATTTATGAAATATATGCAATTAATATGCAGGATGTAATATTACATTCAAAAAATTTAGAAATTTTAAATAATTTAAAAGCTAATGGAAAGTTTGATACAACAAGTAGAGATTCTCTAATAGATTCTTATGTTAATAAATCGTACTAAGGAGTTTTATGATAGAAGTAACAGTTAGCAAAAATGATTCTAACCAAAGATTTGATAGATATTTAAAAAAGCTCTTTGTAAATGCACAGCTATCTGTTATATACAAAAATATAAGAAAGAAAAATTTCAAAATAAATGGCAAGAGAGCCCACAAAGATGATGTTTTAAAAGAAAATGACATTATTAAAATGTATATAACGGATAAAGACTACAAAAAATGGACTTATGATAAAAAAGTATATGAATTTAAAGAAAAATTAAATATAGTATACGAAGATGATAATATAATAATAATGGATAAACCAAGTGGAGTTTTGACACATAGCGCTTCAAAAAAAGACTATGGAAATAATATGGTTGATTATATGATTTCTTATTTGTATAAAGAGAAAAAGGTTAATCCAAAAGATAAGACTTTTATACCAGCAGTTGTAAATAGACTTGATAGAAATACGTCGGGACTTTTAATTGGAGCTAAAAATCATGATAGCTTAATAGCATTAAATGAGGCTATTAGGAAAAGAAAAATAGATAAATTTTATCTTACACTTGTTAAAGGTAAGGTAGAGGATGATTTTGAGGCTAAATTTAACATTACAAAAAATGAAAACAAAAAC
Source organism: Tissierellia bacterium (assembly GCA_030528125.1). Lineage (GTDB taxonomy): Bacteria > Bacillota > Clostridia > Tissierellales > Peptoniphilaceae > JAUNAV01. Next base: position 9,923 of record JAUMZM010000006.1, read on the forward strand.
AAAATCAAAAAGTCTAAAAACGGAACGACGATACTAACTGATTTTAAAGTTTTATCGACAAATGGAAAATTCAGTGAGCTAGAATGTAAACTTATTACAGGTAAAACTCATCAGATTAGGTTTTCTCTAAAAAATTCAAATCATCCAATACTTGGTGATCCAAAATATGGAGATTTAAATATTAATAAGATGTTTAGCCAATTAACAGGAGAAAAATCTCAGATATTATTAGCCTATAAGCTTAAATTCAATTACATGGATGGATTAGAATATCTTAATGGCAAAGAGTTCATTTCAAATAGTATAGATAGGTTTAATAAAATAAGGGATGAAGTTTATAATGAACTATAAAATTTTTGATAAAAATTATGAAACAATAAAAGATATAACTATAAAAGAAGCTATTTTTAATGAGAAAATAGGCGGAAATTATATTGCGGCAATTATAGATGGTGAAATTGTAAGCTTAAACAATAAGATAAAAGATAATGATAAAATAAATCTTATAGATAGATATTCAGATATCGGAAATTCGATATATGTTGATACCTTGAGTCTTATATTTATTCTTGCTACAAAAAAGGTATTTCGTGATAAAAATATAAGAGTTAATTTGGAATTTTCAATAGGAAATGGTCTATATACTACAATAGAAAATTCTAATATAACACATGAATGTATAAAAGAAATACAAGATGAAATGTACAATATAATAAATAGAGATATACCTATTGAAAAAGAAGTGGTATCTGATAAAGTTGCAAAAAGCTTATTTGAAGCAGAAGAATATTATGAGAAAATAGATTTATTAGAATCTTTAAATAAAAAGCAAGTAGAAATTGCAATTGTAGATGGGAAAGTATTTACATTTGATAATATACTTGCTCCAAGTACATCCTATATAGATAAGTTTAAGATAATAAGTTATTACCCAGGAATCGTAATTATGTATCCTGATATAAATACAAAGCAAATATCAAAATTTGAAGAACAAGCCAATATTTCCAAGGTTTTTTCTGTTTCAAGAAAATGGACAGAATCTCTTGGAGTAAGGTTTGCGGGAAATCTAAATCAATACGTTAATAATAATTCTATGGATTATCTTATAGATGTAAATGAATCCTATTATAATATACAGCTTTATAAATGTGCAAATATAATTGCAAGCCAAGATGATTTGAAGATAATACTTATATCTGGCCCATCATCTTCTGGTAAAACGACAACAGCTAATAGATTAAAAATAGAACTTGGAGTATATGGGAAAAAGCCGGTTATAATATCTACGGATGATTATTTTTTGGATAGAGATAAAACCCCTATAAATGATAAGGGATATAAAGATTTTGAAAATATCGATGCTATAGATATCGAAAAATTAAATAAAGATTTATTACTTTTATTGGAAGGAAAAGAAGTAGAATTACCAAAATTTAATTTTGTAACAGGGAAAAGTGAACCTTCAGGAAGGAAAATAAAGCTAGACCACAAGTATCCTTTGATAATTGAGGGAATTCATAGCTTAAATCCTAGGCTATCTTCTGGAATTCCAGAGAAAAATAAATTTAAAATATATGTTTCCGCACTAACTCAGGTAAATATTGATTCCCACAATAGAATAAGAACATCTGACAGTAGATTAATAAGAAGAATAGTAAGAGATCAAAATTTTAGAGGATATTCCCCAGAATATACATTAAAAGTATGGCAAAATGTAAGAGATGGAGAAGAAAAATATATTTTCCCATTCCAGGAAAATGCGGATTTTTATATAGACACTTCTTTAGTATATGAATTTAATGCACTAAAACATGAAGCAATAGAAGATCTTTCAAAAATAGAAAAGACATCAAAGTTTTATCCAAAAGCTAGAAGACTTATAAGTCTTTTGAATAATTTCATATCACTAAAAGATAAAAATATGATTCCCAAAAATTCAATACTTAGAGAATTCATAGGAGGAGATATATGAATTATGTAATAGGAATAGATATAGGTGGCACTAAGATAAATGCGGCACTTATAGATGAAAACGGAGAAATTATACAAAAAGAAAAGATTGAAACAGAAGCTGATAAGGGAAAAGATGTAGTTCTTTCAAATATAGAAAAAGTATTACATAAACTTCCTTTAGATAAATCAATTGCAATTGGAGTAGGGACACCTGGATTTATTGATAGCAAAAATGGCATTGTAACATTTGCTGGAAATATAGAAGGATGGACTGGATTAAATCTTAAAAAAGAAATCGAGAAATTTGTAGATATTCCGGTATTTGTGGAAAATGATGCTAATACAGCTCTTTTATGCGAAAAGTGGGTTGGAGCTGGCAAAGGATATAATAATATTGTTATGATAACACTTGGAACAGGACTTGGAGGAGCAGTATATACAGATAAAATGGGACTACTTGAAGGAAGTCATTTTCAAGGAGCAGAGCTTGGACATATTATAATGTATCCTAATGGTAGAAGTTGTACATGTGGACAAAATGGATGTGCAGAAAGTTATTGTTCAGGAAGTGCTATTAGAAGACATTATTTCGAATTAACTGGAAATAATCTAAATGGAGATGAAATATTCAAAAGAGTTGATGTAGATTCTAAAGCCAAAGAAGTTTTAGAAGCTTATGAATTTAATCTTGCAAATTACCTTGCGTCTATAAGAAATATTTTCGATCCTGAAGTTATAATAATAGGTGGAGGTGTAATAAACTCTAAATCTATATGGTGGGATGGAATGATCAAAAATTATAAACAAATTTGTAATAAGCCCAATGATGTGGATATAGTACCTGCAAAATATCTTAATGATAGTGGAGTTATAGGAGCAGGTAGAAAAGCATTTGATAGGAGTAAAGATGAATAATAAAGTTTTAATTGTAGATGATGAAGAAGATATAAGACAATTTACTAAAATAAATCTTGAATTTGCAGGATTTGAAATAATTGAAGCTGGAAGTGCCGAAGAGGGAATAAAGCTTTGTGAAGAGAAAAATCCAGCTATAGTAATATTGGATATAATGCTTCCTGGAATGGATGGATTTGAGGCATGCAAAATACTTAGAGAAAAATATCCAAAGCTTGGAATTATAATGGTTACTGCTAAAAGTCAAGATGTAGATAAGATATTAGGACTTCAACAAGGAACAGATGATTATATAATAAAGCCATTTAATCCACAGGAACTTGTACTTAGAATAAAATCACTTATCAGAAGAATAGATATTTCAAATGAGGAAAATGAAAACAACTCTGAAATTCTAAGAGATGGAAACTTCAAATTAGATCTATATTCAAGATCTTTTTATAAAGATGATGTAGAAATAGATGTAACTCCTACTGAGTTTATAATACTCAAAAATTTTTTTGAACACAAAGGTAAAGCTTTGACTCGTGAAGAGATAATGAAAATGACATGGGTAGAAAACTATAACAGAGATGCAAAGATTGTAGATGTAAATATCAGAAGAATAAGAGCAAAGATAGAAGAAAATCCTGCAAAGCCAGAATATATAGAAACTGTATGGGGAACCGGTTATAGATGGCGTTAAAAAAATTTTTTTCAAAGAAGAAGAATACAAAACATATTGGAGGAATAAAAACCAGCGTAACTATTTTAGTTATGACTTTTGTGGTTTTTATAGTACTTGGATTTGAATTTTTCTCATACTGTATAATAAGAGGTTACAATGAATCATCTGTTATAGGAGTAATGCTAAATCAAGCTAGATACAATCAAGAACTATACATTAACTATCTATCTAATTATACACTGGATGATGTTATTATAGGAGATAAGGATCAGTTTTATAGAAGTAATACATCACAAGTTCAAATCTTGGATAACTCTCAAGTTGTAGTATATGACTCTCTTGCAAATAGTTCGATAGGAGAAAAGATCGAAACTGAAGCTGTAAATAAATTAAAAAATGGTGGATATGCTTATGATAGAAACAAAAATGAGAAAACAGGAGAAACTACATTATCATTATCTTATGCTCTTTCTGATGGTAAAGAACAAGTAGGAATTTTAAGGCTTACATCAAGTCTTGATAGTATAAACATAAAGATAAAAGAACAGATGATTCCATATATAATATTTGGATTGTCAGCAATATTTTTGGCATTTATTTTATCTAAATTAGCAACAGAAAAGTTGGTAAAACCTATAAAGTCTTTAACCGAAGTATGTGAGAAGTTAGCAAAAGGAAAATTCGACGCAAGAGCTGAGGTAAATAGCAATGATGAAATAGGAGAACTTGCAAATACTCTAAATTTCATGAGTGAAAATATAACCAAAAAAGAAGACCTAAAAAACGAGTTTATATCATCTGTATCTCATGAATTAAGAACTCCACTTACATCTATAAAAGGATGGGCTATTACTTTGCAATCTGCTCCAATTCAACAAGATAAAGAGATGCTAAGTCAAGGCTTGGGAATTATTGAAAAAGAAAGTGAAAGATTGAATCTTATGGTAGAAGATTTATTAGATTTCTCTAGATTGTCATCTTCTAATATGGTATATAATAAGAAAAAGTTAAATATAGTACAGACATTAGAAGATGTATATAACCAAATTATACCTAGAACAAATCATCTTAAAATAGATTTTGAGTACAAGACGATCTATAATGACATAGAAGTATTAGCTGATGAAAACAGAATGAAAGAAGTCTTTATAAATGTTATAGATAATGCTATAAAATTTACAAGAAATAATGGGTTTGTAAAAATAATTGCAGATCAAGATAACGACAATGCAGTTATAAAAGTTATAGATAATGGTGAAGGAATAAAAAGAGAAGAGATAGGTCTAGTTACAAGTAAGTTTTATAAGGGTTCATCGTCTAAATCACACACAGGATTGGGACTATCTATATGTGAAGAGATTCTTAAAGCACATAATGGAAATCTTAAAATAGAAAGTGAATACGGAAAGGGAACTACCGTTACATTGAATATACCTAAGGTGAAAGAAAATGAAGAAAATTAGAATTTTAATATTTATATTTTTGCTTTTCGTTTTATCATCCTGTTCATCCAATGTAGAAGATATTGCATCTCTTATAGATATGCCCAATAGAGAAGAAAATTTTTTAACAGGAACTTGGGAAGTTTCTAAGGTTGAAAAACAAGATAATGGGTCAGATTCTAATAAATCCTATAATGTAGGAGATAAGCTTTATATTTCAAATGATATGGTAGCAATAAGAGAAGATTATACACTAAATCCCAAATACAGTGCAAAATATGTAAATCTTAAGGATTACCTAAAATCTAGAGATTTTAGCTTATTTAAAGATGTAAAAACAAATGATTTGAAAGTAGTTGTATTAAATGCATCAGAAAGACAGCTTTATTCAAAAGATTTTATTGTATTTTCAGAAAATGATATTGCATTTATACAAAATTCATTTGTATATTATCTAAGTAAAAATAGCGAAAAAGTAGATAAAAAAATACAAGATTATTATATTAGCAAAAACAAAGATTTCAGAAGCTTTGAAAAGAATGATAATAGCAAAAAGACAGATATAACTGTTTTATTAGGAACAAGAGAAAAGGTAAATATTTATGGCAATCCTACAGATCAATACAATTATTACACTTATGCTGTAAGATTAGAGCCAAATTTAAGAGCAAGAAAGTATAAAACAAGCAATTTGTTTTTCCCAAATAAGCAAGAATTTTGGAAATTAGAACTACCTGTTAATAATGCAACAGGAATTCATGATAGAATTACAGCATATCCTGTAAGACTTGAAGATGAGATAGCAAATAATCCAGAAACAAAATTAAAATATACTTATATGGATTATGAAAAAAATATAAAATTAAATTACTTACAAGAAGATCGTGTTTCATTTGAATATACAAATCCTAATGATGAAGTAAGCATGATGAAATATGCTATTTTAAAACTTGAACAGTTATCACAATCAAAACCATTGAGTATAAATGAAATTGAAGGAACGGATAATATAAGTAATTTTGAAGATACTGTAATGAAACAAATAAACAAAGATTTTGAAAAAGTCGGCAAAAAAGATATAAATGAAATAGATCCTACAAATGTAGGCATTGTTAGAAATCAAGGAATTTGGCAGTTCGAAACGAGTTATCAGATTATGGTGGATGATAATATAAAACAAAAATCATTTCCTATAGATATGACAATTGAGGGTAAAAAATTAAACGAAAAGAAAAGAATTATAAATTGGGATCAAATAAAAAACAAAAATCCTCAGGCCATAGATTATTTCGAAAGTTATAATAATCAATATATAATAATTCAAGATGCAGATGAAATATTAGTATATGGATTAAAAAATGGAGTAATAACGAACACGCCAGTAATAAACATACAGACTCCGACTTCTACACAAATAGTTATGTGTGAGTGGGCTGGAGGAGAATATGCTAATAAATGGGAAAATGCATTCAAACAAAATGAATTAATAAATGAATACTAAAAAAGGATCCCGAATAATTTATTCGGGATTTTTGTAAAAATAATACTAATTTTATAAAGGAGATAAAATGACTAAAGAAGATATAAATTATCCTAAACTTATAGGTACAAATGAACAAATAAATTTGGCTAGTAATTTAAGAGAAGAAAAAACAAACCAATTACTAAAATCAGTAGAAACTATTGATAAGATACCAATGAATTTAATAAAATTTAGTGGTAGTAATGTGGAAAAATTATATGAAGAATTAATACAAACCAGAAAAGAAATAAAAGATAACAAAGAAAATTTAACAAAAGAAGAATTGAAAGATTTAAAGCATAAAAGAATTTTATTGAATAAAGAAATTATTGATCTTATAAAAGAATCTCTAATAAAAACTTATATAGATTTTATTGAAAATTCAAAGGAGTCTAGAAATGCTGATTTCTGGATTGAAAGAAAAGATCAAGGACTTTGGATTCAAGTGGTTGGAGATAATGCTACACATGATGAATTTTTAGAAGAAATTTATAATCTTAGTAGCAAAAAATAGATTTTGTTTAAAATGAAAATAAATATGACTAATTAAAAACAAATAGACAAAGTTTGTCAAAAATAGAGCATGGATTATATAAACATGCTCATTTTTATATTACAAATAGAGTTAATTGAATAAACTATTGGTCAATGTAAACACTAATTATAAAAAAATGAATATAATAAAAAAATGGGTAATAGATATTGCTAAAAACAAAATATTAGGATTTCAAAGATATAAAATAAAAACAAATATAATAGATACAAAAAAAGTTGATATTGCTTTAAGCAATATCAACATCTAATAATTATTATATGGTGCGGGATAAAGGACTTGAACCTTCACGAGAAAATCTCACTAGATCCTAAGTCTAGCGCGTCTGCCAATTCCGCCAATCCCGCATGGGGTGAGTAGAGAGATTCGAACTCTCGGTCTCCTGGGCCACAACCAGGCGCCTTAACCAGCTGGGCCATACCCACCGCGTGGTTACCTCTATAGTATACACTCGCTTTTATTGTTTGTCAAATAATAATTTTTATTTTCCAAAATATGAATTATATAGTAGAATACAAGGGAGGTGATAAGATGAAAAGCAAAAGAAAAATTTTATTGAAAGTTTTTGCGATAGTGGTAATTCTTGCAATGGTTGTACCAATAATTTGGAATGCTTTTGTATGATAGTTGATAAAGTAGATTTTAAAGGGAAAGATGATCTTTTTGAATTAGAGATTGAAGGCGAAAAGTTTAATATAAGTTATGACACTTTCAACAAATTAAATATTAGAAGCCTTTGTGAAATATCTTTTGAAGATTATAAAAAAATCGTAAATGAGGATGACTATCTAAAAGCTAAGAAGAAAGCTTTAGATATCATCTCTTATAGCGAAAAAACAAAATCGGAAATTATATTTAGACTTAAAAAGAATAATTTTAGTAATGAAAGTATAGAAAAAGTTATTTCTTTTTTAAATAAATATGATTTTTTAAATGATGATAATTATGCCAAAAATTACATTCATGATAAGATTAATTTCTCTAAACAATCCAAAAGAAAAACCAAATATGATTTATTAAAAAAAGGAATTGATAATAGCACTATAGATAAATATCTAGATGAAATATCTTATGAGAAAGAATATGATAATTGTCTTTATAATGCAAAAAAGAAGGCAAAATCTGATTTTTCTTTAAAAAACAAACAAAAAGTTTACAGGTATTTATACTATAAGGGTTTTGATTATGATATTATAAATGAAGTTTTGTCGGAGATTTTTATATGAACTATGTCTACATAGTAAGATGTTCTGATAATTCATTATATACTGGACGGACTAACAATTTACAAAAAAGAATAGAAACTCATAATAGTGGGAAGGGTGCTAAGTATACAAGATCTAGACTTCCTGTTAAACTTGTATACAAAAAAGAATTTGAAACAAAAAATGATGCACTAAAATATGAGAAGAAAATTAAATCTTTAAAAAAATCAAAAAAAGAAGAGCTTGTTTTAAGTTATAATGAAGACATTTGAATTTGATATTATATATTTAGAATAAGATTTGATTAAAGATTTATATACTTAAAAAATACAAAAAAATAATTTAATATATTAATGTAGTTTAAGTTTTACATATTATAAAAATAAAAACGGCTTAAAGCCGTTTTAATATATGGAGCCGAAAACAGGACTTGAACCCGCAACCTACTGATTACGATTCAGTGGCTCTACCAGTTGAGCTATTTCGGCATGCATATATGATATACTATAATGGTATATAAGTCAATTACTCGTTACAGGAGGAATTATGAATTTTTTGCTTAGATCAGGCTTGGATGAGTTTATAGGAACAAAAAGTTTTATATTAGGAATTATTCTTGCTCTAATAGCAATCATAATACTATTTGCTACATTCAAAGCTTTAAGAAAAAGCGGTCTTATTCTTTTATTATTGACTTTTATTGTTGATAGAGGAATTCTATACTTTATGCCAGAGTTATATTTATCTGAACCTAGAGTAAAGATTGCTGTTGAAATTTTATATATTTTATCTTTTACTGTATTTTTTGTAAAAATTATAAAAAATATTGCCTTTAAAAAAGATAAAAAAGAAGAAGTTTCACAAGATTTGATTTATGAACCTGAGAAGAAAAAGGTTAAGAAAGATAAAAAAGAAACTAAATTTAGAAAGTTTACAAAATTTACAGGATGTATTCCATTTATTATTATGCTAATATTAAACATTATTAATCTTGGCATTATTCCTCAAAATATTTTAAGTGCTCTTACAAAGCTTTCTTTCTTATATATGCTATTTAAAACTTTGTTTAATACTTATAAATATATAAATAGTAAGGATAATTTGAAAAATTCCTTTGATTTTAGTTTCTTTAAAAATAAGACAAAGTCAAGAAATAAAAAGTCAAAAAAATCAAAGAATATAGTACCTGAAAACAAAAATGACAATAGAATAAGAAGACCAAATTTAAAACAGGATAAAGATTTGGAAAATGATTATACAGTATATAGAACAGTGGATCCTAAAAAAGATTTGATAAATAAAAATTTATCAAATAAAGATAGAACTAGCATCGATGGAAATGATAAGATTAAAGAAGAATTGAACTATAAGGATCTTATGTATCTTGTAACAAGGGGATTTGATTCTCCAATGAATACTACAAGTATTTGTATTACTAATCTTGAAACAGGAGAAGCTATATCTCATAAGTCAAATAGATGTATTGCAAAGATTGATGATGATAAGGAATACAAAGTTGATCTTGAGTTTAAGAATGTAAATGAATATGATTATGGAAAATTTGTAGATATACTTAGAATGTATTCAAGTAATAAGAAAAAATACAAATTTCAGCTTGAATTAAATCCAAGCGAATCATCCTCATCTAAGATTGTATTATATGATCCATCAAATATCTTTGATACAAAAGAAGAAGATACAGGTAAATATCAAGGACATAACTTGAGCATGAATTTTCCTAAATACAAGATTAATTTCATACAAGGAAAGAGAGACTAATTCTCTCTTTTTTAAGTTACAAATTCAAATTTGTGGTAAAATAGATTTGTAATGGTTTTTGCTAATATTAATCTTAAAATTTTTATTTGATTATAGTTAATTACAATTTACATACTAAATGACTTTGTTATACAGTTGTATCAAAGTGAAAATATTGTTATAATGTTTTAGTAAGGAGAATAATATGAAAACGGATATTGAGATTGCTAGAGAAACAGAACTTGTTGATATTGACGAAATTCTAAAAAAACTGAATATTACTAAGTACGATAAGTATGGTAATTATAAAGCTAAGATAGATATTTCCTATTCAAAAGGTAAGAAAAACGATTCGAATTTAATCTTAGTTACAAGTATTAATCCAACACCACTAGGTGAAGGAAAAACAACTATGAATATTGCTATCTCTATGGCACTTAATAAATTAGGACATAGTGCAATTTCTGTATTAAGAGAACCATCATTAGGACCATCATTTGGACTAAAAGGTGGAGCTACAGGAGGGGGATATTCACAGGTTGTTCCAATGGAAGATATTAATTTACACTTTACTGGAGATTTTCATGCTATAACTACAGCTGTTAATTTGGTAAGTGCAATTATAGATAATCATATATATCAAGGAAATGAACTTAATATAGATCCTTCAAGAATACAATGGAAAAGAGTATTAGATCTTAATGATAGAGCGCTTAGAGAAGTTGTTGTAGGCCTTGGAAAGAGAACTGATGGAGTTACAAGACAAGACGGATTTGATATAACTGTTGCAAGTGAAATGATGGCAGTATTTTGCTTATCTGAAGACTTAAGCGATTTTAGAAAAAATGTCGAAAATATGATAGTAGCTTATACTTATGAAAATAAACCTGTATATCTAAAAGAGCTAAAAGTTGCAGGTTCAGTAATGGCTATTATGAAAGATGCTCTAAAACCAAACATTGTACAGACTCTTGAACATACTCCAGCTATAATTCACGGGGGACCATTTGCAAATATTGCTCATGGATGCAATTCAATTATTGCAACAAAAACAGCATTAAATCTTTGTGATTATGCGGTAACAGAGGCAGGATTTGGTGCAGATCTTGGTGCAGAGAAATTTTTTGACATAAAGTGTAGAAAAGCAGGTCTTAATCCTAAATGTGCAGTTGTGGTTGCTTCAATTAGAGCTTTGAAGTATCATGGTGGATTGGGAATTAAAGATATCAAAAACGAAGATTTAGAATCTTTAAAGAATGGATTTGAAAATTTAAAAACACATGTAGAAAATGTTAAAAAATATGGAGTTAATGTTATTGTAGCCATAAATAAATTCGACACAGATACAGATAATGAAGTCAAATTATTAAAAGGACTTGTAGATGAACTTGGGGTTTCTACAGTTGTCTGTGAAGGATTTGCAAAGGGAAGCGATGGAACATTAGATCTTGCAAAGGAAATTGTTGAACTTTGCGAAAAAGAAAGTAACTTTAAGCCTATTTATGATCTTGATCTTTCAATTGAAGAAAAGATAGAAACAGTTGCAAAAGAAATTTATAGAGCAAGTGGAGTAAATTATAGTAAAAAAGCTAGTAATGAAATCAAAAAAATCCGTGAATTGGGAATGGACAAATTACCAATTTGTATAGCAAAAACTCAATATTCATTATCTGATGATCCAAAAAATTTAAACCCAAAAGAAGATTATTCTATAACTATAAATGATGTTAAGTTAAATAGAGGAGCAGGCTTTGTAGTTTGCATTACACAAAATATTTTAACTATGCCAGGCCTTCCGAAAAAGCCTGCAGCATATAGTATAGATGTAGATGAACAAGGAAATATCAATGGGTTATTTTAGGAGGTAAAATGGCAGAGTCTAAACTTAAAAATTCTCAAGTTGATGAGCTATTTGAAGCTATTTTGATGTTAAAAAATACAGATGAATGTTACAAATTTTTTGAAGATGTTTGTACAGCAAGAGAACTTTATTCAATCGCCCAAAGACTTGAAGTTGCTAAATTATTAAAAATAAGAAAAACATATAATGAGATAGAAGAGCAGACGGGAGCATCTACTGCTACTATATCAAGAGTAAATAGATCTTTACACTATGGAGCAGATGGTTATGAGCTTGTCTTAGATAAGTTGATAGAAAAAGATCTTGAAGATGAAAAAAACGACGATTAAAGATCAGCCTAGTGGCTGATTTTTAGTTTGTAAATTAGTATATGATATAATATGTCAGAAAGGATGTGAAGAATGGATCTTTTAAACCTAAATGACAAGCAGAAGGAAGCTGTTTTATTTGATAAAGGGCCATTACTTGTACTTGCAGGAGCAGGGAGTGGCAAAACAAGAGTTCTTACTACTAAAATAGCTTATCTAATAGAAGAGAAAAATGTATTTGAAGGAAATATAGTTGCAATAACTTTTACAAATAAAGCTGCAAATGAAATGAAAAAAAGAATAGGAGATCTATTAGATAGAGATATATCAGGAATGTGGATAGGTACATTCCATTCTATTTGTGCAAGAATTTTAAGAAGAAATATAGATAAAATAGGATACAATAGATCTTTTAGCATATATGATACAACAGATCAGAAGACTTTGATAAAAGAGATAATAAAAGATTTCGGATATAAAGATAGCATATCTGCAAAAGAAGCACTTGGCATTATTTCAAATTGCAAAAATTCTGGATTGTCTCCAGAGGATTTTTTGAAAGTAAATACTCTATATACTAAACAAGATGAATATTATAAAATATATCAAGAATATGAAAAAAGAAAGTTTGATTATAGTGCATTAGATTTCGATGATATAATTGAAAAAACATTAGAGTTATTTTCTAAAGTAAAAGAAGTAAGAGAATATTATCAGAAGAAATTTGAATATGTATTTGTAGATGAATACCAAGATACTAATAGAAGTCAATATGAATTAATAAAATATTTTGCTGGCTTTCATAATAATGTAGTAGTTGTAGGAGATTCCGATCAATCTATTTATAGTTTTAGAGGAGCAGATATTAATAATATCTTAGATTTCGAGAAAGATTTTGAAGATGCAAAAGTTATAAAGCTCGAACAAAATTATAGATCTACACAAAATATTTTAGATATTGCAAATAAACTTATAAAAAACAATGAACTTAGAAAAGACAAGACTTTATGGACTGATCATGAAAAAGGAGATCAAGTTTTCTACAAAGAATCCCAAAGTGATTACGAAGAAGCTGATTTTGTATCAAAAGAAATAAACACGCTTTTACATGAAGGCTATAATTATAAAGATATAGCAATATTATATAGGACAAATGCTCAATCGAGAGCCTTTGAGGATCAGTTTATGAGAAGTGGATTTAATTATAAAGTAGTAGGCGGACTAAAATTTTATGATAGAAAAGAAATAAAAGATATAGTAAGCTATCTAAAAGTTATAGTTAATGGAAAAGATGATGTTGCTTTAAAAAGAATTATAAATGAGCCCAAAAGAGGAATAGGTCAAAAGAGCATTGAAAAAGTAGAAGAATTATCTTCATCAATTGGTATATCAATGATGGATGTAATAATGGATACAAATTTACAACAATCTCTTAGTAAAAGTGTAAGAAATAAGCTAGAAGAATTTTATAGACCACTAAAAGATTTGATAGAAAATCCATATAGTTACACCATAGTAGAACTTATAAAAGAAATATTAAATAAAAGTGGATATCTAAGTGCACTTGAAAATAGCAGATCAGTTGAAGAGAGAAGTAGGATTGAAAATTTAAATGAATTTGTTTCATCAGCAGATGACTTTCAGAAAGAAAACCCTGATAGCAGTGTAGATGATTACTTGGAAAAATTATCACTTCTATCTGATTTGGATAAAACAGAGGATATAGATGATTCATTAAGCCTTATGACAGTTCATGCAGCAAAAGGACTTGAGTTTCCAGTTTGCTTTATAGTAGGAATGGACCAGTATCTGTTTCCATCAAAAAGAAGCGTAGAAGAGGGAAATATCGAAGAAGAAAGAAGGCTTTTCTATGTTGCAATGACTAGAGCAGAGAAGAAACTATATCTAACAAGCGCAAAAACAAGAAGAAATTATGGACAATCAATTAATTACAAAAGATCTGAATTTATCGATGAAATAATCGATGAATTAAACATAATAGATTTCTATAAAACACCAACTTATTCTAGTAGAAATAAATACGATAGCCAAACTTTTATGACAGATAGACTTAAAAGATCTATAGCAAATAAGAAAAAGAGAATTGAAAAGGCAAGAAGTGAAGAACTAAAAGTTGGAGACAAAATCAAACACACTAAGTGGGGAGAAGGTATGGTAGTTCAGATAAATGAGTCAGATGATGGAAATGAGCTTATAGTATCATTTGAAAACAAAGGCTTAAAACATTTAAATCAGAATTACGCACCTATTGAAAAGGTATAAATATGGATAAGATTAAAGAAATAGAAGAATTAATAGCAAAAATAAATGATCTAAATTACCATTATTACACACTCGATAATCCAGTAGTATCAGATGGAGAATATGATAAACTATATAAGAAACTTCAAGAATTAGAAAAAGAAACAGGACATATTGATCCATTAAGTCCAACACAAAGAGTTGGAGGGAAAATTCTTGATAAATTTGAAAAGCATTATCATATATCAAGATTATATAGCTTAGATAAATCTCAGAATTATTCAGATATAAAAGATTGGATACAAAGAGTTAAAAGAATTATAGATAATTACAATAGAAATAATGAAGATAAGCTTCCAGAATTAGAATTTGTAATGGAATATAAATTTGATGGTCTTACAATTAATCTTCATTATAATGATGGAAAGTTAATAACTGCAAGTTCTAGAGGAAATGGTATTGTAGGAGAAGATATTACATCACAAGTTCTAACTATTAATTCAATACAAACTACAATAAAAGAAAAAAGCGAAATAGAAGTTCAAGGCGAAGGACTTATGCCTTTATCAAGTCTTAAAAAATACAACGAAAACTCAGATACTCCTCTAAAAAACGCAAGAAATGCAGCGGCAGGAGCGCTTAGAAATTTAAATACAGCAGAGACTAGAAAAAGAAATCTTACAGCTTATTTTTATTCAATGCCTACAAATGATCTAAACTTCGAAAAAGAAACAGATATGTTAGATTTTCTAAAAGAACAAAAATTAAATGTTTATCCTTATAGAAAAATAGTAAAAACTTATGATCAAATAATAGAAGAGCTAGAAAGAATAGATATAGAAAGAAAAAAGATTGATATATTAACTGATGGAGTAGTAATAAAAGTAAATGATATAAAAACCCAACAAATTTTGGGATATACGAATAAATTTCCTAGATGGGCAATAGCATTTAAGTACGATCCAGAAGAATATACTACAAAACTAAAAGATGTTGTTTGGAATGTAGGTAGAAGTGGTAAAGTTACTCCATCTGCAATACTTGAACCAGTTGATTTTAATGGAGTTACAGTAAAAAGAGCAACTCTTAATAACTATGATGATATCTTAAGAAAAAAGGTAAAAATCAACAGCTATGTTTTTATAAGAAGAAGTAATGATGTAATACCTGAAATCTTAGGCGTTGTAGACGAAAATCAAGAAGGTACAATTGAAATAGAAAAGCCCAAAAGATGCCCTTATTGTAATTCAGAATTAATTGAAGAAAAGGTGCATATATATTGTCCTAATTCAATATCTTGTAAGCCACAATTAGTTGCCAGAATGGAACATTTCTCTTCAAGAAACGCTATGAATATTGATGGATTTTCAGAAAAAACTATTGCAAAATTAATTGAAGAGATGAATTTTTCAGAAATTTATGATATCTATGATTTAAAATATGAAGATGTTATAAATCTTGAAGGATTTAAAGAAAAAAAGACTGAAAACCTCTTAAATGCAATTGAACAAAGCAAAAAATGTGAGCTTAAAAACTTTATATATGCTATAGGAATTCCAAATGTCGGAGAAAAAACAGCAAATGATTTAGCAGATAAATTCAAATCTTTTGATGCTTTGAGAAATGCAAAATATGAACAATTAGTTGAAATAGAGGATATTGGGGAAATTGTAGCTTGTGGCATTATCAAATTTTTCAATGATGAAAGAATCAAAAAATCAATTGATATACTTTTATCCAAAGGTATTGAAATATCTTATGATAAAAATACAAAAGATAATATATTGGACGGGAAAAAATTTGTAATAACAGGTACAATAGATAATTATAGTAGAGATGAATTAAAGGATTTAATAATACAAAATGGTGGAAAAGTCACAGGATCTGTATCTAAGAATACGGATATTGTTTTGTGTGGGAAAAATCCTGGTTCAAAAAGAGATAAAGCACAAGATTTAAGTATAGAAATATATGAGGATCAAATACTTTATGATTTTATTAGTAGCTTAGAATAGGAGATAGAATGGAAAAGGAAAAAGTAATTGACATCTATTCTCAAGGTATGCTTTATGTTAGAGATGATGAAGTTGATAGAGTTGTAAAAAAATTCAATGAAACTTTGAATTTCATCGAACCAATTCTTGAAGTTGATACAACAGGAGTTGAGATGGCAGAACTTGCAGTAGAACATGATGCAAAATTAAGAAAAGACGAAGTAAAAGAATCTTTAGATAGAGATCAAGCACTAAAAAATGCAAAAGATACAGAATTTGGATATTTTAGACTTAACTGGGAACTTTAAGGTGAACTATGGAAATAAAGACTTTAATAGAAAAATATAAGAATGGAGAAATTTCTGTTGAACAAAAAACAAGAGAAATTCTAGAAAAAGTAGAGAAAAATGAGCTTAATCAATACATAACAATAAATGATAAGGCTATTGATAGAGCCAAAGAACTAGATATGAAACTAAAAAATGGAGAAGAATTAGGAAAACTTTTTGGAATATGTGTATCAATAAAAGATAATGTTTCTACAAAAGATTTGAAGACAACCTGTGCTTCAAAGATGCTTTCTGATTTTATTCCAGTATACAATGCGACAATTATAGATAATTTGATGAAAGAAGATGCTATAATCATAGCAAAAACAAATATGGATGAATTTGCTATGGGATCAACATCTGAAACAAGTTATTATGGACCTGTAAAAAATCCATTAGACAACAAAAGAATTCCAGGAGGTTCTTCTTCAGGATCAGCAGCATCTGTTGGAAATAAAGATGTATTACTTTCTGTAGGATCGGATACTGGTGGATCTGTAAGACAACCAGCAAGCTATTGTAATATAGTTGGATATTTACCAACATATTCTTTAATAAGTAGATATGGCGTTGTATCTTTGGCAAATACACTTGATCAAGTTTCACTTTTTGCAGATAGTGTTGATGATTTAATAGAATTTGCTGATGTTGTATCAAGTCCTGATGAAAATGATATGACATCTATATTAGAAAAGTATGATTTTAGTAGATATGATTATGATTTTAATGGCAAGAAAATAGCAATACCTAAAGATCTAAAAAAATATGGTGTTGAAGATGAAATTTTGGAAGATTTTAATAAAGCATTAGATATACTTAAAGATAATGGCGCAGAAATTTCTGAAATAGAATTTAAATATATAAGATACGCAAATCAAATTTATAATATCGTGATGAGCTGTGAAGCAGCAAGTAATCTTGCAAGATATGATGGATTGAGATTAGGTTATCATCCAGATAATTATAATGGATTAGAGGAATTATTCAAAAAGACAAGAACAGAAGGCTTTGGCGAAGAAGTAAAAAGAAGAATTGCACTTGGAACTTATTATCTATCAAAAGATGATGAACAAAAACATTATAAACAAGGTCTTAAATTAAGAAAATTACTCAAAGATGAATTGCGTGGTTACTTAGATGAATATGACTTTATACTAACACCTACAACAACTGATTTACCAGCATACCTTGATGATGGGGATGAAGATGCACTTAAAGTATATGATTCGGGAATATTTAATGTAATTACAAATTTATCTTCTTTGTGTGCAATATCAGTTCCAGTAAGAAAGGGACTTTCTGGTTCAGTTCAATTTATGGCAAAGGAATTTGAAGATAGAGATTTATTAAATGCTGCAAGAGCTTTTGAAAGGAGTAGAAATGGAAACTAAAACAATAGTAGGACTTGAGATACATGTCGAATTATCTACAAAAAGTAAAATGTTTTGCTCCTGTAAAAATGAATTTGGAGCAATACCTAACACAAATGTATGTCCAGTTTGTCTAGGACATCCGGGAGCTTTGCCAGTTATAAATGAGACAGCCGTACAATATGCTATAATGGCAGGAATAGCTTTAAATTGTGAAATAAGAAAAAATATGAAGATGGATAGAAAGAAATATTACTATCCAGATCTTGTTAAGGGATATCAAATAACACAACAGGATGAGCCATTTGCAGTTGGTGGATATTTAGAATTATCAAATGGAAAGAAAGTAAGACTTAATTCAATTCACATGGAAGAAGACACTGCAAAGTCTAATCATAATGAGGATGGCCAAACTTTAATGGATTATAATAGATCTGGAGTTCCATTAATAGAGATAGTAACAGAGCCAGATATGAATTCTGCACAAGAAGCTAGAGAATTTGTTGAAAGCTTAAGAGAAATATTGAGATTTCTTGAAGTTTCAGATGTAAAAATGTCTGAAGGATCTATGAGATGCGATTGTAATATAAATATATCTGATTCAAATAACAATAAGACAAAAATATCTGAAATAAAGAATCTAAACTCTATAAAATCTATAGAAAAAGCTATAGAATATGAAGAAAAGCGTCATAGAAAACTTCTAGAAAATGGAGAAATAGGTGTAAAAGAAACTAGAAGATGGGATGATAATCTTTTTGAAACAAAAAGAATGAGAGTAAAAGACGTAGAAAATGATTATAGATTTGCGGTAGAAGGGGATATTCCAAGAATCAAACTAACAGATGCCCAAATAGATGAAATAAGAGCAATGATTCCTGAATTACCTAAAGAAAAACAAGACAGATATATGAAAGATTATGATCTTTCCGAATATGATGCTAATCTATTAAGTCATAGTAAAGATCTATCTGTACTTTTTGAAAATACCAATAAATTGGTAAATGATCCTAAAGAATGTGCAAATTGGATTTTGACAGAACTTTCAAGAAGATTAAATGAAAAAGAGATTGAAGCTTCAGAAATGAATTTGAGTATAGAAAATTTTGCAAAGCTTATAAATCTTGCAAAAAATAATAAGATAAATAATAATGTCGCAAAGAAATTATTAAGAGAGATATTTGAAACAAATGATGATCCTGAAGTTTTAGCTAAAGATAGAAACTTATTACAAATAAATGATGAGAAATTTATTGAAAATATAGTAGATGAAGTTATAAATGAAAATGGAGAATCAATAGAAGCTATCAAAAATGGAAAAGATCGTGCGTTTGGATTTTTAGTAGGACAAGCTATGAAAAAAAGCAAAGGTAAAGCAAATCCAAAGCAAGTCAATGAATTACTAAAAGAAAAGATAAATAATTTATAAAAGATTGCCTTTTGGCAATCTTTTTAACAAAAGGATAGGGTATGAAAATTTTAATTAAAAATACAAAACTATTGTCAATGACAGATTCTAAAATAGAAGAAAAAGATATATTGATAAAAGATGGTAAAATAGAAAAAATTTCTGATAATATAGAAGAAAACGATGTAAAAATAATTGATGGAACTAAGACCTTGACAATGCCAGGTTTAATAAATTGCCATACACATGTTGGTATGAGTTTATTTAGAAACTTTGCAGATGATGAAGATTTACAAACATGGTTAAATGAGAAGATATGGCCGTTAGAAGACAAATTAACTAAAGAAGATGTATATATTGCAAGTATGCTTTCTATATTAGAAATGATCAAAACAGGAACCACTACTTTTGCAGATATGTATTATTTGGAAGATGAGACAATAAAGGCGATAAAAGAAACAGGAATTAGAGCTCAAATTTCCAGAGGACTTACAGATTTAGCAGATGATGGATTAGATGAACTTAAAGAAAATGTAGAACTATTTAATAAATACAATGATCTTTACATGATTGATATTGGATTTGGACCACATGCAATTTATACAACTAATTCTAAATTCCTACAAAAGTGTAGCGATACAGCAAAAGAGCTAAATGCCCCAATGCATATTCATCTTGCTGAAACAAAAGTAGAAAATGACGATGCTATTGAAAAATACAATATGACACCAACAGAATTTATGGAAAAAAATCATATATTTGATCAAAGAACAATAGCAGCACATGGAGTATACCTTACTGATAATGATCTTAAAATTTTAGCAAATCATGATGTATCAGTTATTCATTGTCCTTCAAGTAATTTAAAGCTTGGATCAGGATTTTTGGATGTAACTAGATTAAAAAACAATGGTGTAAATGTAGCTTTGGGAACTGATTCATCTGCATCAAACAATCATTTATCAATGTTTAAGGAAATGAATATGACTTCTCTTGTTTCAAAAATACACAATCCAAAGAATCTAAATGCTTATGAAGTCTTAGAAATGGCAACCGTAAATGGTGCAAAAGCATTAGGACTTGAAGATAGAATAGGAACAATAGAAGAAGGAAAAGATGCTGATATAATAATAATAGATATAGATAATATAAATCATACACCAAATAATAACTTGATTTCGTCATTATGCTATTCTACTTATGAATCAGATGTTAGAGATGTTATAATAAATGGTAAATTAGTATATGAAAATAGAAAATTCAATGGAATAGATGTAGATGAAATAATTAAAAGAGCAAGTGAAGATTTCGAAAAATTAAAGGAAAGATAATGATAGGAATAGATATTGTATCAATGAAAAAATTTGAAAATAAAATAGAAAATAATCCAAGCTTTTTAAAAGTTTTTACAGATAAAGAGATAGAATATGCTAAGAAAAAGAATGATTATATAAGCACTTTATCTGGAATTTTTGCTGCAAAAGAAGCAGTTGTTAAATCCTTGGGATTAAAATTATACAATATCAAAAATAAAGATATAGAAATTTTTCACGAAAACAGTAAACCCTATGCCATTTTTAAAAATAATATATATTTAGATATTTCAATATCTCATGAGAAAGAATATGCGATTGCTATTTCTTATGATAAATTTGACAATTATGATATCGGTATTGATGATTCAATGAAAATCCTTCCTTATAGGAAAAAGAACACCCATAAAGGAGATTATGGGAAAGTACTTCTAATAGGTGGTAGTAGTGGCATGGCAGGTTCTATATATATGTCAAGCAAAGCTGCATTAAGATCTGGGTGTGGGCTTTGCTACATATTAGCCCCAAAATCAATTGCAAGCATTTTACAAATAAAATCAACTGAGGCTATAGTATATACAGTTGATAGTGAAAATTTTAAATATGATGAAAAAATTGTAAAAGATATAATAGAAAAGATAAACGGAAAAGACTCTATAGCCATTGGACCCGGCATGGGTAAAGGTGAAAATTTATCTTATTTAATAGAAGAAATTCTAAGAAAAACTGATGTTCCCATAGTAATAGATGCAGATGGAATTAATGCTGTTGCAAAGAACAAAAAAATCCTAAGAATAAGTAATAAAATAATACTAACTCCTCACGAAATGGAATTTTCTAGGCTTTCTGGATTAAGTATTGATTATGTAAGAAATAATAGATTGAAAGCAAGCGTGGATTTTGCGAAAGAGTATGGAGTTTATTTGGTTCTTAAAGGAAATAAGACAATAATTACAGACGGTTATAATGTATTTATAAATAATTCAGGTACGCCTGCTATGGCAACTGCTGGATCTGGAGATGTGTTAACTGGAATTATTGCATCCATGGTAGCAAGATTTGATATTTTAACAGCACTTAGAATATCTTGTTATGCTCATGGGAAAGCAGGAGAACTTGCAAGCTATAAAATATCAGAAGAATCAGTTATAGCTAGCGATATAATAGATAATTTAGGGTATATTTTTAAAAAGATGAAGGAATAAAATGAGCGATACATATTTAAAAGTAAATATTGATTATATAAGGGAAAATATAATAAATTTAAGAAAAAAGGCACCTAATTCAAAATTTTCAGCTGTCGTAAAAGCAAATGCTTACGGGCTTGGAGATGTTGAAATTTCAAGAAATATTGAAGATTTAGTAGATTATTTTTCAGTTGCAAGAGTATCTGAGGCAAAGTCATTGAGAAATAATGGTATAACTAAACCAATCTTGATATTAGGTTATGTGCCAATTGAAGAAATCAATGATTGCCAAAAACAAAACATCGATATAACAATCTATGATTATGATAGTGCAGTAGAAATAAATGATGTCTTAAATGAAAAGATAAATGCACACTTAGCTTTTGATACAGGACATAGCAGAATTGGATTTAGAGAATTTGAAATAGATAAAATAAAGAAACTAAAAGAACTTGAAAACTTAAATATAGTAGGAGCTTTCTCCCATTTTTCAACCGCAGATGAGAAGGATTCAAGTTATACCGAAAAGCAATTACATATTTTTGATTATATGATAGATAAGATAAAAGATGATTTTAAATTAGATATCATACATATATCAAATGATGCTGGATTTATAAAACATAATATATATAAAGATATGGTAAGAAGTGGAATTTCCATGTATGGAATATATCCATCAGATCTTTTAAAAGAAGAAAAAAATATTTCATTAAAGCAATCATTTAAATTAATTTCTACAGTTTCTTTCGTTAAAGAGATTGATAAAGGTGTATCTATAAGCTATGGTAGAAAATTCATATCCGATAGAAAAATGAAAATAGCAACTATAAGCATAGGATATGCTGATGGATTTATGAGAAGCTTCACCAATTGTGGAGAAGTTCTTATAAATGGAAAGTTGGCAAGAGTAACAGGGGCTGTTTGTATGGATCAGATAATGGTAGATGCTACGGGAATAGATGTCAAGATAGGAGATAATGTAGAAATATATCCTGATATCTATAAAGAAGCAAATAAAATAGGAACAATTACTTATGAATTGATGTCTATAATCAATATGAGAATTCCAAGGTTATATTATAAAAATGGAGAATTAATTAAAAAACTTGATTACAAGTTGGGAGATTAAAATGAAAATAAAAAGAGGAGATATTTTCTATGCTGATTTATCACCTGTTGTAGGAAGCGAGCAAGGGGGAGTAAGGCCTGTACTAGTTGTTCAAAATGATGTAGGCAACAAGTACTCTCCTACTATAATAGTTGCACCTGTAACTAGCCAAGTTAATAAAGCTAAGCTTCCTACTCATGTAAATCTTAGAGGAAATCATGCGGGATTGCCCAAAAATTCCGTTGCATTATTAGAACAAATTAGGACTATTGATAAGAGGAGATTAAGAGAAAAGATTGGAAGCTTTGATCAAAATACTATGTTTAAAATTGATGAAGCTCTAATGGTTTCGGTTGGACTATCATGAAAAACAAACTAAAATCTATAATTTATTACATATTAGTTTTATTTTTAATTGCTTACATATACTTTAACTTTTCTGATAATTCAACAAAAACAGATAATAATAATTTAATCGTTTCATACATAGATGTAGGACAGGGCAATGGAGTTTTGATACAAAATGGCAAGGAAAACATAGTAATAGATGGTGGAGATAAGAGTAATAGTGATAAGTTTGTATCTTTTCTTAAATCAAGAAAAGTATCTAATATAAAATATATGGTTGCAAGTCACTATGATAGTGATCATATATCAGGACTGATTGAAGCTATGGATCAATTTAATATAGAAAATATAATTAATCCTGGATATTCCAAAGATAGCCAAACTTACAAAGACTTTGTAAAGAAGAGAAAATCAACAAATGCTAAAATAATTGTACCAAATATTCATGATGAATTTTATGTAGATGATCTAAAAATAAAAGTTGTAGGTCCTACAAGCTATGATATGAGTGAAGAAAATGATAGATCAATAGTTTTGAAATTAACTTATGGTAATACTTCTTTTTTATTTCCAGGAGATGCAGTAAAACAAAGTGAATCATCTATGATATATACTGGTGAAAATCTCAAAAGTGATGTTTTGATGCTTGGACATCATGGATCAAAATATTCAACTAATGACTTTTTTTTAGATGAAGTAAATCCTAAGATAGCTATAATATCTGTAGGTGAAAATAACAGGTATAATCATCCATCTAAGGCTGTTTTATCGAAGTTAAAAAGTAGAAATATACAAGTCTTTAGAACAGATAAAGACGGAGATATAATTTTAGAAAGTGATGGGAAAAATATAAGGAAGATAGAATGAAAAGTAAAATATTTACGCTTATTAGAGTAATTATAACTATAGCTATTTTTACCCTTATTGAGTTTTTAATAAATCAACTCATTCTTTTTGTTTTGTCAATAAATACAAATTATGGGTTTACAGATAAAGAATTTTTAATTAAATATTCAACTCTTGCAACTTCAGTATCGACTTTTATAATGATTGTCCTGTTGTTGGTATTTTTTAGAAGGAAAAGAATTGTAAAAAAACAGCATATCTTAAAATTTAATAGAGTAAATAAAAAAGCAGTACTTTATGCGTTTTTAATGATGGTATCTATAACAGCTATAACTTCAATCTATACGTATTTTATGAAATTTTTATCAAATCATTTTGGATTTATTAAAGATTCTATGGACTTTTATTCTAACTTTGAAGATATAATGGCAAATGAAACAACTCTATTTATGACTGCGTGGATAGCAATATTTGCACCAATATTAGAAGAATTTATATACAGAGGATATTCTATATATAAATTAAAAAAAGTCTTTAGTACAAAAGCTACTGTACTTATTTCTGCATTGATTTTTGCTGCTGCTCATGGGAATCTTTATCAAGGAGGATTTGCTTTTTTTGCAGGATTAGTACTTGCTTTAGTATATATAAAAACAGATTCGATAGGTTTATCTATTATTTTACACATGTATAACAATTTATTAGATGTAATATTTACTTCATTTAATATTCCAGATTATATTCAGATTATATATTTTGTAATATCTGCAATTGCTCTTATAACATTACCTTATTTGTATAAGAGATTTCTAAAATATAATATTCCAACTAAAAACAGCTAGAATTATAATTCTAGCTGTTTTTATAGTATTATTTATATTGTTGATCTTTTACAATCATTTCTGCAAGAACATTTGGATTTCCACATCCAGTTGTAAGAACTAAATCATCTTTATGGATGTCTTTATACATATAATCTCTAGCTTGTTCAAAAGTTTCGATATATTTAGCGTCGATTCCTCTGTCTACAAGTCTTTTAACAACATCTTCTGAATGGATTGTATTATCTTCTTTTTCTCTTGCAGCATATATTTTTGTTACTATGACTTCATCGGCATAATCAAAGCATCTTGCAAATTTATCTATTAGAAGCTTAGTTCTTGAGTATGTGTGTGGTTGCCATATACAAATTAATTTGCCTTTTGTATGCTCTTTCAATGCTTTAAGAGTAACTTCTATTTCTGATGGATGATGTCCATAATCTGTCATTATAGTTGCATCATCTACTGTTCCTATAATTTCCATTCTTCTATGAAGTCCAGTATAATTTCTAAGGTTTTCTCTTATTGTTTCTATATCAATGCCGTTTTCATAAGTTGCAATTATTGAAGCCATTGCATTGTTTATATTATGTCTTCCAATTATTCCAAGTTCAAAATGTTCTATATTTCCATTAGGCATCTTTAAATCAAAGCTTGGTCTTCCTATATTATCAAATTTTATATTTATAGCATTATAATCAGCATCTTCATTTTCTTGTCCATAAGTGATTAATCTACCTTGAACGGAGTCTATTATTAACTTATTATTCTCTTCATTTAAATTCAATATAGTCTTTGAGTCTTTGTCTAGATTTCTCATATAATCTTTAAATGTATTTACTATATCATCTAAATCTTTATAATAATCCAAGTGATCTTCGTCTATATTTAAAACTATTACTGTAGATGGGAAATAATGTCTTATATTTCCTTTGTATTCGCAGGCTTCTGTAACTAAGAAATCTTCGCTTCCGACATGAACATTTCCCTCTATTTCATCTAATGATCCACCTAGTAGAATTGTAGGATTTTCAGGTGAGTTTATTAATATTTTTGAAATAATACTTGTAGTAGTGCTCTTTCCATGAGATCCAGAAATTGCAATTGAATTTTTGTAATTTCTCATCAATGCCCCAAGAAATACTCCTCTTGTAACTACTGGAATATCTAATTTTCTTGCAGCTATTAATTCTTCATTATCATCAAGTATAGCATCTGTATATACTACTAGATCTGGATTTTTGATATTTTCTTTTTTCTGTCCTATAAAAATTTCTGCACCATTTTTTCTAAGATTTTCAATAAGTTCTGAATCTTCTCTATCAGAACCTGTAATATTATAATCGTGTTTTAATAATAAAGTGGCGATTCCTGACATAGAAATTCCACCAATTCCTATAAAATGTATATTTTTGTATTCTTTATTTTTTAAATTAAATTCAAACATTCAAAGCTCCTTAATTATTCTAGTTAACTTATAACCTCAATTATACCACAATAGGTGAAATTATAAAATGAAGTATAATCTAGACATAATAAGATATTATTGTTATCCTATAAATGTAAAGAAGGATGGTGAATAATTTGAAATTTGTAATAGGAAATGATCACGGTGGAATTGACCTTGTAGATGCTGTAAAAGAAGAATTAGAGGCTCTAGGTCATGATGTTATGTGGGTAGGAACAAAGGATAAAGAATCTACAGATTATCCTGATTGGGCTAAGTTGGCTTGTGAAAAAGTAATAGATAAAGAAGCTGACTATGCTATTTTGATCTGTGGAACAGGTGTTGGAATGAGCATAAGCGCTAATAAAATAAAAGGAATAAGAGCTGCTTGTTGCAGTGAGCCATATAGTGCAAGAATGGGCAGACAACACAATAATGCAAATTGCTTATGCATTGGTGCTAGAGTTATAGGAAATGAGCTTTGCAAGATGATTGTAAGAGAATTTGCAAATTCCGATTTTCAAGGTGGTAGACATCAAAGAAGAGTTGATAAAATTAAAAAATTAGAGGAGAATTAAATGTTTGATAATATTGATACATTAGCTGTAAATACAATTAGAACACTTTCAATATCACAAATCGAAAATGCTAATAGTGGACATCCAGGACTTCCTATGGGTGCAAGTCCAATGGCATATTGTTTATGGAATAAATTCTTAAAAGTAAATCCTAAAAACTCAAGTTGGGTTGATAGAGATAGATTTGTACTATCGGCAGGACATGGTTCTGCTATGTTGTATTCATTACTTCATTTGTCAGGATATGATTTAAGCATCGATGATTTAAAGAATTTTAGACAATTAGGATCTAAGACTCCAGGACATCCAGAAAGAATGCATACAGATGGTGTTGAAGTAACTACAGGCCCATTGGGACAAGGAATTGCAAATGCCGTTGGAATTGCAATGGCAGAAAGACATCTTGCTGCAACATATAACAAAGATGGTTTTGATATAGTTAACCATTACACTTATGCAATTTGCGGTGATGGAGATTTAATGGAAGGAATATCCTCAGAAGCTCTTTCTTTGGCTGGACATCTTAAATTATCTAAGCTTATACTTTTGTATGATTCAAACAATATAAGTTTAGATGGACCTCTTAACAAATCTTTTACAGAAGATATCAAAAAGAGATTTGAAGCTTATAATTGGTCATATTTAAGAGTTGAAGATGGTAATGATCTTTCTGATTTGTATGAAAAAATAGAACTTGCTAAAAAAGATACTGATAGACCAACTGTTATTGAAGTAAAAACTATAATAGGATATGGATCAAAGAATCAAGGAACAAATAAAGTACATGGTGCTCCTATTGGAAAAGATGATTATTTAAATGTTAAAAATATTTATAATTGGAAATATGATGACTTTGAAGTCCCAAAAGAAGTATATGAAAGATTTTCTGAAAATATAATAAAAAATGGTAAAGAGGCTAATGAAAGATGGGATAATCTTTTTAAAGAATATGAAAAAGAATATCCTAAATTAGCAAAAGCTTTTAAAGATGGATTCGAAAGAAAGTTTGATGAAGAACTTAAAGAGAAAATAAAGAAATATACATCTAATGATAAGCCAATTGCTACAAGATCAAGCTCTGGACAAATAATTCAAGACATATCTAAAAATGATATAAACTTCTGGGGAGGATCTGCAGATTTATCATCATCTAATAAGACAATGATTTCTGAAAGTGAAGATTTTTCTAGTGAGAATTATAAAGGTTCTAATATCTGGTATGGCGTGCGTGAATTTGCAATGGGAGCTATAGCAAATGGAATAATGGCTCATGGAGGAACAAATACTTATGTTTCTACATTCTTTGTATTTTCAGATTATTTAAGAGGAGCTATTAGACTAGCTGCTTTATCTAAATTACCAGTAACTTATGTATTTACTCATGATTCTGTCGCAGTAGGAGAAGATGGACCAACTCATGAGCCTATAGAACAACTTGCATCATTTAGAGCAGTTTCTAATCTAAATGTAATTAGACCTGCAGATGCAAACGAAGTTAGACAAGCTTGGATTGTTGCATTAAAATCAAAACAAACTCCTAATATGATAGTTCTTTCAAGACAAAATCTTAGAAATTTGAAAGAAACAGAAGATAATGAATCTCTAGAAAAGGGAGCTTATATAATAAGTGACTTTGAAACTTCTAAAAAAGACGGAATACTAATAGCAACAGGTTCAGAAGTTTCTATTGCTCTTGATGCAAAAGAACTTTTAGCTAAAGAAGGAATTGATGTAAGAGTTGTATCAATGCCATCATTTGAATTATTTAGAAATCAAAGTATGGAATATAAAGAAGAAGTATTACCTAAAGATATCAAAAATAGGGTTTCAATAGAAGCAGCTTCTACATTTGGATGGAAAGAATTTGTAGGAGATAATGGAATTTCAATAGGAATTGATAGATTTGGAATGTCTGGAAATGGAAATAAAGTCTTAGAAGAATTAGGTTTTACAGCAGAAAATATAAAAGATCAATATATCAAAAATTTCAAATAAAGATTAATAGAGTTTGGAGAATTTCTTTTGTGAGATTCTCCTCATTCTTTATTTATGCTATAATGAAAATATCAAATACGAAGGGAGTATTATTATGGGTATACCAACAACACATATCGATGCAAAAAGCAAAGATGAAATAGCAAAAACTGTTTTGATGCCTGGAGATCCTCTAAGAGCTAAATACATTGCAGATAACTTTTTAGAAGATGTTACTCAATTTAATCATACAAGGGGAATGCTTGGATTTACAGGATACTATAAAGGAAAAAGGATTTCCGTAATGGGATCAGGAATGGGGATTCCATCATCTCTTATTTATTTTAATGAATTATTTAGATTCTATGATGTAGAATGCATTATAAGAATAGGAACAGCTGGAAGCATGCAAGAAAATATTAATCTTAGGGACTTAGTAATTGCAACAAGTGCTTGTTCAGATTCTTCAATAAATGAAGCTGTATTTGGAAAATATCATTTTTCAACAACACCAGATTTCAATCTAATGCTTAAAGCTTATGAAACATCAAAAGAATTAGGACTTAATACTCATTTTGAGCAAGTATTAAGTGCAGATCAATTCTATGATGACATGCCAAAAGAAATTTCAGATAATCTTGTTCAGTATGGTATAGCTTGTGTTGAAATGGAAACTTATGGTTTATATTCTATTGCAAAAAAATTGGGCAAAAAGGCTTTGGGAATATTTACAATTAGTGATTCATTGGTTACAGGTGAGACAGATTCTGCAGAAAATAGACAAACAGCATATACAAATATGATGAAATTAGCATTGGAAATTGCCGAATAGGAAGTCCTATGAGAATACCTTTGATTATAGATTCAAATCCAGATATAGATAATTTCTTTGCGATTATGCTTATAAACCGCAAACAGTTTATAGAGCCAAAAATAATCTCTGTTGTAAATGGAAATATAGATATAGAAAATTCATATAGAAATGCTAGAATAATATCAAAGCTATTAAGATTAGAAGTTCCTATAGTTAGACAGAAAGAAGATTTATCTAGTCAACCTGAAATCTTCAAACAATTTGGAGAAGATGGATTTTTCGATCATTCTAAAGATTTTAGTGAAAAATTTCTAAAGGAAGAAGAAGATACTGATAATTTAGATGAAATTTACAAGGTTATAAAAAATGAAAAACAGAAAGTAAAGATATTATCTACAAGCAATCTCTGTAATATAAAAAAGTTGTTTAGAAAATATCCTGAAATTATATCAAGAGTAGAAGAAATTGTGATAAACGAAAAATATTTTGATTATAATATAGTTGATGGAAAAGTAACTATAGATACAGATCTTGATATAGATTCAATTAAAAAACTCACAAGTGCATCTATTAAAGTCACTATTCTAAGTCAAGAACTTATAAATAAAACAAAGATTTCAAAAAATACTTTAAATCAAATAGCTGACATAAATACAGAATTATCTTCATTATCTTATGATATGTTAAAAAAACTCTATAAAGAAAATTATAATCTTGAAGATATATTAGAAGCTCTAAGCTTATCAAATCCTGAATACTTTACAGGCAATATTAGCAGTTTTGAAGTTATATTTAAAAGGTTAAATGGAGATATAATAAAAGTTAAAGAAAAACAAAGGATGTTCTACTTAACAAATATCAATCAATTAAAATATGAAGAGGAAGTTTTAAAAATGTTCTCATAACTTTAATCTTAATTTTAGTAGAGTATAATTATTTTGAAAAGTAGAGGTAAAAAATGGATATTACAATAATTTTAGCTGCAGGTGAAGGCACAAGAATGAAATCAAACAAGTCAAAAGTTTTACATAAGCTTTTAAATCACGATATTCTTGAGTATGTAGTTGATGCAGCAAATATATCAGACAATGCTAAAACAATAGTAATTGCTGGAGAAAATGAAAAACAAATCAAAGAAAAGTTTGGAAATTTAATAATAAAAAGACAGCATATCGGAGAACAATACCCTTATGGTACTGGATATGCTGTAAGTCTTGCCATTGAGGAAATAGAAGATAATGATAATGTAGTAGTTCTTAATGGCGATATTCCACTTCTAACAAGAGAAAGTCTTTTAGAATTTATAAAATTACACAAAGACAATAATAATAGCGCATCTGTTTTATCTACAATTTTGGATGATCCAACAACATACGGTAGGATAGTCAGAGAAAATAACGAATTTGAAAAGATTGTAGAAGAAAAAGATGCTAATTGTGATGTAAAGAAAATCAAAGAAATAAATACAGGTATTTATGCCTTTAGAGGAAAAGACTTAAAAGAAGCTTTATCAAGTCTAAATACACAAAATTCTCAAGGAGAATTATATTTAACAGATTGTATTGAAATTATAAAAAACAATTTGAAAAAAGTAGGATGTTATACATTTTATGATCCAAACGAATTTTATGGAATAAATAATAAATATGAATTATCTAGGGCAGAGATTATAATGCAAGAAAGAATAAATAAGAAATTTATGATTGATGGTGTTATAATGCATAACCCAAGTATGATTAGAATTGATAAAGACGCTAAAATTGGAAAGGATACAGAAATCTATCCAGGAGCTTGTATTTTAGGTAAATCTATAATTGGTGAAAACTGTATAATAAAGGGAAGTTCAAGAATAGACGAAAGTATTATTGAAGATAATGTAATAATTGACAATTCTGTAATAGAAAAGTCTCATGTCGAAAGTGGAGTAGACATAGGTCCATTTTCACATCTAAGACCTAAGGCTCATCTTAAAGAAAATGTCCATATAGGAAACTTCGTTGAAGTTAAAAATGCAATAGTAGGAGAAAATACTAAGGCAGGACATCTTGCATATATAGGAGATGCAGATTTAGGAAAGAATATAAATGTTGGATGTGGAGTAATATTTGTAAATTATGATGGTAAATTTAAACATAGATCAACAATAGAAGATGGAGCATTTATAGGATCAAATGCCAATATAGTTGCACCTGTACATGTTGAAAAAGAAGGATATATAGCTGCAGGTTCCACTATAACTAATGATGTGGGCTCTGGCATGCTTTCAATTGAAAGAGCTAGCCAAAAAAATATAGAAGGTTATGTCGAAAAGAAAAAGAAAAGGGATAAACTTAAGGAGGAAAAATGACATCAACAGAAAATTCGTCATCACAAAATTTTTGTTTAAACAGAGGAGAAATGGTAGTATTCTCAGGTAATTCTAATTTAGCTTTAGCAGAAAAAATCTGTGAAAGTCTAAAGATGCCACTTGGAAAAGCAGAAGTAAAAACATTTAAGGATGGAGAAATATCAGTAACTATTAATGAAGCTGTAAGGGGAAAAGACGTTTATATAGTTCAACCAACTTCATCTCCAACTAATCAAAATCTTATGGAAGTTCTAATTATGATAGATGCTTGTAAGAGAGCTTCAGCAGGATTTGTAAATGTTGTGATGCCTTATTATGGTTATGCAAGACAAGATAGAAAAACAAGGGGAAGAGAACCTATAACAGCAAAGCTTGTAGCAAACTTAATTACTGTTGCAGGTGCAGATAGAATAATAACTATGGATCTTCATGCTGGACAAATTCAAGGATATTTTGATATACCAGTTGATCATTTTTCAGCTATAAAGTTATTAAGTGAATATTTTACAGATGCAAAAGAGAATCCTTCTGATTATGTTGTTGTAAGTCCTGACTTAGGAGGAGTAACAAGAGCAAGAAATTTTGCAGACTATCTAAAAACTCAAATAGCAATTATTGAAAAAAGAAGACCTAGACCTAATGTAAGTGAGGTTATGAATGTAATTGGAGATTTCAAAGGCAAAAACTGCATATTAGTAGATGATATGATAGATACAGCAGGAACTATTACAAATGCAGCAAATTATCTTAAAGAAAATGGAGCTAATAAAATATATATTGCTGCAACTCATGCTGTCTTATCAGGAAATGCAATAGAAAAACTCCAAAGTCCATCAGTAGAAGGTGTAGTTGTAACAGATACAATAGCTCTTGGAAAAGAAAAGAGAATTGATAAGATTCATGTAGTTTCAATAGCTCCATTATTATCAGAAGCTATGAGAAGAATAAATCAATACGAGTCAATAAGTGGACTTTTTGAGGGTGGAAAATAAATGTATTTTATAGTTGGACTTGGAAATCCAGGACTAAAATACGAAAATACAAGACATAATGTTGGTTTTATAACAATTGATAAAATTGCGGAAGAAAATAACATAAGAGTAAATAAATTAAAATTTAAAGCATTGGTAGGCCAGGGAGAAATCTCTGGTCAACCTGTAATGCTTGTTAAGCCACAAACTTTTATGAATGATTCTGGAAAATCTGTAAAAGATATATTTGATTTTTATAAACCTGATAAAGATAAATTAATTGTAATATTAGATGATATTGACATAAAATTTGGAACTGTAAGAATTAAGAAAAAGGGTTCTGCAGGAAGTCATAATGGAATGAAGTCTATAATATATCAATTAGGATTTGATGATTTCACTAGAGTAAAGATTGCAGTAGGACAAAACGAAAGCCACATTAATCTTGCAAATTATGTTTTATCTGGATTTAATAAAAAAGATGTAAAAATAGTAGAAAAAGAGATATTGTCAGCAAAAGATGCAGTAAAAGAAATTATAGAAAATAATGTAGATACCGCTATGAATAAGTTTAATTCTCTAAATTTCTTGGAAGATGATGAATAATGAGTTTTATTAGTGAAGAATTTTCTAACTTAGAAGGTTTTAATAATTTAATATCTAATTATGAGAAAAAATCACCCTTATATGTATATGGACTTTTAGAAGAAGTAAGGGCGCATTTTCTATGCTCTTTTTTTGAAAAGACAGACAAAACTATATTATATTTAGCAGAAAATAATAAAAAGGCAGGTCAATTAGTAGATGATATAAATAATATATTAGATGATAGAGCCTATTTATTTTCTGATATTGATACTAGTTTTTATAACATAAAAAATATTGATACAAAAATCAAAAATGAAAGATTAGAGATAATAAATAAGCTTTTAAATAATGAAAAAATTATATTAGTAACTACTCAAAAGGCAATATCACATAAATTAACTAAAATTAGCTATCTTAAAGAAAATATTATAAGTATAGATTTAGATACAGAAATTGATATAGATAAATTAAAACAAAATTTTATAAAATTAAAATATGAACAAGTAAAACTTGTAGAAAACAAAGGACAATTTTCTGTAAGAGGAGCAATAATTGACTTTTGGTCTGTAAATGAAGAAAATCCTTGCAGAATAGAATTATTTGATACTGAAATAGATTCAATGAGATTTTTTAATAAAGATACTCAAAGATCTATTGAAAATATAGAAAAAATCAAAATACTTCCTGCAAGTGAAATGATTTTCTCATGTGATGATATTGAATTTATAAAAAAGTCTATAATAAAAGACATAAAACAAAAAGAAGATCATCCAGATTATGGATATGATAATAAAAAGGTAATCGATAAATTTACTCAAATTCTTAGTTTTTTAGAAGATAATATGTATATAGCAAATGAGGATTTGATAATAAATTATCTTGATGAAGATAGATATAGTAGTATATGTGATTATCTTCCTAAAGATAGTGTCATCTTTTCTGGAGATATTGTAAGAATATATGATTCATATTCTGAAAATAAAAAAATGTTTCTTGAAGAAATAACTTATAATATGGAAAAAGGAGAAGTTTTTTCATCTCATCAAAATACCTTTATTGATTTTAAAGATATAATGAAGGAATTTTATCAATTTCCTATTATAAATATCACTCAAATAATGAGACAATCAAGTGCATTTAAACCTAATATGCTAATCGAGATAAAATCAATAGAAGAGGAAAATTTCAATAGAAGGATAAAAGACTTTGCTAAATCTCTTATATCACTTTCTTCACATAATACAAAGATATTAATATTTGCAGGAAATAGAGAAAACGCAGAGAATATATCAGAAATATTTAATGACCAGGATTTTTATCCTACTATAAAAGATGATATATCATTTTCAATAGATAAAAAAGATATTGTTATAGTATCTAGAAATTTATCAAAAGGATATTATCTTCCAGATATAAATCTTCATGTATTTACTCATAGAGAAATATATGGGGCTCAAAGACATAAAAGAAAAAAACGCAGAAATAAAAAGCTTGATAGCTCTGAAATAATAAACTATTCTGATCTTGAAATAGGAGATTATGTAGTTCATGAGAATAACGGTATAGGAAAATACGAAGGTATCGAAAAAATTCAAGTAACAGATACTGCAAAAGATTATTTGGTAATAAAATATCGTTCGAATGATAAATTATATATTCCAATAGATCAAATTTCTCTGATTCATAAATATATAGGAAATGGCGATTCTGCTCCAAAACTATCACAGCTTGGAGGAAGTGATTGGTCTAAAGCTAAGCAAAAAGCAAAGAAATCAATAGATGAAATAGCTGAGGATCTAGTCAAATTATATGCAAAAAGAAGTGAAGAAAAAGGTTATAAGTTCTCTAAAGATACAATATGGCAAAAAGAATTTGAAGATTCTTTTATATATGATGAAACAGATTCTCAAATAAGATCTATAAATGAAATAAAACAAGACATGCAATCAGATAGGCCAATGGATAGGCTTTTATGTGGAGATGTTGGATATGGAAAAACAGAAGTTGCACTAAGAGCATCTTTTAAAGCAATACAAGATGGTAAGCAAGTAGCTTTTTTAGTTCCAACAACAATTCTTGCAAGGCAACATTATGAGACTGCAAAAGAAAGATTCAAAGACTTTCCTGTAACAATAAAAATGCTAAGCAGATTTGAGACTAAAGCCAATCAACAAAATAGTCTAAAAGATCTGGAAAAAGGCAAAGTCGACATGATCATAGGTACACATAGACTTCTATCAAAAGATGTGAAATTTAAAGATTTGGGATTACTTATAATAGATGAAGAGCAAAGATTTGGAGTAAAACATAAAGAAAAATTAAAGAAATTAAAAGAAAATATCGATGTTCTTACATTATCTGCTACTCCAATACCTAGAACATTACAAATGTCTTTAGTAGGAATAAGAGATATGAGCACTCTTGATGAACCGCCAGAAAATAGAAGTCCTATCAATAGCTATGTTATAGAATATGATCCAAGTATAATAAGAGAGGCTATCCTAAAAGAGATGGATAGAAATGGACAAATTTATTTTGTATATAATAGAGTCTATGATATGGATATAATATATAAACATCTAAAAGAACTCGTCCCAGAAGCTCAAATTGCAATGGCTCATGGACAAATGACTCCAAAACAATTAGAAAATGTCATGATTGATTTTATAGATGGTAAGTTCGATATTTTACTATCAACAACAATAATTGAAACCGGAATGGACATACAAAATGTAAACACAATTATTGTTTATGATGCTGACATAATGGGATTAAGCCAACTTTATCAATTAAAAGGAAGGATCGGCAGATCTAATAGATCATCCTATGCCTACTTTACCTATAGACAAGCAAAGATAATAAGCGAAGTAGGAGAGAAAAGATTAAAAGCAATTAAAGATTTTTCAGATTTTGGGTCTGGTTATAAGATAGCTATGAGAGATTTGGAGCTTAGAGGAGCAGGTAATATATTAGGAGAAAGTCAAAGTGGACATGTAGATGCCATAGGATATGACTTATACGTAAAGTATCTAAAGCAAGCTATAAACAATCTTAATAAAGAAGATCTCGATAATAATTTGTATGATAAGTCGAATAAAGATGATGTTTATATAGATATAAAATCAGATGCTTATATACCTGATAGCTATATAGAAGATAGTACTCAAAAAATCGAAATGTATAATAGAATTGCTGCAATAGATGATATTAAAGATTATGATGAGATAGTAGAAGATCTTATAGATAGATACGGTGATATACCTGTATCTGTTGATAATGTAATGTATGTTTCTTTGATAAAATCACTAGCGAGCAAGAATGGATTTTATGAGATTGTAGAAAGAACAGGAACTATCTATATAAAATATAAAGATAGAAATAAATTTACTTTTGAACAATTAAGCTCTATAAATGAACAGTTTAATTCTAATCTTCAAATGGATTTATCAACGAAGCCATCTTTTAAAATAGATTCAAGTCCTAGAAAATTAGTAGATTGCTATAATCTTTTGAGTATAATAGATTCTATAAGAAAAGGAGAAACTAATGAATAAGAAACTAATGGGAGCAATATTTGCTTCAACAATTTTATTAACAGCTTGTGGAGCAAATGGAACAACAAATGAATCTTCAAATGTAAATCCAGATTCTACACAAGTTACAGAAAGCGAAGCTAAAGAAAAATTAGGTAACGATTCAGTTGCCATAGTAAATGGAGAAAAGCTTTCAAAAGATGATTATCAAAAAGAAATGGATTTTTACAAGGGAATGCTTGCAGCTCAACAAGGATTAAAAGATTCTGTAGTACAAATGATGGTTCAAGATAAGTTAATAAGTAATGACCTTGAGAAAAATAAAATAAAAGTATCAGAAAAAGAAATAAATCAAAAGTTTGATGAAACAGTAAAAAATTCTGGTGGACAAGAACAATTTGATAAGATGCTTGAAGATTATGGAGTAGATGTTGATGAATACAAAAATACATTAAAAAAGGATCTAATGTATCAAAAACATAAAGAATGGTATAAAAAGAACAACAAAGCATCAGATGATGAATTGAAAAAATACTTTGAAGATCATAAGGATGAATTATCTCAAGTAGATGCAAGTCATATCTTAGTTGAAGATGAAGAAACTGCAAATGAAGTTAAAAAAAAACTTGATAATGGAGAAGATTTTGCAGATCTTGCAAAAGAATATTCTAAAGATACTGCCAATGCTGGAAATGGTGGAGAATTAGGATTTTTCAAAAAGAGCGATATGGCAAAAGAATTCAGTGATAAAGCTTTTTCAATGGAAAAAGGTGAGATAAGTGATCCTGTAAAAACTCAATTTGGATATCATATAATTAAAGTTAATGATGTAAAAAATAGCTTTGATCAATTAAAAGATGAAATACAAGAACAAGTGCTTGATCAAAAATATAATGATTATTTCCAAAATCTTCAAAAAAAGGCAACTATTATAACAGAAAATGGAAGCAACAAAAATGAAGAAAATAAGGGAGAAGTACAACAAGATTTCAATAGCAAAAATTAGTTTAATTTTATTTTTATTAGTAGGATTGTCTTCATGTAGCAATGATAATAAGGATGTTGTGGCAATAGTTAATGATAGAGAGATAACTAAAGTTGAATTTCAAAATGAGCTTAATTTCTATACTAAATACTATGCCAACAAATACGGAAGTGATTATCTAGCAATGAAAAATGAAGATGGCAAAAGAAATCTAGATATACTAAAAGAAAATTTATTAGATAGCATGATTCAAGATGAAGTTATGCTAAAAGACTTAGAAGACAATGATATATCTATAGATAAGGATGATGTAAATAGTCTTGAAAAAGAAGGAATAGATAATCTAAATGGCAAGGATTCGTTAAAGGCTAATTTGAGTGCTTTTGATATAGACTTAAAAGTATATGAGGATGTACTTTTAAACGATGTAATAAGGAAAAAGCATAAGGAATCTTTTTTAGATAATATAGATATATCAGAAAATAAAATATTAAGATTTTATGATAAAAATGAAGATTTGCATCAAAAATATAAGTATATAGCACTTGAATTTAAAGATGAAAATTATGCAAATACTTTAAGAGATAGCATAAAAAACAAGTCATTAAAAGACTTAGTAGATAAAGATGTACAAAATTTTAATGTAATTAATTCTGATTTTGTGTATTTTGATGATCCTTTGTTAAAAAAATCTAAAATGAGCAAAAAAGGTGAAATTAGCAATGTTTTTTCTTATGAAAATTCATATTATATTTTGCAAATAACTTCTTTAAATACAAACGAGAAAGAATTGATTCTTTCTGCTAGAGATCTATTATATGAAAAAGAATACGATCATTATTATAAGGATTTAATGAAGAAAGCAAGGATAAAAATATTTAACTAAACTTTCAAAAAGCCTTGAAATTGCTTGGGTCATTATGTATAATCTAACATAGAGTTAAATAGTTAAATCTTAATAATAATTTTAGGAGGAACACAATGAATAAATCAGAACTTTTAATGAATATTTCAGAAAAAAGCGGGCTTAAAAAAATCGATTCAGAAAAAGCACTTAATGCTTTTCTTGAAACAGTTACAGAAGCTCTTGTAAACGGAGAAAAAGTTCAATTAGTAGGATTTGGAACTTTTGAAACAAGAGATAGAAAAGCAAGAGAAGGAAGAAATCCAAGAAAGCCTGAAGAAGTAATTCATATTCCAGCTTCAAAAGCACCAGTTTTCAAAGCAGGTAAATCTCTAAAAGAAGCAGTAAACAAGTAATTTACATAAAAAAAGAAGGTTTAAGCCTTCTTTTTTTATTTATAAATTACAAAAAACTCAATTGATATATGCTTATACTTTGCAAGTTAGATACAGATATTCCAATAAGTCTAAGATTTTGCTTAATATTTATTTTATCTAAAAGGGGCTGTTGCAAAAGTCCCAAAATAAAAAAGGCGAGGAAATAAAAAAAAC
>JAUMZM010000067.1 GCA_030528125.1 Tissierellia bacterium
TTGGGTTCATATAGGTTTCGTCATCTTCTCTAACTTCACTTGCGTCAATCATATCTAAAAGTGTCTTAAAGTTCTTTTCTTCTTCTGGTGCTTCATAATAGATATAACCGATAAGGGCAGTGTAATATAACTTCTCAGCCTTTACCCAAAAATCTTCTCCTGCCTTTTCTCCATCTCCCTTTGTATTAGCAATTATAGTTTGAACAAGCTTTAAAATATCTTTTTCACTTCTCAAATAGGCAAATGGATTGTATTTCATAGACTTTTTGAAGTTTATTGTATTTAAAATCTTTATGTCATATCCATTTTCATAAAGCATTTTTCCACACTCTAACACAAGTGTGCCTTTTGGAAAGATTTGTCAAGGACATAAACAAAATTTCTTTGACAAATTTATATCTTCTCTGTTTCTCTCTTGATTAGCTTTAGTATTTTATCCTTGTATGTTTCCTCTGTACCTTGCTTAAAATGTAGATTTACAGTATATTTTGTCTTTCCAATATCCATTATTAGCTGTTTATGTTGTAGTTTTTTTATATCTCTTTTTTCTTCTTCCATGTGTCCTCCTTTCCATTTTTAGACAAAGAAAAAACAGTAAACCTTTTATGATTTACTGTTTCGTAAGTTGATATGTTATAGATTGTATTTAGTTGCTTGAGTTAAACAAACTCAATTTTATTTATAGCCATCTTCATCATATCATCGCCTATCTTTGCAAGTAAGCGATGAGAGAAACGAATATTGGGACTTTTCATGTCATAGTAGCCTAACATATAGCCTTTTGATGTAATTTTTATTTTGTCCGACCAGTTAAGCTCTTGCATTGGATTATTTGTATAGAATAATCCTTCTACATCGCTGATACCCATATTCTTTAGTGTCTTTGACATCATTAGCTTTAAACCAAGCTTGCCTACACTATCAAAAATCAAGCAGCCTCCTACATATCTTTTAGAAAGCTCTAAAACCAAATCCTTTACTTCGTTTCTCTTAAAATAATGAAATACCCCTGCCGCAAAGAAAATAACTCCATTTGAACCGTCTACTTCGTTCATCCATGAATAATCTTTTAAATCACAGGCAACATTTTTTTCTCTTTCATAATTTGAAATAAGCTGATTACGAACTTCTATAACATCGGGGAAATCTACATTGACTATCTTACAACTTCCATTATCACAAGCTTTTCCTGTTTCGTCTAAGCCGCAGCCAAGATTTACAACAGTTGCCTTCGGATAAGTCTTTAGATATTCTTTAATTTCCCACATAATATCTAACTGACGCATTGCTGCTTCAAGTGATCCAAACTCATATAAAAACGAATTATTTTTTCTCTCTAATTCTGAAAAATCATAATCCAAACTATCACATAAATTCTTTGCGAAAATGTCTGTATATAGTTCAGGAAATTTTTCAGAACACATTTTTCTACCAAATAGTGGCACAAGCAATGTTTCCTGAACAGTATTCTTTTCTATCTTTACTTTTTGTATTTCAATGCACCTCCTTAAGTTAATTTGAATTTTATTTCACTCTATATTTATAACATTATACCATTTTTTAGCTCAGTTTTATAGACCTAACTCATTCTTCTTGACCTGTGTTAGTCCTCTCTTTTCTTGCAGTAATTTATCTATACAGCTTCTAACACTTTCAGCCTGTTCCACTTCTTTTCGTATATCTGTGATTTGAGAATATAGAGTATCTTTTTCTTTCCTCAAAGTGCCTATTTCAGATTTACATTTGGATATATTTATGGTTTTGCTTTCTCCTAAATGCTCTTTCAGATATTTTTTGGCACTTTCAAATAAAATAATCTCTGCGGTATGTTCATTGTAGAAAGTATCTTGTTTGTTTTTCTTTAGCTTGGTATAGGCTTTATAGGTATCTTTATGCTTCAAATATTTCTCGGCTTGGTCGATAAGTTGTACTCTGTCATCTATTTTCTTTTCGGTATCTTTAATAGCTCTTGTGGTCTTGTAATTCTTATCTCTTAAAGTAACTATACTTTCTTTCAGTTCAGATAAGGAAATGATGTTTTTTTCTTTTAAGAATTGATAGCTTTCGATGTATTGTTCGAAATCTGTATTATGCTTATCTGCATTATTACGAATAAGATTTTCAAAAATTGATAACAAATTTTCTTTGGATGGGAGGGTGGATTTGAGATTATCAGTTTCTGTTTTTTCTTCTTTTCCAATTCCTCTTATCCAATTTAGTAAGGCTTTTATTCGTCTTGAGATTTCTCTTAAAATCATATTTTGATGTTTGATTTCTCGGTTGATATTTCCTCTGTCGGTGGCTATGCCTTTCTTTTCCATTTGGGTAGCTGATACGCCTAAATGAATGGTCGGTATTTGTTCTATACCTTGTCTTTGATAGGAACGGTGATCTACTTTTTCCTGTATACTATTTTTTTCAAGATATTTGTTTGTAATGTCTGCCCATGTTTTTCGCCAATGTTCCGCTTTGTCTTGTTCGTTCCAATCCACTGTATTGATTTTTCTTGTTTTATAGTTGCCATTTTTGAGTTTTACTTTTTCTCCGTTTTCATCAAGAATATATTCCTTTTTTGATTTTGTTCCCCATGTTTTATCTTCGTTGAACGGTCGCATAGTAAGTAAGATATGACAATGTGGATTTCCGTCATTTTTATCGTGTAATGCAATATCTGCACACATACCAACTTTCACAAAA
Source organism: Tissierellia bacterium (assembly GCA_030528125.1). GTDB lineage: Bacteria > Bacillota > Clostridia > Tissierellales > Peptoniphilaceae > JAUNAV01. Next base: position 2,698 of record JAUMZM010000067.1, read on the forward strand.
TTTTCTTTTACATATTCTCGTACAAGATTTATCTGTTTTTCTCTGCTTAATTCTTTAGGTAAAGCAATTTCGATTTCTCTTGCAAGCTGTGAGTTTTTACTCTTTTCTATTTTTTCTACACTGTTCCATAATGTTCCTCTATCTGAAAATTCCTGTGGTGCATTTTGTGGTAATAGGATTTCTGTATGGGCTATTCCGCCTTTTCTTGTAAAGTCATGGACTATGCCGTCATATTCATTTTTTATCTTTTCGCCACTTCGATAGGCGGAAGCTGCTACCGCACTTTTGCCTTTTCCTCTTGAGATAATCTTTATGCAAAGATGGTATATCGCCATAGCTAAAAACCTCCTCTCTTTTTCTTATATGGATATGGTGGCGATAGATAAGACTTCCAAAAGAAATCGGATAGCTTTTATCCGATTTCTTTTGGGAAGTACACAAGGGGTAGGAAATTTATTTCCGTAGGGGAGTGTAGCTCCCCTGTATCAGCGTTAGCTGATATGCCCTCTGCTAAGAGCCTTCGGAGAACGCACGCACCTGTTAAGGTGTATATGTGCGCCCTTGTAAACAAGGGACTATTCCTCTGTGTTCATTTCTTCCTCTTGTGTTTCTATAATTTTGTTTTCGCTTTGTTCTCGTTTTTCTATGATTTTTAGAATTTTTTGATTAACTGCTTCTTTGATATTTTGGAATGTGATTAGCTGATAAAATTCGTCTTTGCTAAAATCCTTGCTTTCTGTAAAGATACTTTCAAAGACTGCTCCTTTTTCATAAAGCCTTTTATCTCTCTTTTTTCTTTCTTCCTGTTTCTGCTGACTGATGAGTTTTTTTCTCTTGTTTTGTAACTGCTTAATTTCTTCTTCTGCCATTAAAATTTTTTCATCTATGTTTTTCATTTTCTTTGTCCTTTCTTCTAAAATCTGAGCAACAAAAAAACAGTAAACCATTTTTGATTTACTGTTTCTGTGTTAGTCTTTTTCTAAACTTTGATTGTTTATTTCATTTATAATTGTATAATTTTATTGGCTATATCTTCTACAAATCGCTTATCGTGTTCCACAAATATGAGTGTAGGCTTTGCTTCTTTTATAATTTCCTCAATCTGTATTCTTGATATTACATCTATATAATTCAGTGGTTCGTCCCAAACAAATATATGAGCTGGCTTTGATAAACTTACAGCAATTAAAACTTTCTTTTTTTGTCCATCGCTATAGTTCTTCATATCCATTTCAAATAATTCTCTTACAAAATCTAACTTCCTAAGAATTGTTTTGCACAATGTTTCATCAACACCTTGCTTATGAATATACTCATTTAGGCTACCTATTAAGTTAGATGTATCTTGAGGAATATACGATATTTTTAAATTACTTGCCGATTTTATTTCACCAATATACTCATGATGTAACCCTAATAAAATTTTAATCAAGGTTGATTTTCCACTACCATTTTGACCATATATAGCCACTATATCGCCTTGTTTTATCTCGAAACTTACATTGCTTAATATCTGTCTCTCTCCATAGCATGATGATAAATTGCTAACCGATATTAGAGGATTTTTATGATGATGTAATGGATGCAATAATAAACTTTCCTTTGTTTCAATATCTTTTAGTAAACTCTGTTTTTCTTCTATTGCCTTGTTATGTCTATTCTCCAAATTCTTAGATTTTTTCATCATCTTGGCTGATTGATGACCTATATGTCCTTTGTCTGGTTTTACACCTGATACTTTCACACCATTTTTAGTATTTTCAATTTTATCAGACCAAATTTGACTTTGTCTTGCAGCCTCTTTTAATCGTTTAATATCTTTTCTTAATCTCTCATTTTGACTAATTTCAAATTTGTCTTTCATCACTTTGTTTTCATACCATGATGTAAAATTTCCCGATTGGACATCAATAGAATTCCTGTTAATAGAAATAACATGATTGATACAACCATCTAAAAAATCTCTATCATGAGATATAAGCAAAAATCCTTTTTTACTTTTCAGATATTCACTTACAATTTTTCTTCCGTCCATATCTAAATGGTTTGTTGGTTCATCAATAAGTAAAAAGCCATCTTCTCTTGTAAACAAAATAGCTAAAAGGATTTTTGTTTGTTCTCCTTTAGAAAGCGTTTCAAACTCTCTGTAAACAAGGTTCTCATCTACATTTAGCAAATTAAGTTCTCTAAATAATTTCCATTCTTCCTCATCTGATATTAGTTCTTTATATAACTCAATTCCTAATTTTGAAGTATCGCTTATATTTGGTGGAAATTTAATAAATTCAACATCCTTGCTTATTTTACCTTGATAAGTTTCTTGATTTAAAAGTAACTTAAATAGAGTTGATTTACCAATTCCATTTCTTCCTTTCAATCCTATTTTCCAGTTTGTATCAAAGGAAAACGATACATTTTCAAATATAGGTTTTACATATCCATAATATGAGAAAGTGAGGTTTTCAATTTTAATTGCCGACATAAAAACACCCCCCTCACAATCCTATTTTGTTTAATATTATACCATTTTTAAGCCATTTTTTCTATATCAGCTTTCTGTGGTACTTGACAGTTGCCTATAAAGTTAAAGTAAACATCAACTTGTTGTTTTCTGTCTTTCCCTTTTCTTCCTCCTGTTGCTTCATGGACTACAACTTTTTCTATATACTCATTTATCATTGGTACTGTCAGTTCCTCAATGTCTGTATACTTCTCTATCATCTTTAGGAATTTATCGGTATCAACTTTTCTCTGATGGTAGCTTTCTATTTCTTGCTCAAAATACTGTATTTGTTTTTCTAAGTCTTGTTGCTCCGTATCATAGATATTAAATAATCTATCAAAGTGTTTTACAGGAATTTTCCCAAGTGCATGGTCTTCATATAGTTTTGTAATAAGGGTTGTCAGTTCTTCATTTCTTGATGACAGTTTTTCTAACTTTTCTTTATCTCCTTGATACTTTTCTTCTCTTTTTTCATCAGATAACTTGTTCATCACTTTTAGAAATTCTTGCTTCTCCTCTTTTGCAAAATCTGTGATTTCTTTGATTGATTTTAAGAGAATTTCATCCACTGTTTTTACTTTGATGTAGTGCATACTGCAAGAGCCTTTTCTATGTCTGTAATGTTGGCATACAAAGCAATAATCACAATCATATTTCTTTTCTTTATGTTCTGCCGGCTCTCTGTAACTTAACTTTCCTCCACAATCTGAACAGATTAAAAGTCCTGTAAATGGGTGGGATGTTGTCCCGTACTTCGGACTTCTTCTTACTGTCTTTCTTAACCTTTGGGCGTTATTCCATGTTTCTTCATCTATGATAGCTTCATGGGTATTTTTGAATATAATGAGTTCATCTTCTTTCGCCTTTCTTCGTTTCTTGGTCTTATAATCAAGGCATATTGTTTTACCAAGTACAGTATGTCCCATATATTCTTGCTTTTCTAAGATATAGCTTACTGTGGTTGGTGTCCAAAAATACGGGTCTTCTATTCCTCTTTTCTTAGAACTATGGTTATTTTCAGGATAATGTATTTCTGCATAGGCTGATGGAATAAGGACTTTATCTTTGGTTAGTATATCTGCTATCTGTGTTACTCCATATCCCTCTATAACAAGATGGTAAATGCGTTTTACGACCTTTGCACTCTCTTTATCGACAAGTAGCTCCTGTTTGTTCTTAGGGTTTCTAAAATAGCCGTATGGCACACTTGGGGATACTCTTTTACCCTCTTCCATTCTTGCTCTGAAGATAGATTGTATTTTTCTTGAGGTATCTCTCGCATACCATTCGTTCATAATATTTAGAAATGGGGTAAAGTCGCTTTCTGCTTGTTTTTCACTATCTATTCCGTTATTGATGGCTATAAATCTTACTCCCTTTTCTTTGAAAAGTATTTCGGTGTAAAAGCCTACTTTGAGATAATCTCTGCCAAACCTACTCATATCTTTTACTATCACAGTAGATACTTTGTTTTCTTCTACTGCTTTTATCATCTTTTGAAATCCCTCTCTATCGAAGGTTGTTCCGCTAACTCCGTCATCGGTATAGTGATAGATATTTGCAAAGCCGTTTCTTTTGGCATAACTTTCAAGTAATTGCTTTTGATTGGTAATGGAATTGCTTTCTCCTTGCATTTCATCATCACGACTTAAACGCTCATAAAGGGCTGTTTGTCCTGTTCTTTTCGTATTTGACATGAGAATTACCTCCTTTCCAAGTTTTATTATTTTCTCTGTCCCTATAAGGTTAATCCTTTAGGGTCTGTTACTACATAAGAAGAGTGCATTTGCATTAGATTTGGCTTTA
>JAUMZM010000068.1 GCA_030528125.1 Tissierellia bacterium
GTTTTTTTTATTTCCTCGCCTTTTTTATTTTGGGACTTTTGCAACAGCCCCATTTACTATAGAGCTAATCCATTTACTACAAGCTTTCCACTAAATAATATTTTCATATAAGAAAGTGTAAGCTCGCCGTTTTTGGTATTAGCTGTACATACTACATAGACATCTATTCCATCTACTGTGTACTTATCGAAATCGTCAATATCGTCTTCTTTTGGCTTTCCCAAGTTCACGACTGGGTTTGGTTCAACTCCTCAAGAAGAGCATCCATCGATATCGATAGTTACGGATTTTTGTCCTTGTTTATCGATATATTTTTTCGCTTTCGAATCTATTTTTACTATCATACTACCTATTCTTCCTCTCCTGTGACTATCTTTTCTCTATTGTAGATTTCTTCGTCTAGGACTCCGGTTTTCTTGGCAGCAACTATTCCTGCAACGATTGAATCACTTACATTAAGCGCTGTTCTTGCCATATCTATAAGTGGCTCGATTGCTATTAATAATCCTGCAAGTTCTATCGGTAATCCCATACTTGATAATACTACGATGGCTGCAAATGTTGCTCCACCACCAACTCCTACTATACCGAAAGATCCTATCGCTGTCACTATTATAAGTTTTATTAAAAATCCTGCACTTAGTGGATTGATTCCTTCTACTGGTGCTATCATTACTGCAAGCATTGCTGGATATATTCCTGCACATCCGTTTTGTCCAATACTTGTTCCAAGTGATCCTGCAAGATTTGCAATTCCAGATGGAACTCCCAAGTTCTCTTCCATATTTGTAATTGTAATAGGAAGTGCTCCTGAGCTTGAACGTGATGTAAATGCAAACATTAAGTTAGGCATTGATTTCTTAAAATATCTGCGTGGGCTTAATCCTTGTGATGCAATTATTATTCCATGAATCACAAACATTATAATTATTGCAACATAGCTTGCCAATATGAATGAAAGCAGTCTTAATACTTCGCTAAAGTTTGATGTAGCGGTAACATTTGTCATAAGTGCCATTACTCCATAAGGTGTAATCCTTAAGACTATTCTTACCATTCTCATTATTACATCAGAAAGCGAGTTGATCCCTTCTATAAATCTATTCGCACTGTCTGGATTCGTCCTTTTAAGCAATAATGCTGCAGTTCCAAGCATTGCTGCAAAGAAAACTGTACTTAATGTCGCATTAGAGCCTTGTCCTGTCAATGCATAGAATGGGTTAATTGGAATTATCTCCATTATCTGTTCTTGAATTGTCTTTTCTTCGAAAGTATCAGCCTCTGTTAATAAATTCTCTCCTCTTTCTGTCTCAGCTTGTGTGCTTTGTAGGCCTTCTGCCGAAAGATGGAAAGCATTTGAAGTCAAAGCTCCTACAAGTGCTGCTATTGATACAGTTATCATAAGAACAAGCATGATACGCATTGCAGCCTTACCTACATTGTCCTCTTGGCTTGCTACAGCCTTTGTTATAGATACAAATACCAATGGATATACTATCATTCTTAGTAGTCTTACATAACCAGATCCAACAAGTGTAATCCAACTCATTGCACCAGCTGTAACTCCCTCTCTACCAAAAATCAACTGCACAATAGCTCCAAATACAATACCTATTACCATTGCAATAATAGTTCTTACATTAAAGCTTACATTGGCTTTTTTCAAATATCCTATTAGGTATAATAACGCACAAAATATCAATATGATTAGTAATACCTTCCAAACCATAACTATTCCTTCCTTTCCTTTTCTTTTGTGATTTATTTGTTTTATTGATTATTAATAAATCTATAATAATTAGTAATAAAACCATCTCACCGTATAATTGTAACACAATATCTTTCAAATTAGTATTATTTTTTAATTATATATATTTGTATTTTTACAAATATAGCGAAATCACATAAATTACTAAAGGATTAGCTATTCTTTTCTTTCTTAGCAATTGCAGGAAGTATAAGTCCTAGACCAAGCAATACAACAGGTGTTAGGATATTAAGCATTAATTGGAAATTCCACTCGCTTGTAAAGGCCACTCCACCCTTGGGGATCATTCCTAGAATACAAGCAAATGCCGTAAAAACAAAGCACCATGTCGCAGCGATCTTTCCTTTTAAATTAGATTTTGTAAACTTGTAATCTACATTATCTAGATTACCAAGAACTTTCTTTAAAGCAAAATATGCTACAAATACCCACAAATATCTAAGTGGCATTACAATTGAATTTAGATCAAGAAGCCAATTATACAAGTCATTAGTCTTACCTATTCCAAGAGCAGGTATTATAATTAGAATACTTACAAGAATTGTTGTAAGCTTGTATCCACCAGTTGGGACACCCTTCTTGTTGATCTTTCTTAAAAACTTAGGAACATAGCTCTCATCAGCCTCAGATAGCATTACCTTTAGTGGAGCATCAATACTCATTACAAGAGCAGCCGCCTGTCCCAAGAAATTGGTTACAGCATAGATTACAAGGAATAAATTGCCAACTCCATAGAAATTACCAAGTTTCTGGAAAGCATAGTAAGCCCCATTCATCTTCAAATCCACAGGAATATCCTTTGTATCAAACATCATTCCCATAGCAATAGATCCAAGTATTGCAGAAATCATAACCATAAGAGCCATTAGAAGCATAGCCTTGGGGAAATCCTTAGAAGGATTCTTCGCATCATTTACATAAGGGCTCATCTTCTCACAACCACCAACAGCAAATACAAGCATCGATATAGTTGTAAGATAGTGCAGATTAAATGCAGGAATGTAGGTTTTTATTGAAGTCATATTCGCACTTTGAATAGGAACCTCTCTTATAGCCGGAGCTGCAACCATCATAATTATAAATAAAATTCCCATTATAAATGAAGCTGTTCCCGCAATAGAACCTATAATCTTGATTGACTTTATACCCCTTGATGATATATACACAAATAAAAGAAATATACAAAGCACAATTAATTGCAAAACAATAGGTGCTATAGAATTAATCCTATCACCTGTCCTAAACAAAGCCCAGCTTCCTGCAACCATCAAATTCTGTGGTTTCTGTGCAAGATATGGCACATGTACTACCCAATAAGTCCAACCAGCAAAATACGCCAATGAAGGACCGATGGTTCTTTTTAGCCAATATGTAAGTCCGCTCTTGCCCTCGCTAAATGTAGATCCAAGCTCTCCTACCATAAGAGAATATGGTATAAAATACAATAACATTATAAATATCCAGCTTGTTACAACTGCAAGACCTTGATTGGCAAAGTTATTAACAACATTTCCAAACCCCCATACAACCGTAAAAGCCATGATTGTAAGACTTGTAGCTGTAAGAGTCTTCTTCTTATTCTTATCTACTTTAATATTTTTATCAGTCATAAAACCTCCAGTTGTATAGTATAGCATAATTTATTGTTCATTCAAATTCTAATTAAAATTTGTAATAAAAAAAAGACGATATCATTTGATATCATCTTCGCTTTTTCCCCTTAATTCTAATATCTTTTGCTTATTAAATGCAAGAATGAACATTCCAACTAGTGAAAAAGGCCACGAGAAAATCCACCAGAACCAAGAATGAGATTCCATAAGAAAAGAAGCAATCGCCCCATAGGTTAGAACAGAAAAAGTCAAATATACAGATATTATAAAAGCTAGGAATTTGTTGATATCACTACCAGTTACAAAAGATACCAATACAAATATCAAGAAAAATTCCAACAATAAATAAAACATCCTATTTATCTTATAAGAAACCCTTCTAGGTTTGCGTATATCTTGCCATAATATACATTGAAAAATAAATTCTAAAGTATTCATACATCCTCCAATTATATATTAACACAAATATAACCCTAGCTAAAATCCATCCAACTGCTAGATAAATCATTAGACATCCTATAAGCTACAAATCTTCTGCATCCACTATATCCAATATAAGAAAGCCATCTGTAGCCATTAGCCTCCCAGACCTGATCATAATAAATCATCTCACCCTTGCCATAGATAGCGACAATCTTGCTATTAGTAGAAGGAGACTCTCTTACATTGCATACAGCAAGAGTTCTTGCATGCCATTTCTCATTCTTAACCTTAATCGCTTCATTACTCTTCTCATAATATCTTAGAGCAAATCTCCACGGCCTATTATAATAACGAGAATAGCAAATCTCAAATCCTGTCTGATCGCCCTTTCTTCCACCGATAATGCCACCATTCTCATCAATTCTTGCACCACATATAAGATTATTTCCAATATAAATTTCAGTGTGCAAATTAGGATTTAGAAGAACATCACCCCTTCTAAGACCATAACCTGAGCTAAAATTAACACTATTACTAATATCCACAAAGCCACTTTTAATAAAAGCATGATACATATTTCCAGTATAAGTCGCACCATTTCTTTTGACAGGGATACCAGCATCATTTACAACAGTTATCACAAGAGAAGAGCAGTCATAATCAACACCCCATCTTGAAATATTACCTTGCGAATAGCCATGAGAAGGATCATCAGCAATCCTTATAATCTCTCTTACATAATCTTCAACCTTACCCATAATTACCTCCTTTGATTATATATAGCTAAAAAGAAAGAATTTTACCGAAAGTTTCTATATATAAGATATAAAATAATCTGTTATAATAAACATAGAAAAAGAGGTAATATTATGACACAAATGATAAATTCCAAATTCAAATTAGAAAAAAGCGACGATTTGATATTTATGACAGCATCAAGAGCAAAAAAGGCCATCGAAAAATACGGCAAAGACAATGTAATAGACTCAACACTTGGAACATTATTTGACGAAAACGAGAAATTCGTAGCCCTAGATACAGTCTATGACACATTAAAATACATGGATAAAGATCTAATCGCATCATACGCACCAATATCAGGAACAAATGAATTTATACAAAGCGTAATAAAAATCTGCTTTGAAGAACACAAGCCCGATGCCTATATTTCAGCAAGTGCGACAATAGGAGGCACAGGAGCAATAAGAAATATAATATTGACATACACAGATGAAGACGATTATGTAATATGCCCCAACTGGTACTGGCCACCATATAAGCCAATAACAACAGAAAATAACAGAAATTTCCTAACTTATGAACTACTAGATACAAATTATAAATTTAATATAGAAGAATTCGAAAAAGCACTAGATAAATCGCTTGAAAACAGACAAAGAGTTGTAGCAATATTTAATACACCAGCAAATAATCCGACAGGATTTTCAATAGATGATGACTCTTGGGATAAAATATTAGAAATTATAAAAGAAAAAGCCAAAGATGACACAAATAAGATAACAATACTAATAGATGCAGCATATATGGAATTTGCAGGAAATGGAGAGCAAAAGAAATTCTTAGAAAAATTCTCCAATCTAAAAGAAAATATCCTAGTAACAATAGCATATAGCATGTCAAAAAGTTTCACAGCATATGGCCTAAGGACAGGCGCATCAATAGCAATATCATCAAGTAAAGAAGTAATAGAAGAATTTGAATATTCACAAAACACACTAAATAGATGCACTTGGTCAAATGGAGTCCACTCAGCAATGAATGTGCTAGTAGAACTTACAAATAATAAAGAAACAAACAAAGCCTACAGAAAAGAAATACAAGAATACAGAGAGCTTCTAAGAAAAAGAGCCAAAATATTTGAAGAAATATCCAAAGAAATAGGACTTAATATATTACCGTATTTTGGAGGATTCTTCATAACAGTGCTTTGCAAAAATCCCAAAGAAGTTGCAAAAAAATTAGAAGATAAGAACCTATTTATAATACCAAATGAAAGAGGACTAAGATTTGCAGTCTGCGCAGTAAAACTAGCCAAATGCAAAAAAGCCCCATACCTTATAAAAGAAACTATTGATCAAATCAATGGGTAAAAAAGAAGAGAAATATTTCTCTTCTTTTTTTGGAGAGCTAAGCATTTTTGTGGTTTATAATGTTTTGATTATAAACTGAATAATAAGTAGTTATTTCTAGCTTAGTTTTACTTTTATATAAGTATCTTTTTCTTATTCAAGGGGAGGGAATTAGGGGAGTTTCGATTCATGACCTAATCCGATGAGTGCACAGCACGAATCGCTGGTAGGTCAGCAGACAATTGTACCCAAATTAAAATTTGGACAATTGGTTGCATCAGACCTACTAAAATTTGCTTTGCAAATTAAGTTAGGGCTTGAACATGTCGACTTGTTTCAAATCTTTGATTTGTCAAAAGTCGACTCAATAATAATTTCATTAAATACCCCTTGCGACTTCACATCCGTTCGCTTCGTCGCTAGCACTCCTAGCTTACGGTGTTACGCTGCATACAACCTACCAACGAAATCAAAGATTTCGGGGTAGGTTGACAAAAACGACTGCTCCGCAGGGGCGAAATCGGTAAGAAGCTTTCGCTTCTTCTTTTTTTACTGATAATATAAGTAGTATTTCTAAAGATTAATATAACTTAGCTTCAATTGTATAATTTTATATATTAATATATTTATAAGAATAAAGTAAATATATTCCTTTAGTAGTATGACCTATACAAATAAATAATCAAATGAAAGAAACGTAGTTTCTTTACATATTTCTACCTCCATGGAATGGTCGTTTGCAGGGTGAAGGAAAGAGGGGAATTTAAAGGGGGAGGAACGTGAGGGATAATCGAAAATCCCTTAGTTCCTCCCCCTTTTATTAGAAATATAAAGTATATAATTAAATAAAACTAAGCTATGAAATTACTATTCTATTAATATTTTTAGACAATTTTTAACAAAAAAAGAACACCGCTTTTGCGATGCTCTCATCTATTTGGCGACTTCCTACTCTCCCACCAAGTTACCCTGGCAGTACCATCAGCGTT
>JAUMZM010000069.1 GCA_030528125.1 Tissierellia bacterium
ATAAAAAAATGATGTCGCAGAATAGATAATTCTATTCTGCAACACCACCTTTTTGATATAGTTTTATAAAATATATCCTTTTAATAAAAATTAATTTTATTTATTTTCCATTATGGTTATATTTAAATTTGGAATATATGAAGGTAATGGAATTATGTTTCATGCATTTACATTCCACTATGGTTATATTTAAACTTAGAACTTGGTTATTATGATGACAAAGAAAAATTATTTACATTCCACTATGGTTATATTTAAACCTCCTTTAGATTAGTAGCAAGCATAATCAAATAATCATTTACATTCCACTATGGTTATATTTAAACTACTAAAAGGTGGATTATCTATAACAACAGAATTTTCATTTACATTCCACTATGGTTATATTTAAACTTCTTTTTAAGTTCATATGGCTTTAGTTGTTGATGTATTTACATTCCACTATGGTTATATTTAAACATTGGTAGACCTGTTAATTCTTTAAGGTATGCAGCTATTTACATTCCACTATGGTTATATTTAAACCCCTTCAACTTTTATAGGTTGAAATCAAGCCATTTAAAAGGCTTATTTTGTCTATCCTTCAATTTGGGAAATATTTTTCAATTTTTATTATAATTTTATTCTAGATTTTTATATATTTGTTGATATTTCGCCATTGTCTATGTTACTATTTTTTTCTGTATTAAACGTTGACAATCATATAAATCGAAAATCATCTACTTCCATTCCAAGTATATCTCTATCTAACCATCTTTCATTTCTACTTTTAAATAAAATTACTGAATCAATATTTTTATCTATTTCTTTTTCAATTTTTCTTTCCAATTCAAACAATTGTGAATCTAGCACCTCTCCTTCAAAAACAGAATTTTGTATATGGTTTAGGTATTGTTTACATATTTTAAATACTCTATTCCATCTTCTTTGACCCTTGCCCTCTTTTGAAATATCATAAACTAAAATAACATACATGTCTACCACCACATTATAAATGGTTCATATTCTTTCTCTTCTATAAGATGTTTTATTATCTTATAGCATTCTAATCTAATAAGGTACCTATAACTTACATTCTTTAATAATGTCTTATGTTTTATTGTTCTATTTAAGAAATTATCATATTCATTTAAGATTATCTTTGAACCATTTTCTTTTATATATAGATAGTTTAGTTCCTTACTAAAATGTTTTTCTTGTATATGGTTTTTATTTAATAGCGAAAATATTATTCTATCTGCTATTAGTGGTTTAAATATTTCTGCAATATCTAGATTAAGAGAATTTCTCCTATCTTGTGATTCATGTAGATATCCTATTGCTGGATCTAACTGAGTCTTATATATTTCTGAAAGAACCGTTGTATATACCAATGAATTCAGATAAGATATTAAAGTATTTATTATATTATCAGGTGGTCTTTTGATCCTTTTTTTAAAGTCAATCTCTTGGTTTATTATTATATTCCAAGACTTATAATAAGTTTTATGAATATTACCCTCAATTCCCATAAGTTCTTTTATATCATTTGCTCTATCCAAATTTTGTATATGATTTTGTATTTCAGACATATCCCCATCAAGATCTTTACCTCTTCCATTATAATATCTAAGATTTCTATATATATTTTTTCCTGCTCCTTCTACAAATTTTCTTGCAAGATTAAGCCTTTTTTGATCATCCAAATAAAATTCTGCCTGTTTTATCAATATTTTACCAGAAATTTCACTTTTCCTCGGCACAAGGCTTGATGAATAAAAACCATAATAGTTAAAAAAGTGTACCAAAATTTTATTCTTTGCTAATATTGATATTAATTGTGAATTTATGCTTACTTCTCCAAAAACATATATTTCAGATATTATATTTATTGGAATGTCTCTTTTTTCTCCGTCAATATTTAAAAATGTAAGTGTATTATCTTTTCTTTTTAATTCTCCATTTTGATAGATGTACAAAGCTCTTTTCATATTTTTTCCTATATCTTACACAAATCTTCAAATGCACAACTTTTACAGATATTTTTGTTTTTAAATTCTGGTGGACTTTTTTCTGATAGTATTTTATCTATGTCTTTAATTGTTCTTTCTAAGATATTCTCATCTTCTAAAGTTAGCTCTACATTTATTGCCTTTTTAAGAAGTGGGTAGTCAATCTTTGCTTTTATATTATCTACGCCTTTCTTTTTTAGATAGTATAGATAGTATTTTACTTGCCAAATTGAAGCTTGTTCTATTTTTCGACTTTTCTTTATTTCATGAATTATGTTTTTGCTTTCTATAAAGTCGATATTTATCTCGTTATTTATCATTATGTGCTTTCTATTTTTTACATATGAGTTTTCATCTATGAACCTACCTATTGCAACATTTTCATTATCTTGTTCCATAGATATATTCTTAGAAGAAAGCCAAAGCTTTCTTTCACATACGAAATAATAATAAATCATAAGTCCTGTGATTTTATCCATTACATAAATATTCCTTTATTATTATCGCTTTTCTCACATCTTCTAAATCCAAGCTCATCATATTTGCACCTTAGTTTTCTTATCTTCCTATATTTAGATACCTCTACCTCTCCGAAATTATTATTATAACTAATATAATCATAAAAACCAACACTTACTGTATATGATAAAATTTCATCTTTTAATTTCATATATTTTTCGATAAGGCTATTATTATGAACTCCATTTTTATAGTTGTCGCTCATTCTTTGTCTTATATCTTGGATTTTGTCTTCAAGTTCATATATCTCTTCTCTATAGAATTTACCATTTTCATCACATGGGAATACATCATAACTTAATATGTTTCTAAATTTATTTGAATCTAATTCTCCAAAATTTAAATTTTTTACATAATCGTATTTATTCCAATATTCTACATAAAAATTGGAATTTTCTTTTTTTAAATTATCAGTTGTAAGGTATTCATTTATCATATTTTGTTTATCTTCTTCTGATATTATGCCATCATTAAAATTTTCTATTGCTCTTTTACTTATTCTATATATTCCTTTATCAATAAAGCCTTTTGAATTCTCTGTTTTTAGATATTTCTCTTCTATTTTTGTAAATATAAATATATTCGGATCATCTATGCTTTTTTTGCCTTTTCTATTTACTCTTCCCATCCTTTGAAACAAAGCATTAAGATCTGATAATTCAGTGAAAAGATAGTCTAGATCAATATCCAAGCTTGCCTCGATTACTTGAGTAGCTATCCATATAACATCTTCTTCAATTAGATTATTATTATCATCTAGTGTTTTTCCTGTATCTTTTATTTCATTTTCTAATTTTCTTCTATCTTTTCTATCAAATTTTGAATGGATAATTTTTAAGTTTTTTAATCCTTTTGATTCTAATTCTTCATATAACTGCTGTGCTTTTTTTACAGTATTTACAACTACAAGATATTTCTTATGTTTAGAATCATTATTTTTGTAATGTTTATAAATATAATCTGAATTTATCATATCTTTTTCTATTTTAATATTATGTCTAGCACTTCCTGTTTTAAATTCCTTTTTCTTAAATAAAGATCTATCGGATTCTTTTTTATTACTATCTGTTCTAAATAATAAGTCTTCTACAAATGGAGGAAATGTAGCTGTTATTATAGCAACTTTTCCTCCAAGCTCTATTATTTTTTGTATTCCAAAAATAATTAATGGCAATAGATCTGCGCTATATGACTGAATTTCATCTATTACAAATTTAGAATAATTTAACATTGCATACTTTATTTCACAACCTTTTGCTTTAAAGACAAAGTCAAATATTTGATCCGGAGTAGAAATAGTCAATGGAATTGCATATCTTCTTGTTTCATCTACGTATTCCAAATTCTTTTCAACTGTTGATCTTATATCATCTCTTTGATATCTGCTATAGGTTTCTCCTGTTAAAAGTGCAACTCTTTTATTCAAATTTTCATTTTCTATGATATCATTTTTTATTCTATCGAATATAGATTCTATTGCAGTTTTAATTGGTAGAATAAAGAATCCTTTATTGTTTCCAATCCACAAAAGTCCTGCTTCTGTTTTTCCAGTTCCTGTTGGAGCAACAACTATAATATTGTTATCTGTATTTTCTTTGCAGTAAAGTTGTACATCTCTCTAATTTGCATTTGAATCATATTCTTTCCACTTTTTTAATAAATTATTCATTTTTTCATTTAGAAAATCATTAGGATAATCTATATTTAAATGAGCAGATGCAGAGTAGTCACATCTCATTAAATTACCAAGAATTTTTATAGAAGAGTAATCTCCTGCTTTTACATTCTCATTCATTTCTACTATTAGATCATCTATTTGCCAACTTATTTCTTCAACATCAAATCTCTGTTTTCTGTAGTCTAATCCAATATCTTCTAGCATTTTTTGTATTTCATTTTCAACCAATTCTATGTTTTTAGATAAGAATATATTATTGTCTACATATCTATGATGTTCTAATATTGCGTATAGAGCTTCTTTATTATCGTTGTAGAAAAAATACAGTATTGCAGATAATATATTGTGTCCTACCTCACCACTTTTAAACTTTGTTTGATTTTCTAGTCTATCCTGGAAATTTCTATTTGATTTTCCAATGTCATGATAGATTATAGCATCTTTTAATGATTTAATCTCTTTCTCATCTTTTATATATCCAAGTTCTTCTAGCACTCTTTCTCTTTGTAAGAGATTTTCTGTGTGTTCTTTTATGCTTTCATTTTCTTTTGCTTTTTTATCAAAAAATTTTTTATATTCTTCTATCATTTCTACATCAAATTTACTAAGTACCCTTCTTCATCTAGATAGATTCTATACATATCTTCTCTTTCATTTCTTTTATAATTTACATTGCTATCTTCTAGCTTTAAATTATCTATTCTATACGAAGATATATAACTTACCCTCTTTTTATTAAATATTCTTTTTTTGTCATTTATATTGTAGTCTTTATTCAAATAATAAGTTGTTCCTCTAGTATATGTTTCATCTACACTATTAGCTGCTATTTTATATCTTAATACTCTTTCTTCTAATGCTTTTGTTGCAACATAGTAACTAAGATCCTTATTGTCTTCTAACTTCTTTATATTATTTCTATCATCAAAGACTTCTACATATCTTAAATCTATAATATCTACAAAATCTTCACTTCTTCCAATTGAGGTCAAATTATATATATTATCGTAAATATCTCTTAACGTATCTTCATCTGAATCTATATGAATAACTAGTTTTACTCCATACAAGACTTCATATCTTCTAACTGATTTTGTCAAAGAAAAGTATTTTGATAAAGGTATAGTGCAGTTAATTTCTTTATCCTTTTCAAATTTTGCTTTTAATTCTTTATTTTTATTTTTTAGCTCTGATATATTATCTGATATTTCTTTATATTCTTTAGAATTTTTATCAAATTCTTTGAATTTTTGCTTTAGTTGCTTTATATTATCTTTATTTTCTTTTTCAATCGCTTTTACTTCTTTGCTTTTTTCTTTAAACTCGTCTCTTATATCTAGTAGTTCTCTATATCTTTGAAGTTCTTCTTTATCAATTACATCAATTGTAGTTCCATTTCTAAAGCTATTTCCTTGTGATTTAACTGCTTTTGCAACCACATGATATCCATCATTTATAAAATCTGAATTTTTTAATTTAACAAGTATTCCTCTATCATCCATGGTATTATCCAAAAAAGCTTGATCTGTATATATTTCTTGGTTTAAAGATTCAAACTTTCCTTGAACACTTACATCCATTGGATTATATGTGGTATACCCACAGGCATTGTGTATAGCACCTATAATAGTAGAATATGGAGGAAGTGGGTAAGTCATTTTATTAGTTACACTTTCCTCTTTTCTATAATGTGCTTTGTTCTGCCTTAGTATTATTCTAAGTATCTTATTGTTCATAGTAGGATTTCACATCCTGTTCTAATTTTTCAAAAAATTCATGCATACTCATTGGATTGAGTTCTCTTATGATTTCATCTTCATTCTCAAAATTATTTCCTTTAAGTAAAGCTACATTATACTCACCTTCTAATCTGGACTTTAAATCTTCAGTTATTTCCAGATTATTACGCTTAACTCTAACTACATTTTCAAAATAATGTGTCTTATACTTGCCTATTCCTCCAAATATTAGTATTGGCTCTGCATTATCTAAGTTCCCTTTGACTGTAAGTGAAAGTGTTCTAATTGTCCTAATTATACTTAAAACTCTATCGATTTTTTCTTCATTGCTTGCCTCAGAATCAAAATTTTCATCAACTCCGACTTTGTCTAAGTCAAAAGTTATTGAATATTGCTTCATTGATTTATCAAATTCATATTGATATGGCATTAATCCTGCAGCTGTAGCATTCTTATCTTTCTGTAAATTCAATCCTTGACTTTTTGCATAGTTTGAAGCTAAATATAAGTTATTATGAAATCTTGTTTCATTTACAAATTCATCACAAGCTACAGCATCTGTTAAATAGAAAGAGCTTTTCCTAATTACTGTAGTATCTGAAGTATTCATATACCCACCTTCAAGTGCTCTACAATTTGATGCATTCAAATTTTCATCTACAAATTTTTGAGTAGCCCCATTAACGGAAGTTTTCAAATCATCATACATTCCACTTTGCACCATAATTGCATTTTTTAAACTTTCTCTTGATCTTGTAGCATAAACTCTTCCATTTCTAAATATTTTTTGAACATTTGCTACATTTCCTAATCCTTCAGAATAATTTGAGGTCATATTTGCAACTACAGTTAAAGTTAAAGATTTATTTTTCATTTTCTCCTCCTCGTATATTATAGTTGTAGTAATAAATACTACATTTTG
>JAUMZM010000007.1 GCA_030528125.1 Tissierellia bacterium
TTAGATAGTAGAAACAAACCCAGCAAAAAGCTGGGTTTGTCTACGTTCTGACTCTCGAATAAATCGAGAGTTTTTTATTATTCATTTAAAGCTCTATCTACATTTCTTATAAAATCTTGTACATTAGTTACCATAGAAACGGCTGTTATTGTTCCTCTATCTGATAGCTTATTAACGGCAAATTCTTGAATATCCACAGTATACATATATACAGGTCTTACATTTCCATCAAATACATTATAAGATGGTGTCATATTTCCTGTTGCTATTGTAAATAGTATTGCAGACATCATTATCATTGTAGATGTTTTTCTTGAATGTCTTCTCATTTCATTTTGTGCTTCATAGACATTATCAATTGTCTCTGGAAGTCCTAATCTATCACGAATAGTTCCTGCAATCACAAGATCTACTCCACATTCTATACAAGCTTTTACAAATCCATCTTTAACATTTCCACTTTCAACAAGAGCTTTTGTTGATCCATATTTTCTTGCAAGGTTGATTGTTTCGAATAAATTTCTTGTTGTATTTTGCTCTCTTTCGAAATGTTCTTGTCCCCAGGAAGTACCAAATATTCCTTTTTCAAGATCAAATGCCGCAGTTTCTGTTCCACAGAATATTGCTTGTACATATCCATTTCTTACAAGTCTTTCTAAAGCTAAGCGTGAATCATCATCAAGTGATAATGCTGATCCTACTACAAGTGTTACATAGCCATTGTTCTTTTTTTCGTATTTTAAAACTTTATAAAGTGTATCATAATCTATTGAATAAGCTGTTTCTCTTGAACGTCCTGATCTAAATGCAAATGTATCTTTTGTTTGATCTCCTTGAAGGAAACCTTGAGTCCATACATATATTCCTTCTGAAGCATCTTCTGTACGTCCGATTACTACTTTATCACCTTTTTTTAAATTTCTAAATTCTACTATATTTACACTTTCTTCTCCTGGTGTGTCATTTGCAACACATACTGTATCCATTCTTGATTGGTCTGCAAGAACCCATTTGTCATTTATCTTGAAATATTCTGGAAAAACTGAAAGCGCATGATAATTTCTAGGACTTAATCCATCTACTTTAACTTCTTCAAGTTTGGCATTTGGTGCATCTATAAATTTCTTTTGATTAAAATCAGGATGATGATATTTTGGCATTTCAAATTTCATTATTCTGTTTCTCCTTTGTCTTCTTCAGATTTGTTCTCTACTTTTGCATAATCCATCTCTTCTATTTCCATCTTATCGAAGAGTTTTTTATCTGCTTCATTTATTAGAGCTTTTTGACAATTAACAACAAAATCTTGTACATTTGTTACCATTGGAACAAACGCTACATTCTCTCTTGCTGCTCCAACCTTATTTACAACATTTTCTGTTACATCTATTGAATACAAGAATACTGGAGAAATACTTCCATCTTGTCTTATCTTATAACTTGATGCCATATTTCCAACTGATAAGCTATGAAGCATTGTAGCAATACAAATTATTACTGTAGCTTTATCTAATTCTTTTTTGGTTTCAGTTAATGCTCTTTCTGTATCACCTATTACTTCTGGAAGTGGTCCATCATCTCTTATTGATCCTGATAATACAAATGGAATATCCATATTTGAAAGTGTCTTTATTATTCCATCTTTTACATTTCCTTCAGCTATGAACTTTTTAATAGAACCTGTTGTTCTTACTTCATTAAGTAAATCTAGATGGTTATAATGTCCCATTGGAACATTTTGCTGTGTATAGATATTTTGTCCTAGAGCAGTTCCCAAGAATCCTCCTTCAAGGTCATGTGTACACATTGCATTTCCGCCAAGTAGGCAGTTTATATAACCTGCTTCTGCTAATTGGTTTAATGCTCTTCTTGTATCATAGTCAAACACTACTGATGGTCCCAATACCCAAACTATATATCCATCCTCACTATCTCTTTCATGTTGTAATAACTCAAAAAGATAATCATAATCTTTTGAAAAGGAGGTTTCGACTGCTTTACCAGGTGTTGAAAATACTTCTTTAGGAAATCCCTCTTTATATAATAAGATTCCTTCTTCTAAATCAACCTTTTTGGCAATTACGACTTCATCGTCTTTTTTGATATCTCTTATTTCTTTTATTATGAAATTATCATCTTTTAAGACTGCAACGCAATTTAATGAATTGTGTTCTGGTAATTTCCAATCTCCATTATACTTATAAAATGTAGGCATGTGACTTGTAAGATAGAACCCATCTGGTGCAACTCCATCTTTTTGTGCTTTAGCTAGTTTCACATTAGCTGCATTTTGGTACTTTTCTTCTTGGAAATTTGGTTTTTCAAATTTCGGTAATCTAAATTCCATTTTACACTCCTTTATTTATTTGATTTACAACAAATTTGTCATTTTCAATAGTAAGTTTTATCTGTGAAAAATCTTTGAGTTTCTTTTCTAAGAACTCTTTAGAAATTTCATAATATATCTCTTGTTCAAAAATCTTTTGTATTTGTCTAATATCTAAGTTATTTTCTATTACAATATTGTAGAATTTTGATATAAACTCATCACTTGTTACCAGTTCTATTTGATGATCTTTTAAGTTATCTTTTAATCTTTCTATATTTAAATTTATAATTTTCTTTATATCATATTCTTCTAATTTTTCTATATTAAAAATATAATCAACATAATCATATAAGTTTGTTTGAAGCTTATCTTCTAATGCTATATCTTTGTCCAAATCATTTCTAATGCTCATAACTATTATGGCATTATTTAAGTTTATATTTCTACCTTTGTTATCTTTTATCTTTCCTTCTTGTACTATTTGAATTATCAAATTCTGTATTTCTCTATTAGCTTTATCTACATTTTCAAATAGCACCACACTATAGGGCTTTGTCCTTATAGCCTCTGTAAGTGCTCCTCCGCTTTCATAACCTATATATCCTGGAGGTGCTCCTATGAGCTTAGTTATTGAAGATTTTTCGCTAAATTCGCTCATATCAAATCTTATAAAGCTCTTTTCTCCTTCATAAAGATAATCTGAAAGCAATTTAGCAAAATAAGTTTTGCCACTTCCTGAAGCTCCAGTTATTATAAAGCTTAAAACAGGCTTTTTAAAATCAACTAATCCACTTTTTGAAATCATGTATTTTTTTAATACTTTATCAATCATCTCACTTGCGCCTATAAATTCTTTATTTAGGCTTTCTCTTATATTATCCAAGTCTGTGAGTCTATCAGAATTTATCTTTCTTTTTGGCATTGCTGATAGTTTTGATATGATTTCTTTTACTTCATTTTCTGTAACTTTTGTCTTTAATGGATAATATGGTTCTTTTGATTCTATCTTATATAAATCATCTTCTAGTTTCTTCTTAGTTTCTATTAAATCATCAAGCTTATCTAAATCTCTTTTGGACTTTGCCTTTTCTATATCAAATTCCAATAGATAAATATCTCTATTTTTGTTTAAAATATTTTCTTGTCTTTCTTTTTCAAGATTATATAAGTTTGTCTTATCTTTTAGTTCTTTTTCTAATTTTTGTATTTGCTTTTCTTTTTGAAGATTTATTTTTTGGGAAAGTTCATTTTTTTCACTATTTAATGCAATCTTTTCCATTTCAAGTTGAACTATTTTCTTGTGTAGATTGTATAATTCTTCTGGCTTTTGATCTCTTGCAATCTTTACAATTGCACAAGCTTCATCTATAACATCTATTGCAACATCAGGCAGCTTTCTTTCTGTAAGAAATCTTTTTGATAATTTTGCTGCTTGTATTAAAGCTTTATCTGTTATTTTTACAAGATGATAATTCTCATATTTTACTTTTATTCCTCTAAGTATTGCAACAGTTGTATCGATATCTGGTTCATCTACCAAAATCTTTTGAAATCTTCTCTCTAATGCTCTGTCTGATTCGATATATTTTCTGTATTCTTCTATAGTTGTAGCACCTATTGTAAGGATTTCTCCTCTTGCAAGCATTGGCTTTAGTATATTTGCAGTATCCATTGCTCCGCTAGATGCTCCACTTCCAATTATGTTATGAATCTCATCTATAAATAATATGATTTTTCCATCGGAATCTCTTACTATTTCAAGAATTCTTTTGAGTCTATCCTCAAAATCTCCCCTGTACTTCGCTCCAGCAACTAGAGATGATATATCAAGTGAAAATACAAGCTTTTCTTTTAGATCATCTGGCACGTCGCCATTGGCTATTCTTTGTACTATTCCTTCTACGATAGCTGTCTTTCCAACTCCTGCTTCTCCTATAAGTACAGGGTTGTTTTTTATTCTTCTACTTAATACTCTTATTGCATTTCTTGTCTCTTCTTCTCTTCCAATTACAGGATCTAATTTTCCTTCATTTGCTTCTTTGGTAAGAACTCTGCCATATTTATTTAGATAATTGATAGTTTCGTTATCAATTCCTTTTATCAATTCTTCATTAAATTTCTTTGAAATTATTTTTTCTAAATTCTCATAAGTTAGTCCATGAAGTTTTGCAATTTTGGCACTTTGATTATCTCTATCTTTTAGTATCGCAAGTAATATATGATACGGATAGACTTTATCAGAATATTGATTTCTTGAAATCTCTTCTGAAATCAAAAGAACTTTTTGATAAGATCTTGATGTAAATAGATTTGTAAGACCTTTGGAGCTTCTAAGTTTACCTATGGCATTTACTAAATCATCTTTTATGTTTTCTGCTATTATATCAAGCTCTCTAAAATATTCTCTGATTTTATAATCAGAAGTTAATATAATAGCATAGAATAAATGCAAATCAGAAACTTCAGAATTATTATAGCTAATCGCAAGTTGATTTGCTTTTTTTATTGTATTTATAGCCTTTTCGGTATACTTAGAAATATCCATTATATTAAAATCCTCCAAATCAAATTAGCAGCAATTCCTGCACATATTCCACCAATAGTATGGCAAAATATTGCATTTCCTGTCATCTCTTTTGTTTTTAGAGCATCCATCATAGCTATATGAGTTGACAAATATCCTGACCAACACATGCATATTGATGTAAATACTGCTATATCATTTGCTCCTATTACATTTCTTTGAGCCATATCTGCAACCATTCCTATTGCAGCTCCACTACTTCCTAATGCTGTTATTGGTACTGCTATTGCTTCAGGTGTTGAAAACCCAAACAAAGGATTTATTATAAAGCTTATCTTTTCTCCAATTAATGGTAACAATGCAATTCCTTGGTTTGCAGATCCATCATATACTCCAGCTGCTCCAGGACCATTTGTAAGCATTATTACTAATGTACATATTAAGCAAACTCCAGGAATTATTGCAACTCCCATATCAACTCCAACTTTTCCTCCATCTAGTAGGGCCGATATAAATCTTGCTGGAGGGGTTCCCTCTCTTATCTTTCTATATCCTATAGGTATTTCTTCTTTTAAAGTAGTTGCTACCCATTCTTCTGTTCCATAGTATTTTTTGGTCCTACTAATCATAAGCCTAACAGAAACTACACTTCCAATGCAAGCGCCTAGTAATCCTATCAAGGATCCTTTTACTGCTTTATCAATTGGCAAAGCCATCATTGATGTTACTGTTATAAGCCCCATTCCAAATGATGTTCCAAGGTTTGTAAGTGCAGGCATCTGATACTTTTTAAAGTATTTTCTAAAGTTATCATCATAAGCTAGAGTTAAAATTGCAGGATTATCAGACATAAAGCAATTAAGAACTCCTAAAGAGCTTGCCCCTGGTAGATCATAAATAGGCTTCATAAGTACAGAAAGCCCTCTATTTACAAGAGAAATAACTCCAAACTCAGAGAAAATTTGTGATATTCCACCAGCAATAACTGCAACCGCCATAAGATATAAGCATACATTCATCAAAAGATCATAAGATGTCATCATCATAGTCTTTATCATATTAGTAGCTCCCATAATACTTGAAAGATATGCAAAAAATCCTATAAACAAAGCAAGAAATATAAATGCCTCTAAGCTTATTTCCTTTTTAAAGTTTATTTCATCTGTTAATTTAATGCTTTTTCTTTTCCTTACTATTCTTTTCATAAAAAACCTACTCATAATAAAATTATTATTCAATTTAAAAATCCGGTATGTACCGGATTTTTTCTATTTTTTCTTTCCCGGATAATATTTTGGATTTTTGAAGAAATCATTTACAAGTTCTTTGACCTCTCCGCTAAGTAATATCATTCCGATCATATTGGTAAATACAACAAGACCCAATGTAGCATCTAAGAATGCTCCTGCATTATCAAATGATACAAATCCACCTAAAACTATCATCAAGCAAGCTACTAATCTTACGATTTTACCTACTGTAGTTCCAAATAAATATTCTCCTTGTTTTTCAGCATAAAATACAATTACAATTATTGTAGATAATACAAATAAGAATAAGCTTATTGATATAATAGTTGTTCCTATATTTCCAAATGTATCATTAAATGCTCTTTCAACTCCTATATCTTTCATTTCGGGATTTTCCCAAAGTCCAGTTACAAGAACTAATAATACAGAAATTGTACAAATTATTATAGTATCTGAGATAACTTCAAATATTCCCCACATACCTTGACGACAAGGATGATCTGTAACTGCAGTTGCGTGTGCATAAGGTGCAGAGCCCATACCAGCTTCATTAGAATAGCATCCTCTTGCGGCACCTGCTTTTATCATTTGAGAAATACCATGTCCTGCCATTCCTCCTATAACTGCTGTTGGATGGAATGCACTTTTAAATATTATGCCAAAAGCATAAGGAACTTTATCTATATTTATAAAAATTATAACAAGTCCTGCTATTATGTATATTGCAGCCATTATAGGAACCATTTTTTCTGTTATTTGAGCTATTCTTTTGATTCCACCATAAGCAACTAATACTACAAGTATTGTTATGATAATAGCACCTACAACTCTTGATAATCCCAATTGTTCCAAAGGTCCTACTGCTGAAATTGTTTGCAATGTAATTGAAGGTAGTATCTCAATCATAAAGAAAAATGCTACAAGAAATCCCATTATTTTTCCTAGAGTTCCTCCAATTCCTTTTTTGAAAGTATATGCAGGTCCTCCAATGAATTCTCCATCTTCATTTTTCTCACGGTATTTGATACCTAGGGCTATCTCTGCAAATTTTGTTCCTTGTCCAATTATTGCAGCAATCCACATCCAAAACAATGCTCCAGGTCCTGCAGTAAATACTATAGATGGTGCAACTACAATATTTGCAGCACCAATAGATGATGCAAGAGCAGCTGTTGCTGCAGCAAATGCTGAGACAGAACCTTCTCCATTGTTTTCTTTGGCAAACATCTTTCCAAAAGTTTGTTTTAATATAAATGGTAGATATCTTAATTGAACAAATCCCATTCTAACAGATAATAACAATCCTCCACCTAGTAAAACAATAAGGATAGGCCCCCCCAAAAATAATTGGTAGCTTTAACTATTCCGTCTATTAAATTATTCATAATCTTACTCCATGTTTTTGTATGCTGAGGATAATCCTCAGCATACTAGAACTATTCTATTTTAATGTAGCATACATTACAGCTTTTATAGTATGCATTCTATTTTCTGCTTGATCAAATACAAGAGATTGTTTTGATTCAAATACCTCATCTGTAACTTCTATTGCTTCCATTCCATATTTTTCATAAATTTCTCTACCAACTTTTGTTCCTTTGTCATGGAATGCTGGTAGACAATGTAAGAAGATTGCTTCTTTCTTAGCATTTTGCATAACTTCAGTTGTAACTTGATATTCTCTTAGAAGTTTGATTCTTCTTTCCCATTCTTCTGCAGGTTCTCCCATTGAAACCCATACATCTGTATAGATTACATCTGCATCAGTTGTAGCCTCTTTTACATCTTCTATAAGTTCTACTGTTGAGAAATGTTCTTTAGCAATTTCTTTTGCTTTTTTTACTAAATCTTCTTCTGGGAATAATTCTTTTGGAGCACAAGCTACAAAGTTTACTCCTAATTTTGCACAAACAATCATCAAAGAGTTAGCCATATTATTTCTAGCATCACCCATGTATACGAATTTTAATCCTTTAAGATATCCAAAATGTTCTTCCATTGTAAGCATATCTGCAAGCATTTGTGTTGGATGCCATTGATCTGTAAGTCCATTCCATACAGGAACTCCAGCATATTTTGCTAATTGTTCAACATGTTCTTGTTTGAATCCTCTAAATTCAATACCATCAAACATTCTTCCAAGAACTCTTGCAGTATCTGCAACAGATTCTTTGTGACCCATTTGGGATCCTGTTGGATCTAGGTATGTAACTCCCATTCCTAAATCATGAGCTGCTACTTCAAAAGAGCATCTTGTTCTTGTAGACGTTTTCTCAAATATTATTGCTATATTTTGTCCTTCTAAATATTTGTGAACTGTTCCTGCTCTTTTCATTGACTTAAAGTCTTTTGCTAAATCAAGTAAATAACGAATTTCCTCTGGTGTGTAGTCAATTAATTTTAAAAAACTTCTTCCTCTAAGATTTTGTCCCATTGTTCTTTCTCCTTTAATTTTACTAATAAAAACTGGTAACGCTTTTATACTTAAAGTATATCATATATTTTTATACCAAAAGGACATAATTGTGTATAATTCTTGTACATTGTTTCTTTTTTGATTAATATGTACTCATTTTTTATTTTTTTTAGCTAACTAACAAAAATATCAAAAAAATAATATAATAACTTTTTAAATTATATATTAATTATAATGCTTATAATTTTGAGATTTGTTAAAGTTATGATATACTTAAAAATAATAACAATACTTATAGTCTTACTATCACTAAGGGAGTATTAATTATGTCTAAAAAAGCAATTAGAATTCAAGGTTTAGAAGATAGAATATTATTAAATGATTCTTTTATAATAGATTTTCAAGTTCAAGAGGACAAATCAAAAACACAGCCACTCCTGCATAAATATAGTAGATTCATCTATATTATAGAAGGAAATGGCAAAATAAAAATCCAAGAAAATATATATCAATTAAAAAAAGGAAGCGTGATTTCAATCCTTCCTTGGCAATTTTCTGAGATTGTTGAAGTCAAAGAAACATTAAGATATTATCTTTTGGTATATGATTTTGGTTATCTTAATATGTATATCAAAAATTTCATGGATTATGATTCAAATAATTTCATCGAAACTTTGTACAACGGTGTATCTGTCATAGATAATGATGATAATTCTTATGATTTCAAAATAATATTTGAGCAAATAAATATAGAGCTTCAATCTAATATAATAAATGATAAAAAAATATTTTCGCATATTTATCTTACGGGAAAATTTGCAGAAATTTTCATATTATTTCTTAGAACTATAGAATCTAAGAATAATAAAGTAAATCAAAAGCCTGTTATAGCAAGTATTTTTGCATATATTTTTGTAAATTCTTCAAAGGATTTGACTTTAGAAAACTTATCAAAGATTTTCCTTATGAGTCCATCCTCTATTTCAAAATATATATCGAAAGTAACCAATCTAACTTTTACTGATATATTACAAGAGATTAGACTTTATAAGACAAAATTCCTTTTAAAAAACACAAATTTTACTTTAGATGAGATTGCAAAAATCGTAAATTATAATGATTCTTCTCATTTATCAAAAGTTTTCTCTACTAATGAAAATATCAAAACCAAAGAATTTAGAAAGATCTATAGCACTTTTAAAACCATAAACAACACAAAACTAGATGATAAGTCTCCACTTGTAATAAATTACATAAAAGATAACTATGATAAAGATATAAATATTATAAGCGTAGGCGATGAATTTGATATTTCATCTAAACAAGTCAATAAGATTTTGAGTTTCTATTTTGAAGAAAACTTCATTACATTTTTAAATAAGTATAGAGTTCATAAAGCTTGTGATTTATTAGTAGAAACAAATTACAATACAGCTGACATTGCACATATTGTAGGTTTTAATTCTAATAAAACATTCTATAGAAATTTTATCAAATATATAGGAGTTACACTTTCTGAATTTAGAAATACTCATATTAAATAAGCAGAGTTAAATTAATATTAATCTCTGCTTTTATTATTGATGTATTCTAGATCTATTATTCTATCTGACATCTTCTCTACAAGACTTTTGTTATGTGAAATAAGTAGTATTCCTATATTTCTTTTTTTATTTATATCTTTTAGAACTTTCATTATCTTTAATTGGGTTATAGAATCTAACATAGTTGATATTTCATCTGCTACTATGTATTTTGTATTTGGACTTAGAATCCTTGCTATAAGGACTCTCTGTAATTCTCCACCTGATAATTCAACAGGAAATTTATCAAGCCAAAATTCCTCTATACCAAGTTCTTCTTTCGTCTTTTTATCAACTTTCCATCCCTCATTTAGAATTTTTCTGATCTTCCATCTATTATCTACGTTTTTTTCTGGAGATTGATGAACCATCTGAACAGGGAAAAATCCAGATATATCTGATATATTCTTGCCATCTACAATAATATCCCCTGCATAATCTCTAATATATCCAGATATTATTTTCCCAAGTGTTGATTTACCATATCCAGATGGTGCTACAAGTCCTACAATTTCATCATCTCTTATTTCAAATGATATATTATTTATAATAGGCTTTTTGTTATAAGAAAAGCTTAAGTTTTTTACTTCTATCATAATTTCCTCTATAATATAAATTCATTTTCTGGAAGGGATTTTATGAGCATTTTCGAATATGGATTTTTGAGATTTTCTCCATTATTCTTAAAATCATCTCTATCTTCTATCTCGATTATCTTGCCATCATAAAATATTGCAATCCTATCTGCACATTGAAGTGCCATATTGATATCATGGGTTATTATAAGAGCTGACTTAAAATCTTCTTTTATTCCTTTGAAAAAGTCTATAGTACTTTTTACACATTGTTGATCTAATCCAGGTGTAGGCTCATCTGCAATTATTAAATTTCTATTTTCTAATACAGAAATTAACAAAAGAACTTTTCTTGCCATACCTCCTGATAATTGGAAAGGATACATACTATCTATTTCTAAAGGTAGATTTAGATTATCATATATTGCTTTCTTCTTTTCTAAATCTATATCTTTAATCATAAATTTTAATTGACTTTTTATATTTAGATATGGATTTAGTGAGTTTATACTCTGTGGAATAAATGATATTTCATTTTTTCTTATAGTTTCTATATTGCTAGAATCTATAATTTTTCCCTTATAAAAAATCTCTCCTGAAGTCTTTGCATTATACGGCAATATGTCTAATATAAAATGAGCCAAAAGGCTCTTTCCTGAACCTGATGCTCCAAAGACTGCAAGAATTTCATTTTCTCTAATATCTAGATTTAAATTTTTTATTACATCAATTTTCCTTCTTTTAAGTCCTTTATCATATTGTATAAATGACATATTCAAATTTTTAACTTCTAATACATTCATTTTATCACCTGTGGTATGCAAAAGGATCTATAAATTTCTTTAAATTATCACCCAAACTATTAAAACACATTATAACTATAACTAAAATAATACCAGGAAAGAGTACCAAATGCCAATATCCTTGTATCAAATACTTCATTGATTCTTGTAAAATCACACCTATTGATGGATTGGATATATCAAGACCGAATCCAAGAAATGTTATAGATGACTCATGGAGTATAGCATGCGGAATTAAAAGTATTACTCCAACTATTATCTGTGGAATTAAATTAGGTAAAATATGATTTATAGCTATATATAGATTTGATTTTCCCATAGCTTTGGATATTTTTATATAATTTTCATTTTTTATCTGAAGAATTTCCCCTCTAATTATTCTTGTCAAAGACGGCCAATGGGTTATGGCAAGCCCTGCTATTACCCCTTGTCTTCCTCTTCCAAGTGCAACAGATATCAATATAAGAAACATCATGTGCGGAATTGACATAAATACATCTGTTATCCGCACCACAAATCTATCGATTCTTTCATTTCCTATAGAAACTAATAAAGAAAAAACAAGTGCTATCAAAAGGCTTATAAATGCTGATATAGTTCCTATTGATATAGAATTATAAAGCCCCTTTATTGTTCTAAGATACATATCTTTGCCCTTAGAATCTGTACCAAAGATATGATTTTTTGATGGCAAATTTAACTTGTTAGAAAAATCTATAGCTAAGCTATCATCTGAAATCATACTTCCATATATCATAATATATCCTAGTATGAGTGATGTTATTATTAATATTATAATTGTCTTAGATCTTAAAGAAAATCTATCGTTCTTTTTTGTATTATTTACTAATTCCATTTTTGCTCCTTTGTCTAGGATCAATCAAAGTATACAAAAGATCAGATATTCTATTTCCAACATATACAAATATCGAAGAAAATAGCACCAATCCCAAAAGCAGTGGCACATCTCCTCTTATACCAGCTTCTATTGTAAGATTCCCAAGTCCTGGATAATTAAATACATTTTCTGCAATTATAGTTCCAGAAAAAATCTCAGAAAAGCTTGCAAATTGAATTGTAATTGCAGGTACTATAAGATTTCTAAATGCATATTTAAATAATATGTCTTTTTTGCTAATTCCCTTTGATTTGGCATATATTACATAATCAGAATTTAAGATCTCTTCTGACTTACTTCTTGTATGTAAAATTAGATTGGATGATCCAGCAATAGCCATTGTTATAGCTGGAAGAATTATATGCTCTAATCTGTCTGTAAATAATATATCTTCTTCCAAAATCCCTGCACTTGATGCCATTGACGCAGGTAATAGTTTTAATTTTAGAGAAAAAATAATTATAAGCAAAATCCCTATCCAATATGTAGGTGTTGAACCAATTATTATCGCAAAAGTTTTGATTATATTATCCTTTTTTGAATAAAGATTTGATCCTGCAATTATTCCAAGAGGAACTCCTATTACAAATTGAAGTATCCAAGATAGAAGCATCAATATAATAGAAGATGTAAATCCAATCTTAATCACATCTATAACAGGCATCAAGTATATATTAGATACTCCAAGATCTCCTGTTAATAGATGCTTTATCCAATAGACATATCTTGTAAGAAGAGGCTTATCTAAGCCCCATTCAAAGATAAGTTTTTGCTTTTGCGCTTGTGTAAGAGCAATTGATCTATCTCTTGCAAATGCTGCTATAGGATCAATTGGAGATAAATCCATAAGTATAAATGCTATAAATGAAACCGCCAATATAAATAATAAGAACAGAAAGATTTTTCTTATTATATTTCTTGTCATTTCCATTCCCAGTTGGAAACAGTATCCATTATAGTCCATCCACCACCATGTGGTTCGATCTTTTGCTTACCTATATCGAGATTATCATTTACAAGATACAGATGGTTTTCGTTTACAAGCCATATCCAAGGACAATCACCTTTCCAAGAAAGTCCTGTATTTCCATCCCATTGTGCTTTCTTGAAGTTTTCATTTAAGCTATCAACATCTGTTGAAGAAAGTCCTTTTTCAAAATATTCATCTACCTTGTCATTTCCATAGTAATTTGCATTGTAATAATCATAGCCTTTAAATTTTGATGAATAAGAATAATACATCTCCAATGGATCATATCCTCCCCATCCAAATAATATAGCTTCGCTATACATCTTTGGAGCTATCATATCCCAATCTCCATAAGTAGTTTGTACATCGATACCTATTTCCTTAGCCTTTTCTTTAAAATAAAGTGCTATATCTTCTCTATCTTTATATGAATACAAGAGTTTAAATTGGGCCTTTACTCCATTTTTCTCTCTTATTCCATCATCTGACATATTCCAGCCGGCTTCATCTAATATCTTATTTGCTTTTTCTATATCTCCATCTTTTAGATCAGATGTCTCTTCATTGTACCAAGGAAGTCCATCAGCAATAGATGTTGCCTTTGTGCCTTCTCCATTTAAGACATCATCTATTATCTCTTGTCTGTCCATTGCGATATTTAGAGCTTTTCTTATAGCTATATCGCTTGTAACATCATTTCCTATTGGTACATTTTCTGCTATTTGATCACTTGTAGTCTTTTCTCCGTTATTTGGCATTACAGGCATCGAGATTCCTCTATTATCTACGGTTCTTAGAGATTCTATATGGAATCCATCGATTTTGATGTCATTTGCAGTATATGGAATTCTTATCATGTCACATTTCCCGGTCTTTGCTGTTGCAAGTGCTTGGTTTTCATCATCGAAGAAAAGGAATGTAAGCTTTTTAAATGGAGATTTATCTCCATAATAGTATTCATTTGGCTCTACTATAAGTTGTTGTCCTTTCTTCCATTCAACAAGTTTAAAAGGTCCAGTTCCTATTGGGTTCTTGTAATATTCATCATTGTAAGCATGCTTTGGTACAATTGCCAAATCGCACATTGAAGATGTAAATGATATATCAGGACTATTCAATACAAGCTCTACTGTATAATCATCAATCTTTCTTGCTTCTACAAATCTTGTAAGATTAACTCCTGGAGTAAGTTCTTTTTTTGCAAGATTATATGTAAATACGACATCATCTGCCTTGAAATCTTCTCCATCTGACCATTTGACATCTTTTCTTAAATTTATAGTATAAGTTAATTTGTCATCTGATATGCTATAATCTTGTGCTAAATCTTCTACTATATTTAGATCAACATCTCTTTTTAAAAGTGCTGATTGAAATATTCTAGCACTATAGTGAGTTGATCCTTTTATGGGATCCCAACCATTATCAGGCTCACTTCCAATCCCTAATACAAGCTCGTCTTTCTTCTCTGATACATTTGTATTTGATGTAGAATCTGTAGAAATGGCATCTTTGTCATTAGAACAAGATACCAATACAAAAGCTACAGCAAAAACACAAAGTATTTTTTTAAAAAGTCTTTTCATTATAATCTCTCCTTTATTTCCATTATAGAAAGGTTATTTTCTTCGGCAATTCTTGCTAAATCCTCATATTCATATTTTTGTCTTTTCATGCCAAAACCTGAGGATTTCTTTAATCTTATTTTCCCAAACTCTGTATTGATCTCTTCTATATCTCTTTTTAGAAAATATCTATTCATAGAATTTTCTCTTATGCCAATTGTAGTTGTATACTTAAATATAGCTCTTACAATGGCATCCTTATTGTCTTTTTTGGTCAAAACATTTACCATAATTCCAGGTCTTGATTTTTTCATTCCTATTGATGTTGTAAAGACATCTAATGCTCCAATTTCAAATAACTTCTTTGACATAAACCCTATCTCTTCGCCCGTCATGTCATCTACATTAAATGAAAGGTCATATATATCTTCACTCTTATCTTCCTTCTCTCCTATAATTGCTCTTACAGCATTTAACCTATCAAAGTCTTTCTTTCCCATACCATAGCCTATCTTTGAAATTTTCATCAAAGGCATATTAGAAAAATCATCTGCAAAATATTTTATAAGAGCAGCTCCTGTCGGAGTTGTAAGTTCTGATTCTATATCAGATGAATAACTGGGTATGTCTTTTATTAAATATAATGTAGCTGGAGCTGGAACTGGTAGAATTCCATGAGCACATTCTACAAATCCTGATCCTAAGTTTAGACTAGAAGATACTATTCTATCTGGATTTAATTTATTTATAAGAAAACTTACAGCAACAACATCTGCCACTGCATCAATTGTACCCACTTCATGAAAATGAATTTCTGATATATCAGTATCATGAGAGATTGACTCTGCCTTAGCTATTAGTTTATAAACTTCTATTGCATCATTTTTTACCTTTGGATCTAAATTTAGGGAATTAATTATATCAGTAATATCTTGTAAAGATCTATGAATATGATGGTGAGTATGTTCGTACATGTGTTCATGATCATGCTCGTGATGGTGCTCATGGTGATTGTGATGCAAAACATCCATCTCTTCTTTCCCATCAATAGATACTTTCATATAAGAACCTACTATTCCAGATTTATTTATTTTTATAGGTTCATATTTTACCCTTTCGATTCCAATGCCATTTAGCATATCTACTATTTCTTCTTTGTTATCAAATAATTCCAATAAGGATGCTGTAAGCATATCTCCTGCAACACCCATCTTACATTCTAAATATAAAGTTCTCATTTATTTCCTTTCATGTGATTAATCATGCTTGCCATATATCCTGCCCCAAAACCATTATCTATATTCACAACACTTACTCCGCTTGCACAGGAATTTAGCATTGACAAAAGTGCCGCAACACCATTAAACGATGCTCCATATCCAATACTTGTAGGAACGGCTATTACTGGACAATCAACAAGACCTCCAATAACACTTGCCAAAGCTCCTTCCATTCCAGCTATTGCAATTACTACTGATGCACTCATAAGATCGTCAGTATACGATAATAATCTATGTAAACCAGAAACTCCTACATCATATAATCTTAATACTTCATTTCCAAGAAACTCAGATGTCAAAGCTGCCTCTTGTGCAATTGGTATATCACTTGTCCCACCTGTTGCAACTACGATCTTTCCAATTCCATCAGGTTTCTTGATATCTCCTACGATTCCAATTCTTGAATCTTTGTCATAACTTAAATTATGTACTTTAGATATTTCTTTATATTTCTCATAAGAAAGTCTTGTAATAAGTATTGATTTTTGGTTATTTTCTAACATAAGAGAAATTATTCCTATAATTTGCTCGCTAGTCTTTCCTTCACCATAGATAACTTCTCCATAACCTTGACGATACTTTCTGTGAAAATCAATTTTGGCATAATCAATGTCTTTGAAAGGATCAACTTTTAATTGAAGGGCTGCATCTTCTATGCTAAGCTCTCCTTCTTTTACTTTTTGTAAAATTGATAACATCTCATTATTCATCTCTAAACTCCAAATCAAATAAAACACCATTATAATATCTAGATAGCTCTTTAATAATTTGCTTTCTATTTTCTAATAAATTATTTATCTCATCTTTTGCGATTTCTATTTTTGCAAAACCATAGAGATTTCTAACTCTAAAGTCTTTAAATCCTAAGGATTTTAGATAATTTTCTGATCTTTCTGTAATATCTAATACTTTTCTTGTAATATGATCTCCCGTCTTAACTCTTGTTGCAAGGCAAGAATAAGAAGGCTTATTCCAAGTAAAAAGATCTCTTTCTTTGGATAATTTTCTGATATCATCCTTTGTAAGATTACACATTCTAAGTGGTGACAAAACCTCTAACTCATCCTTTGCTTTCATTCCAGGCCTATCAGAAACTTCATCACTTGCATTTGTTCCATCTAATAAAATGCTATATCCATCATCCAAAGCCTTTCTTTTAATTGTAGAGAAAATTTTTCTTTTACAAAAATAGCATCTATCAGAAGGATTTTCTAATATCTTATCTTCACTAAAAACATCCACATCTAAAATTTCCATATTAACAGATAAGAAGTCTCTGATTTTCTTTGCATCTTCCAATTCAAAAGTAGGTTGAAAAGCGCTTTTCACATAGTAAGCCTTAACATCTTTTGCATATAGTTTTGCTTGATCCAAAAGATAAGAAGAATCCACCCCTCCAGAAAACGCTATTGCAACTTTGTCGTATTTTTCAAAAAATTCTTTTAAATTCATAATACCTCCAACAAAATAAAAAAAGGCACACGAAAGCCTTGAGCCTTTCGCATACCTTCATAGTATACATATTAAAATAGTCTTTTAGATATTAATGACTTTTCAAAGCCACTTACAATTGATTCATCAATTGAATATCATCAAAACTTATAAACTTTTTTCTATTTCACATACAGCTAAATCTATAAGATGCTTCATAGAGTAATCATTAACTCCAACTATAACATTATTGTCATGTAAAAAAGGAATTAGAATCTTTTTTGCAAGAGATGAAGATATAGCTTCAGCCATATTTGGACTTATCTCCCCGTAAAGAGAATTAGAAAGCAATATACCAATAGGACCTACAATGATATCTGCCCTTTTTGAATTAAATATAATGGCGTTTTCACCAGTAGCGGCCTTATCAGCACCTGCCTTTATCATATTATTAGTAGCATTGCTATTTGTACCAACGCAAGTAATTTCCAAATCCTTGTGCTTCTTTTTAATAGTAGATATAAGCTTATTTCCAAGCCCTCCACCTTGAGCATCAATAACTAATAAATTCATAAAAACTCCTAACATGTCTTATTATAACATATATTTAAATTTAATCTAATAAAAAGAAATGGTTTTTTAAAGATAAATATATTATAAATGTAATACACTCGATATAGTTTAATTAAAAACTAAATAAAAACATTAATACTTTATATTAATTTTATTTGAACTCTAGGAATAAAATATAATAATATATTATATATAAAGATTTAAAATATATGAAAAATAGTAAAAGTATATTAATTTTATTAAGTATTGTCTTATTAAGAACTGTAGCGTTTTTGTGCCACTTGTAAACTTATTAGTATAAAATTAATTTAATTTTCAAGAATAATAGATTTTTTAATTTATTAACGTATTTATTATTAAATAATTAGGGAGATTTTATGAAATCAAAAAAAATTGGAATTATACATAGCCCTTATGATAGAGAAAGAAAAAATAAAGCTCCAGGCCAAGGTAAAAAAGATGTTTATTCTAAAATAGAGGTATTAAAAGAATATTAAGAAGGACTAAAAGGCCTACATACACACGATAAAGTTTTAGTCATATACTGGACAGATATGCCAAATAGAAAAGAACTAATAGTTCCAAGAAGAGGAAATGAAAAATTACAAGGAATTTTTTCACTAAGCTCTTCACATAGGCCTAATCCCATACTTATCTCCTATTGTGAGATTTTAGAAATTAATAAAAACATACTAGTAGTTAATAGATTAGAAGCTTTGGATGATTCTATTTTACTTGATATAAAAATTTCTAGAGACTGATTTTATGATGTAAAATCTAATATTATTATAAATAAGAATTACATTAAAATATTATAACTATAGTTTTATTGTCATAATATTAAATTTTATTTTAAATCCGTTACTTTATGTTCCAATTAAAAAATCGACCCAAAAAGTTAGATTAAAATCAACTTAAAAGGTCAGTTCTTTTCTTAAATATACACCTTTATTTATTATAGATTTTTAGTATAGATAGTCCTTATCATGTATCAAATTAGTAAATACATCTATTAGTTTATAGACTATTTTTCGTAAAGTCCCTTGTACTAAGTTATGATATGGATCTGATCCACCATACTACAATCTTCATCATAGGATATGAAATCCTTAATTTTCATATTATCACCATTATTTTACATCTAAAAAATATTTATTATAAAATACCACTTATATTCAATTAAATATTATGCCCAGTTTATAACTACACATTAATTTAATAGATGCTTTTATAAGTTTTTTTATCCTACAAATTACAGGTATATATTTCTAATCTAGCTTAGCACCAAAAGATTTACAAAATCTTGCATCTTCATCATTCAATGTCTTACAATTAGGGCATCTTACCATAATTCTTTCTTTATGATTATCAATTTTTTCTAAATCTTTATCAAAATCTGACTATTCTCTAAATTCATCATAGATATCAGAATACTGGCCATCTTTTGATCTAGAAAATGGCTCTAAGTTTCCTCTTACCTTCTCAGGATCTAAGATAACTCCAACTCTGGCAAATTCTCTCTTGCAAGTGATTTCAAAAAAGTTCCTAAAATATACACATAAATCCAAAAAGAAAACCAGGTCCTGCAAGTTCTCCATTAGAAAATGATGGTTCAAAAATAGAAAAATTAAGGAACCCCAAAAATCCCGAGAAGAACAAAATAAATCCAACTACAATTAGTATATTATCTATTATATATACTATCTTTTTCCATGCTTTTAGTTTTTTGTTATGTTTTTTATTGTCATTATACATAAATTCTCTCCTTAATTTTTAATCAGGCATTCTTTTATCATATTTATATATATAAAATAAATAAATCTAATATTAAATTTACGTAAACGTTTAAAGCCTACTACTGAGATATTTTTATTTGTAATAATTTAAGCTTATATTTTGCATTCAAAATGCTACTTCTTATTTATAAATAAATATCTTGATTTATAAAAAACAAATACTAATATACATCCAATAAAATATACTGTTGCTACTATAATACTAATATCTATTTTGAAATAGAAGAATATTAAAAGAAATATAATATTAGATATTAATGTAGGTATAATGCCTTTAAAATTTTCTATTCCAATTGAAACATATTCATATATATCTATTTTTGAACCACTATTATAACTTTTTACAGCTTTATCAAAAAATATTATAATAATATTTTCAGTCCCTAATACAAAGAACATCTGAGTAATAATAATTTTTAAATCAACTGAAACTTTAGTTGTAAGATCTAAGCTACTAAGTATTTCTAGAATAATAAATACAATTATTATAATTAAAGATGTAAATAATATAGCAAATAGATTTTTGCTTAATATATAGTCTATTATATTAGAAGGCTTGTCAAAAGTTTTTAGCTCATAATTATACTCTTCATCAGTTGTAATATACCTAAAAATAGTACTTAATAAAATATCAATTGAAAAAGATATTAACCACAACCATTCTTTAATAGAAATTAGCGCAAAGCTAAATATAAATATTAACCCAAATAAAAATCCATAAATATCATAACTTCCATCATTAACAAAAAATTTTTTGCATGTTTTTATAAAATACATAATCACATACCTTTATATAATCTAACAATTTGTGCTAATTAATAAAACTATATCCAATAATCTTAAATAATATATATTATAAATCATATTTTTAAAAAATACAATAGCCTATCACAAATATTAATTTATTTTGCCATAGCCTGATTCTACTTATTATTTATTTTTTATAATATTCTATATTATTTAAAAATTTACAATTGATATTTCTAATTAGATAAGAAATGAATATAAATTATTAATAAAATCTTATTAAAAAAACTATTTTGTCTTCTATAGTAGATAATCAATCATTGTTTTCTTATTAGAATCTAGTTTCAAAAAATCATTAACAAAATCATCTATTGCACTATCTACATTTTTATCATCCACAAATTTATTCATAATATCAAAAGAACAAGTAAATCCATATATACCACATTGAATAAGCTCTAGAACCTGATTAGAATTTTTAAAACTTGCCGCTAATATCTTTGTGTCAAAATTATTTGCATCTATTATATTTTGAATTTTTTTAACTACTAATATTCCGTCATATCCTAAATTATCTATCCTATTTATATATGGTGCAACATATTTAGCTCCAGCTTTCATTGCTAAAAATGCCTGCATAGGAGAGTATATAGCTGTTGCTGTTACATTAATACCATCTTTTGCAATTTTTTTAATAGCTTTTAATCCTCCTTTATTTGCAGGAATTTTTACAAATGTATTATTACCATATTCTTTAACAATAAGATTTGATTCTTTAATTATACTATCATAATCTTTCGATAATACTTGAATATGTAATTGATCATCTTTTATAAAGTTTCTGATTTTCTTTAGCACTTCTAATGGTTTTTCACCTTGTTTAGATAGAATTGTTGGATTTGTAGTAACTCCATCAATTTTATAATATTCATAAACTTCTTTTATATTTTTAATATTTGCATCGTCTAATAATAATTTCATTATTTCACCTTTTATCCTTATTAATTATTTGTTTTCTATCATTAATTTTCAAAATCTTGCTTATTAAATTTATCCCAAGGTATATTTACTTTCTTACTATTAGCAATAAGTTCATAAACGTGCATTAAAAGAGGAAAATTATCAATTTTTATTTTTCCATCATCTGAAAGCTTTGTTATTGATTCTCTCATTCTTTTGGATATAACAATAGATTCCAGTGTGACCCCTTTTAATATTTCCATGGATTCATCAAAAGATATTCCTCTTCCCAATAGAGTTCCTATTCTTCTTGTTCTTCCTCCATAAATTGTTACATACAAATCACCAATACCTAATTCTAATTGATTTTTATCCCAATTATAAAACGTTAATAATTCTCCCATTTCACGACTAACTTCTGTAAAAAGTGCAGCTTGTGG
Organism: Tissierellia bacterium; assembly: GCA_030528125.1. GTDB lineage: Bacteria > Bacillota > Clostridia > Tissierellales > Peptoniphilaceae > JAUNAV01. The sequence continues at coordinate 22,141 of JAUMZM010000007.1, forward strand.
ATTATAATGATTTATTCCCTCTTTCCCCTCTTCTACCTCTGCTATTTCCACTGCAAGATATACAGCTAAATCATAAGCATTTTTTAGATCCACTGAAAGTTCAACTGCTCTTATATCTGTTGATAAAGAAATATGATAATAATCCATTTCAAAAATTTCCTTAAATATTTTTAATTCTTCAGCATTGTTACCACAGTAACAAACTAATGAATGATGTATGTCAGCAAGTTCATACGATATACATGGATTTCCTACAACATTTATTTCTTTTCTTATACCTTTTTCTTCTAGTTTTTGAATCAAATATTCAGGATATGTAATCAAAGATCCATCTTTATTATTTATCATTCCTTTGGTAACTAATAAAACTGGGATAGATAGATCTATTTTTGGAAATACTTTTTCTAAAAACCAATCAACTCCAAATGAAGATACTACACAAATAACAGCCTCTACTCCATTAAGCACTTCATCTAGTTCTTCAACATAATAAAATTTAGTACCGTCAGATAATTGTCTTCTTAAAGTTTTATGATATTGGGTTTCTTTTCCTTATTTTGCTATATCTCTATCAAGATGAGTTCCTATCAATCTTATTTCATGTCCATTGTCATAAGCTGGAATTAATAACGCAGATGTCATCATTCCACATCCAATAAGTGTTATTGTTTTCATTATTTCTCCTAAATGAACATAGAGAGTTTGTATGTAAAATAAAACCACTCTCTATATAATTTCTTCGTATTTCTAAAATAAATTCAAAATTATACTTTATCCTCTTGTCTTTCCACCAGCAACATTTATAGTAACTCCATGAATATATGATGCTCTGTCACTCATCAAAAATGCGACAAGATTGGCAACTTCTGTGAGTTTGCCACTTCTACCTAAAGGAGTTGTTTTAGTAGATGAATAACCTTTTCTTAAATCATTAACTGTAATATCTCTTGTATAAGCCAAAGCTTCTTCATAAGAAGGAGTTCTTAATCCTGTAGCTTCTAATATTCCAGGAGCAACGCCAACTACACGAATTCCGTGTTTTCCTAATTCCTTTGCCCATGATCTTGTAAATGAATTTACAGCATTTTTAGTAGCAGCATATATTGACTGACCTTCACTACCTTCAAGACCAGCTTCAGAACTCATATTTATAATAACTCCTTGATTTTCTTTTACAAATATTTTTGCTGCCTCTTGTGAAAAATAGAATAATCCCTTTAAATTTATATCTACCACTTTGTCAAAAACTTTATCATCTAACTCATATTTACTATTTTCTTCTTTAAAATCAACTAGAAGTCTTGGTATATTTATACCAGCATTATTAACTATAGCATCAAGTTTATCAAATTTTTGGATAGTTTCATTGATCGCACTCTTTACATTTTCTCTATTAGTTACATCACAAATTTGATATAAAAGATTATCACCATTTTCGTGTTTAAATTCTGGTTTGTTTTTATTTATATCACAAGCAACTACTTTTGCTCCGACATTTAAAAGTTCTTCAACACAAGCTTTCCCTATTCCAGATGCTGCCCCAGTTACAATAACTACTTTATCTTCTAATTCTAACCAATTCATTTATGCCTCCAGTATCTTTATAATAGATCCAATTTTTAGTTCATCGAACTTTTTATTTTCGCAGATTATAGCTCCTGGCAATAAATCATCCACCTCATTAGAAAGATTTACTGTAAGATGTCCAAGTCTTTCAAGATTTTTTTGAGCTTCATTCCCTACAGTGAGAATTTTTGCCTTTTTACCATCAATTTCAAAATAATCTCCCACCTTAATAATTCCATCTACTCTCTTTATATCTATAGTATGACAATAATCTTTTAATGTATCTGGTGCATTCTCACCAAAAAATATTATTAATTCATTGCCAAATTCATTTGCTAAATCGCCTTTATCTTTAACTACATTTTCATAAATACTTTTCAATACTAACTCCTAATATAAACCGAATGATGCAAGGTATCCTACAATTATCCTAGGTACTCCTATTAGAAATCTAGAATACATTACAGATACAACTCCTACCTCAACTGTTTCCTTTTCAGCTTCTGCAAGTCCCAATCCAACAGGTATAAAATCACAAGCATTTTGCGTATTTATAGCAAATAAAGCTGGAAGAGCTAAGCTTGGTGCAATGTTACCTCTTGCTATTTCACTACCTATTAAAGTTCCTATAACTTGACTTATAACCGCTCCAGGCCCTAAAAGTGCAGATAAAACAGGTATTGAGCATACTAAACCTAAAATTACTAATCCAACTATATTATTAGCTAAAGGAATTAAAAGTTTTGCAAACCAATTACCAAATCCAGACCCCTGAATTATACCTATAAGCATAGATACAAAAGCCATAAATGGCAGAATTGTATGTATTACAGTATCAACAGCATTTCTTCCCGCTTGGAAAAATATATCTATCACTCTACCTGTTCCCATACCCACTTTTTGTATGAAAGAACTTCCTGATTGTTCTGCTAAAGTCTGAGATACTTTTTTCTCACTAGAATAAGTAACTTTTTGATTTTCTTTAACTTCTGAAGAATTTCTTTTGTCTTCTTGATTAGTTTCCATATTTTCATCTATTGCTTTTATTTGATTTAAACCTACATCTGATACATATATATCTTCTGTTATATAATTTGCCAATGGTCCTGATTTTCCTGTGGCCATTATATTTATTGTAGGTATTCCCTTTTTAGGGTAAATGCCACATCTTAAAGTTCCACCACAATCAATAATTACAGCAAATATACTTTCTTCTGGAACTGAAGTTTTAAATCCATTTACAGCTTCTCCACCTGTTATTTCTATTATTCTATCTACTATATCAGGTTTAAATCCACCTCCAGTTATATATAAAAGTTTATCTTTATCACTTTCTGGGCCAATTATCAATGGACCACCATATCCTGAGCTTCCTTTTTCTATTCTAACTTTACTCATTATTATTCCTCCACATTTAAAGTTCTTTTTAATTTAACATTTTGCTGTTTTTCAACATACTTAGTAGTAAAATCTGTTATCCAACCTGCAAAGAAATTCATTACTAAACCTACAAGCATGTATCTAATTGCCAAAGGTACAGTTGATAATCCTAATTTTTCAACTCCCTGAGCAATTCCAAGCCAAACAAATAATTCTCCTGGATTAATATGAGGAAATAATCCATTGTTTGTATGACAATGATATGCTGCAGATGCATAATAAGAAGGCTTTTGTGCTTCTGGTAAGAATTTTCCCATGTATAATGCCATTGGATTTGCTAACATAAAAGCTGATACAAAAGGCAATACTCCATACGCAAGTATTTTATTTTTTGCACATAATTTACCAAACTTATTTACTTTTTCTTGTCCTATAAGTGCTATTACTGCATTCATAAATACTAATAGCAATAGAACTTTTGGTACAATACTTGTTACCCATCCCATTAGTGTTTCTGCTCCTAGCTCAAATAGTCTTATAAAAGACTGAGCTAAATTTACTATAAAATTCATAAAATTCTCCTTTATTTATTATTTTTTTAATAATCCAAATGCTTTTTGAATAAGTGATTTCTCCATTTCTATTTGTTCACCTTTTTTACTTTTATAAAATTATCCTTTGCATTTAAAATAGCTAAAGATAAATTTTTACTAAGTCTTAATCCTTCTAATATTTCTTTATCTAAATCTTTTATATTAACATTAGTAAATATAGAAGCTTCTTTAAATCTAGCCAAAACACTTACTCCATGAATATAAGCATAATTTTGAATATTCCCAAAATCATCGACAGAAAACATAACTATAGCTCCAGCCTTTATAGCACCTTTTTTAATTCCTATGGTCACTTTACCCTTCTGTCTAAACTTATTGAAATAAGTCTTAAATGAATTCATTTGTAGAAATGTAAAGAAATATTGTAATAAAAACATAACAAGGATAAATACACCCAATGATATAAATTTATTCATAACTCTCCTTATCTAAATAAATTAGTTTCCTTAATAAAAAATAACATCAATTCTGAATAAGACTTTATTTTAGAAATCCTAGTACATAAATATTCATTACTTGCTATAGTTACTATTTCATCATAAAGTTTAATCAAAACTTCATCCAAATTAGCAGGTACAGAAACTAAAAATATTAAATTAGGAAAGTTGTTTTCATTAATTCCTAAAGCTACATTTAATTTATCTGACCTTGCATGAGGAAACGCTACTCTTTGTGAAAACATTGTTAAGGAAACCTTTTCTCTTTTGAAGATTTGTGTTTTAAAATTACTGTCTACATATTCGTTTTTTTGAAGCTCACCAATCATAAATTTCAAATTTTCATCTAAATTTTTATCTTTAAGTAAAAAAATTTATTATCATCTAATTCATTTAATAAGATAGATTTTAATGTTCCCTTATTAAATCCAATATTTTTTTCTTCCATAAGATCATGTATTCGATTTTTCGTTAAAGAAATATTATAAATTTCTTTAGTAGAAATTACAGGAATACTTAAGTTTAAGTCAATATCTGTTATAAGCACATCAAAAGAAGAAAAGTCTATATTTAAACCATCAATAACATCTATATAAATATCTTCATTTAAATCCGCTTCTTTTAATTTTCTTTTTATAGCCCAGCCATTAATATTCTTACTTGTAAAAATAGCTATTTTAAATATATTTTTGTTAACAAGATCTAACTTGTCTACTATATATATTTGAAAATATGATGCTAAGTAAGACTTCTCTGAATTATTTACATTTTTATCTAGTCTATTTTCTATAACTTTACTTGCTATTTCAGCCATTTTATAAGCCACCCTATACTCGTTCTTAATTTGTTCTTTAATGTTATTGTCAATCTTATAATCAAGTTTTATTCTAGTTAGTAAAAAATAAATATTATAAGCAAATTCTTTTTTCAACTTGCCTAAATCAACTTCAAGATCCATTTTCTCTTTTATAGCTTTAAAAATATCTGTAATAATACTGTCTATATACTCATCTATTTCTACATTTGGAATTTTAGATGTTATAAGTGGTGTTCTCATTCCTCTTAGAGGTATAGTTATAAAAATGGTCTCATTCTCTGATAAATCAATGTTTAATGATTTTCTTACATTTTCTCTTAATTTAAAGCCAATTTCATTCGAAAATTTCTTAAGATTATAGGAATAATTTTCTGGAAGTTGTGATATCGAATTCCCATTTTCTATTCTCATTATAGAAATATTCAAAAACATTTTTACTCTATCTAAAGTTTCTTTGTCTATATTATAGGGAGATAAAGTATTTACTACGATTTTTCTAATAATCTCTATCTGTTTACTTTCCTCAAACTTTATTCCATATACATTTTCTATAATAAAATTTCTTATATTAAGCTCGTCTCCAACCAGTTTGATTCCTACATTAGGTTTCCCTGAAATACTTATATCGTAAGGTTTCATTAGCTTGTTTATTTTTTCTATGTCTTTATTTAACGTAGTTTTTGATATTATCATTTCAAAAGATAAATCTCCAAGTATAGCCAAATTATTCTCAAATAAATGTCTTATCACATATTCCAACCTGAATCTTTCATTATTGAAATTTTGATCATCCTTAATGATTTCATCTAGCTTTTTTCTATAGAGAGAATAATTATAAATAAAAAGCGAAAATTCTTTACCTTTTTTTTCTATAAAAGAACAATTTTTCATCTTATTATTTATTTCTTTTATATCATTAGATAAAGTTTTACTACTAATATTCAGCTTTTTTAAGAATGTATTTTCACTTACAGAATTTTGTTCAAGGCTTTTAATTATATAGACTTCTCTATTATAAATTTTTCCCCAAGTCATATCCCCCCTTTCTACTTATATATATTAATATAAGATTCAAAATAATTAATATATTATTTTTCTTATGCTTAGAAATTGTCTTTATTATTTACTTTATTCATGCTTAAATTATATCTTCTTCTATTAGTCAAATTTAAATAAAAATTATTAATGATATTTCATTATTTTCGATGAATAGCAAATTTATGCTAATAAAATAATAGTTTCTATTAGAAAAATTTCATCTTTTCAATGAAAATATAAGTAATTAATAGTTTATATAAATAAATTAAATTCTTATATAAACTAATCCTATATATTAGATAAATTTTAAATATATAAATTAATTTCTATAAATTTTTTTATATTATAAAATAATCCAAAGTCCAAATAATTTCTCCGTAAAAAATAAGCTATTTATTTATGGGTATAAACATAAAAAACCATAAAAAGTAAAGGGAGAATTATGATACAATTTAAAGAAATTTCAAAGTCTTATGGAGATAATCTAGTATTAGACCATATTTCTTTTGATATTAGAGATGGTGAGTTTTTCGTTTTGGTTGGAAAATCTGGTTCTGGCAAAACTACAACTCTAAAAATGATAAATAGGCTAATTGAGCCGACTGAAGGTGAGATACTAATAGATGATAAGGATATAAAATCTTTTGATAAAAGAGAGTTAAGACTTTCCACAGGTTATGTTTTGCAGGAGGGTGCTTTATTTCCAAACCTAAGTGTTTATGAAAATATCGCACTTATTCCTAATATGAAAAAATGACCTAAAGAAAAAATCAATGAAGAAATAAATAATCTTATGCTTAAAGTAGACCTTGATCCCAATTCTTATTTTGAAAGATTTCCAAGTGATCTTTCTGGTGGTCAACAACAAAGAATAGGAATTCTTAGAGCTATAGTTTCAAGGTCAAAGTTTTTGTTGATGGATGAGCCATTTTCTGCGCTTGATCCTATTACAAGAAAAAGTCTTCAAAACCTTATAATATCTATACAAAAAGACTTAAATATTACTACGGTTTTTGTAACTCATGATATTAACGAGGCTTTAAAGCTTGCCGATAGAATTTGTGTTATGAAAAAAGGCCAAATCATCCACCTTGATAAGACTGAGAACATAAAGTCTATGTCCGAGGATAATTTTGTAGAGAAGCTTTTTAGTGGAGGCGATGCAAATGAGTAATCTTGTTACAACCTTTATAGAAAGATCTGATCAATGGAAAGTTGCCTTATTAGAACATTTGCAAATATCTTTAATTTCTCTTTTTATAGCTATGCTAATAGCAATTCCATTTGCTATAATTGTAGCTAATAAAAAGAAAATTTCAGAAGTAACTTTACAAATAGCTGGCATAATGCAGACTATTCCCTCTCTTGCTTTATTGGGACTTTTTATTCCACTTTTGGGCATTGGAAAAATATCCGCAATTGTAACTCTTGTAATTTATGGAATATTTCCAATCTTACAAAACACAATTTCAGGACTTAGAGGAATAGATCCAGTTTTAAAAGAAGTTGCAACGGCTTTCGGTATGACTAGATTTGAAAAATTAAAAACCTATGAAATTCCACTTGCAATGCCTCATATAATAGGAGGAATTAGAACATCTTCAGTAATGCTTATAGGTACAGCTACATTGGGAGCACTCATAGGAGCAGGTGGCCTGGGATCATTTATCCTATTGGGAATAGATCGAAACAATACTAACTTAATATTAATTGGTGCTATTTCTTCAGCTCTTTTAGCTATAACTATAAATGGACTTATAAAATACATGGAAGAGAAGAAAATTAAGACTATAGTTTCTGTATTTCTTATAAGTTTTGTTATATTGTTAGTTTCAACATTTTCTTTTGGTAAAGAATCCTCCAAAAATCTTGTAATAGCTGGAAAGCTTGGAGCTGAACCAGATATCTTAATAAATATGTACAAAGATTTGATAGAAGAAGATACTGATATAAAGATTGATTTAAAGCCAAACTTTGGTAAGACCGCTTTTCTTTTTGAAGCCTTAAAAAATAAAGAAATTGATATTTATCCAGAATTCTCAGGAACAATAACTTCATCTCTTTTGGATAAAAAGATAGAAGATCTTTCAAATGATCCAGATGAAGTTTATGAAAAGGCAAAAGATGCAATCTATGAACAGGATAAATTAGTATTTCTAAAACCAATGAAATATCAAAACACCTATGCAATAGCTGTCAAGAAATCTTTTGCTGAAGAAAATGGATTAGAAAAAATTTCTGATCTCAAAAAAATCGAAGATAAGATTAAAGCAGGCTTTACCATAGAATTTAATGATAGAGAAGATGGTAATAAGGGATTACAATCACTTTATGGTTTGAATTTTAATGCAGTAACTATGGAACCAAAACTAAGATATACAGCTCTTGATAAAGGTTATATTAATCTAATAGAAGTATATTCGACAGATAGTGAGATAATTACCCATGACCTTAAAATCCTTGAAGATGATAAGAAACTTTTCCCACCTTACCAAGGAGGTCCTCTTTTAAGAGAAGAAACCATCAAAGAATATCCAGAAATAAAAGATGCCTTAGAAAAGTTATCAGGGAAAATAACTGCAGAAGAAATGACAAAGCTTAATTATAAAGTTGATGTAGAAGGAGAAGATGCAAGTGATGTTGCAAGAGAATACCTTAAAGAAAATAATTTAATAAAGTAAAATAACAAGACTCCAGTTTTGCTGGAGTCTTTATAAATACATTTAAATTTTTGATATATTTTCAATAATGATATGGATTTTGTTAAATATCTTTTATTAATTTAAACTTTTATGTCATACTAAATATCAAGTTTGTTGCCCCAAATATCTTTTACACTATCCCACATTTCTTTTATTAAATCCTTGTTATTCTCATAAACTTCTTTTAATTCTTCATCTTTATCAATAATATTCATGTTTTTATCTAAGTTTATTTCGTAAGTTCTATTATTATCTTTTATACTAACTCCATATTCATAATTAGTACCAAAAAATCCAGGCCATATGATTAGCCCAGAGCCTTCATTATCCACTACGCCTAAGTTACCTGTAAATTTAGGAAATTCTGGAAATTTGACATTATAAGTATAATCTGTTTTATCATCATGGTATACATATAAGCCAGATTCATGTTTTGGTACATGCTCTGTAAAAGGTGTATAAACATATCTTGAATTTATAAACCAAACCAAACAATATATAGCAAATACTACTATTATAACTATTCCAATTTTCTTTAAACTCTTTTTCATATTTCTACCACCCTATCTCCTAATGTTTTTATATATTCATCATGTGTTACCAAGCAAATAGTTTTCCCCATTTTTTGATATTCTTTTAAAATGGAAATAACCATATTTGCATTCTCTCTATCCAAAGAACCGGTAGGCTCATCTGCCAATATCAGTTTACACTTTTTTATTAAAAGTCTTGCGAGTGCTACTCTCTGCTGTTCTCCTCCTGATAGTGTATAAATCTTTTGATTAGACTTATCTTCTAATCCTACCATTTTAAGTGCTTCTTCTATTGTAACATCTGTTCTGCATCTTTTTTTTACAAGATTAAGATTTTCATAAACCGTTTCTCTCTCAATTAAGGCAAAATTTTGGAACAAAAATCCAACCGTATATCTAAAATAATCTAAAAGATTTTTCTCTTTAGTGATATCTATACCGTCAACTATAACTTTTCCTGAATCTACAGTTTCAATTCCACCGATAATATTTAATAAAGTAGTCTTCCCGCTTCCACTTTTACCTGAAAGAACAACAAATTCTTTATCTTTTACATCTAAATTAAAATCTTTAAAAATAACTCTTTCATCAAAGCTTTTATTCATATTTACTATATTAATCATCTAAATTCTCCTTTGAGTACAAGTTGTATATTATGATTTTCGATTTTTCTAATTTCGTATCGAATAAGAATTTGTTCAATAATAAAAATTATAGCTATTATTGAAATTCCATAAGTATAAGGTACTAAATTGAAATTGTAATTTATTATAGAAAAAGTTATTACTGCTATTATGCTCCCTATAAGTGGGAAGAGTAATAACCTTTTATATCTTTCCCATATATTGTAACCAAGAATTTTTTTAATTGAGATACTGTATGCATTCATTCTAAACTCAAGCTTAATAAGTGTAGTTATAATAATAAATTCTAAAACTATTAATATTAAAGATATCACAATAGACATTTTAAGAAGTCTTTGCATCTTTAGTTTTCCTTCCATAAAAGTATCATAAGCATTACTTTTCCCATGAATTTCTGATTCTAAATTATACTCATTAATGAAATCATCAAATTTATCTTCATCAATCTTATACAGAATATCTCTATCATAAGTTGTCTTAAAAGGGTTGCCTTTAATATTTTCTTCATTAAAGTGAGGCTTACTATTATCCAAAATAATAATAGGATTTTTACTGATTTTGCTATTAAGAGGAAGTAGATCATCAATAGCTATTATTTTGGCATTGTCGTCATAGTAAATTACTTGTTTTTCTTTCACTTCATTTTCATCAAAATAATTTTGAAGTCTTAAATCTAATGAGTCTAAATCTTGCTTACCTTTCTTATCTTCAGGAACTAGATAATATAACTTATCTGAAAATTTATTTTCTTTAAGAGATTTTATTTGAGATTTGATATAGTCTATGCTATTAGCATTAGCTAATACCATTTCATCATTGTCATATTCAGCAAAATTTGCCAAAATCATTGGCTCAAAATCTTTAAAATTCTTTAGATAGAAAATCTCTTTTATCCTTGCATTATCTTCAATATCAAATTGGGCTTCACTATTAGCATTTTCTCTTGGAATATAGCCAATGTTTGTATAATAGTATTCTTTATGTTCTTTAAAAAAATTCTCTTGAGAAATAAATTCTACTGCTTCTTTAACCATTACGACATTCATTGCAATAAATAAAGATACCAAAATAACGCTTATAGTTTTTAACAAATATAATGCTGTTAATGTAAGTTTTGATTTATCTTTGTATATTTTACCTACTTGAATCTTATAAAAAGGCAAATACATTAAAAAATTCAACAATGCAAATATACCTAACATTAAGTAAAAAGTACCTTTATAAAACTCTGTATTTGTATATGTTTTTAAAATTTGTTGTATTAATATTGCCAAACCACAAATTGAAAATAAATCTATCAATGATTCTTTCAAAATTATATAAAGTCGACTCTCGCCATACATTGTTTTTATAAAGACGTCTTTTTTACGAGTTTTAACATATATAGCAGTAAATATTAAACATAAGCCAAAAATTACTATCCACAAGCCATAAATGGTATAATCATATGAATTGCGAACTTCAGGAAATATTGGGTGATTCCCGGCATATTTATCAATAAGAGATAATTTGAAATTCTTAATGTCTTTATGACTTCCAAGTACAAAATAATTATTATTAACTTCTAGATCTGAATCACTTATATTCTTATAATCATCAAATTTAACATTTACTTTCCCAAAAAATATACTTTTATACTCTTTTGAATTAACACCCTTTTCTTTTGATAGAAAGTTTTTAATTGCTGGATCACTCTGATAAATTATTAAATTTTTCTCGCTTGTGCTAACGATATCATGTTTAATTACAAAAAAATCAACATTATTATTTTTAGCTGATTCTAATACTTCATCTTTCATTTTTTGATGATTTAGACCTTGCTGGTAAATAATTGTTGTGTTAGGCAAATCATTGGCAAAATTTTCAAGATAAAATATATTTAATTCACCTACAAAAATTAAGCCTATGAATATTACTATTAATGATAGTGTTATCTTTATTTTTTTCATGGAGTACTTCCTTATTAATATCATATCACTAAGTAGTGATTGAGCTTTATATTAGAACATTTCAAATTTATACTTTTCAAAATAAAAATAAATCTATATTCAACCTACCAAAATAATTATGTCAAATAGTCATATTTGAATTTTAAACATTCAACCCAAACCACTCCAAAGCATTTTCAATAGCCTTTTCTTTCTCAGGTGGACATTGAGGAATTACTTGTTCTTCTTCATTTTTTTTACTTACATTATAATTTTCTCTTTCAATCAATCCATGTTTTCTCTTTACTTGTGCTATATAAAGATTTGAAACTTTCAAACCAAATTTATTCAATACATATTCTTGTATTTCTTTATAGGTTGGATCTTTTGAAAATTCTATCTCTGAAAGCTCATCTTCTCCAAATTCTATCTTGATATGTTTGTCGACATCTAGTTTGGACAATAAGACAACTGTCTCAACATTCATGCTCTGTGGGAACATATCGAATGCCTCGATATTTTCTACTTTAAATCCTGCATCAATTAATTTTTTTAGATCTCTTGATAATGTGGCGGGATTACATGATATGTATATCATTTTATTGACATTTGAATTTATTATGCTTTTTACAAGCTTAGATTCTAGTCCTTTTCTTGGTGGGTCTACTGTGATTATATCGGGATCTATCTTATTTATTAGCTTACTATCTATATTGCTACTATTTTGTGCGATGAATTTATAATCTTTTACTTTATTTTTTTGGGCATTGTAATTTGCATCTTTAACTGCATCTTTATTTATCTCAACTCCTACTATATTATTATTTGATTGTGAGATTGTACTTGCTCCAACTCCACAATATATATCTAATAATTTATAGTCTTTTTTTATATATTTTCTTGCGCTATCATAGAGTTTTTTTAGCATAAAATTATTTACTTGATAGAATGATGATGCTGATATTCTAAATTTATATCCTTCATAATCCATTAGAATATATCCATCACCTTTTAGATTTACTTCTTTCTTGTTGTATTTTAATGTTACTACAAAGTTTAAATCTTTTATGTTTTCTTTTATAAATTCTTTGATCTTATCATTAAGCTTTGATAGGTTAATTATAAGAAAGATTTGCTTCTCATTGCTTCTAATTACTATTTCTTTGATAGCTGATTCAAATTTTGAGTTTACCTTTGAAACCAATTGTTGAATACTAGATAGATTTTCTCTTATCAATTTGCTTGCTATCATGCAATCATTTATATATACATAGTCGTGTGAATTTTTTGCAAAATAAGATAATTTGCCTATTTTATCGACTTTTAATGTTATCTTATTTCTATATTCGAATTCTCTATCTGATTGTATATTTATATTGGATACATCTATTCCTGCAATTTTTTGTAATTGAGATACAAGTAGCTTTCTTTTTAGTTCGAGTTGTTTTTCATATTCTATATTCATTATAGAACAGCCTCCACATTTATCGAAAAATAAACATGGAGGTTGTCTATAGAAATCACTTGGTATAACTGTTTGTGTTTTTACAGCTTCAAGATAATTTTTCTTTTTGTTAACTACTTTGACATTTACTACTTCTCCGTAGATAGCATTTTCTATGAATATAGTTATGTCGTCTTTTTTGCCAACTCCTCTGCCATCTTGTAGAATATCAATTACTTTAACATTCTCATAATTCATTATAATACTCTTGTTTCTCCATCATAAACTATTCCACCTAGTGGATCTACTGTTATGATTTGTCCATCTTTTAGTATTGTTGTTGCGTTTTCAACTCCAATTATTGCAGGTTTTTGGAAATGTATTGCAGATATTGCTGTATGTGATGTAAGTCCACCTGTCTCTGTAATTATAGCTGATGATTCTTCTATATAATCTTTCAAATCTGAATCTGTGAATTTAGCTACAATTATATCGCCTTTTTCAAATTTATCTTCTATTTCTTCTTTTGTAGATCCAATACATACTTTAGATGATACTGATCTATCACCTATTCCAAGTCCTGATGCTAAGATATCTCCTATTACATGAACTTTTATTAAGTTTGATGTTCCTGATACTCCTAGTGGTATACCTGCTGTAAGTACGATAAGATCTCCTTGTGATACATATCCTTCATTTAAGGCTCCAACTATTGCTCTATCTATTAGCTCATCTGTAAATTTAGCTTCTTTTATAACTATTGGATGTACTCCCCAAGATATTGATAATGATCTTGCTACTCTCTCACTTGTTGTACAAGCTATTATTTCTGTTTCTGGTCTAAATTTTGATATTGCTCTTGAAGTATTTCCTGATGATGTGCAAGCTACTATTGCCTTTGCTCCTAGCTCTTCACTTATTATACATGTTGATTTTGAGATTGAATTTGTTGTATTTTTGCCATTTAATGAAATCTTATCTCCATAAGTGATTTTCTTGAAATCTTCTGAAAGTTCTGTTGTTATACAGATATTTCTCATTGTGCTAACTGCTTCTACTGGATACTTTCCTGCTGCTGTTTCTCCTGATAACATTACGCAGTCTGTTCCATCTATTATGGCATTTGCAACGTCTGTTGTCTCTGCTCTTGTAGGACGTGGCATTCTTATCATTGAATCAAGCATTTGGGTTGCTGTTATAACTGGTTTTCCTGCTTTATTGGTCTCTCTTATGATTCTCTTTTGAACTATTGGGATTAATTCTGTCTTTATTTCTACTCCCAAGTCTCCTCTTGCAACCATAATTCCATCGCTTGCTTCGATTATTTCGTTTAGGTTTTGTACTCCTTCTTCGGATTCTATTTTTGATATGATTTTTATATATTCTCCTCCATTATCCTCGAGAATTTTTCTTATATCATATACATCTTCTTTCTTTCTAACGAAGCTTGCTGCTATCATATCTATATCATTTTCTATACCGAATTTGATATCATCTATATCTTTTGGTGTTATAGCTGGTAGATTTATTTTGCTTCCTGGAACATTTACTCCCTTTCTATTGGAAATAACTCCTCCATTTAAGACTTTACATACTATATCTGTCTCATCTTTTATTTCTAGTACTTCAAGTTGAATCAATCCATCATCTATTGATATTGATGAGCCTTTAGTAACGTCATTTACAAGTCCTGCATAACTTACAGAAACTATGTCTTTAGTTCCCATTATATCTCTTGTTGTTAGTGTAAAGAGTTGTTCTGGCTCAAGTCTTACTTCTTTTTCGATGAAATCTTTTATTCTAATTTCTGGACCTTTTGTATCTAGCATTATTGCTACTGGAAGATTTAATTTTCTTCTTACTCTTTTTATTGTCTTTATCTTTTTGAGATGTTCTTCATGTGAACCATGTGAGAAGTTTAATCTACATACGTTCATTCCTGATTGCATTAATGTTTCCAATATTTCAGGACTTTCTGAAGATGGTCCTATTGTACAAACTATTTTAGTTTTTTTAAGTATTTCAGGTTTATTTTGCATGGCCTATCTCCTATTGTGACAAGTTATTTGCTAATTCGTATAATTCTTCTTTGAATTTTGATTTTTCTTGAATAGCAACTTCTATATCTTCTTCGATTAGTTTTCCATTTGAATATCCTATTGCAAGATTTGTTTTTCCTTCAAGCAATAGCTCAACTGCTCTAGCTCCCATTGTTGTTCCCAACAATCTATCGGGTGCTGCAGGTGTTCCTCCTCTTTGAACATGGCCTAGGACTGTAACTTTTGTCTCTACGCCTGTCTTTTCTTCAAGCTCTTCTGCTATTTTGTAAGGATTGCCTACTCCTTCTGCAAGAGTTATTAGATGGTGTAATTTTCCTCTTTTCTTTCCTCTTTCAACTTTTGTTATTATCTCATCCATTGAAAATTCATGTTCTGGAACTATTATACTTTCTGCTCCTCCTGCAAGTCCTGCATACAATGCTATATCTCCGCAATTTCTTCCCATAACCTCTATTACAATTGCACGTCCATGAGAAGATGAGGTATCTCTTAGCTTTCCTATTGCATCAATTACTGTTTCTATAGCAGTGAAAAATCCTATAGTATAGTCTGTATAGTTCATATCATTGTCTATAGTTCCAGGAATTGCTATTGTGTTTATTCCAAGATCGCTAAGGCCTTTTGCTCCTTTGAATGATCCATCTCCTCCTATTACTATAAGTCCTTCTATTCCATAATCTCTAAGGATTTGTGCTCCTCTTTTTCTTCCTTCTAATTCTTTGAATTCTAGGCTTCTTGCTGTTCCAAGTATTGTTCCACCTTTATGAATTATATCTGCTACTGATGATACATTCATCTCATAGATATCGCCTTTCATAAGGCCATCATATCCATTTCTTATTCCTTTTACTCTAAGTCCATTCGCAAGTGCTGTTCTTACGACAGCTCTTATTGCAGGATTCATTCCTGGTGCATCTCCACCACTTGTTAGTATTCCTATTACTTTCATATTAACTCCTTATTTTAATAAAATATTTTCTTTTCCAAATTTATTTTGTAAATAGTCAATAAAATTATTATAGCTATTTACCCAAAGTTTTTCATTAAGTCTTACACTTTTCTTTGTATCAGCAAAATAGATTACCACAGGAGTATCTCCCTTATTATTTAATATGTCTTTTTTTAATGAAGGATAATCTCTGTAATTTATTTTTACATACAAGATATTATTATCCTTTTTTTCAATATTTTCAAATTTATTTGCAATAAGTTGTACTCCGTTTTCATCTACTTGGAGATTTCCTTCTACTAATACTATTTTATCATTATCTATGAATTCTTGAAAATTTTTGTATACATTAGGGAAAACAACCATTTCTATACTTCCATAAATGTCTTCAAGTTCTCCGAAAATCATTATAGAATTATTTTTGGTTATTTTTTGTGTCGTTTTTGTTATTATACCTGCCATCTTGACACTTATCCCATCCAATTTTTCTAAAAGTTCATAATTTTCATCGATAATCGATTCTGTAGTAAAAGTAACTTTTTTCTTCAAGATATCCTTGTACTGATTTAAAGGATGATTTGAAATATAAAGTCCTAGAACGTCTTTTTCGAAAGAGAGCTTCGTGTTTTCGCTATATTCTCCTAATTCTTGCAATTGTATATCTTCACTTGAATTATTATCTGATAAGTCAGCAAAATTCATCTGTCCGCTTATGTTTTTCTTCTGGCTTTCATGAATTGATACAAATGCACTTTCAAATGATGCTACTAATTCTTTTCTTTTGTAATTTAGACTATCAAATGTCCCTGCTTTGATTAATGATTCTAATGCCTTTTTGTTTAAAACTCTAGAATCTTTCTGTTCTATTCTTTCAATAAAGTCTTTGAAATTTCTAAATCTACCCTTCTTTCTTACATCTACTATTGTATCTATTAAATTTATTCCTACATTTTTTATTCCTGATAATCCATACTGAATATAATTGCCATTTGTACTAAATTCAGCAAAGCTTTCATTTATATCAGGCTTTCTAATATCTATGCCAAGTCGCTTACACTCATTTATATAAAGTGAAATCTTCGATGGGCTTGACATAACAGATGATAAGAGGTTCGCCATATATTCATACTTGTAGTAAGTCTTTAGATATGCTGTTTGCATTGCTACAAATGAATATGCTACAGAATGTGACTTATTAAAGGCATATTTTGCGAATTCTTTCATAAGATCAAATATCTTATTTGAACTTTGCTTATCATATCCATTTCTAAGGCAACCATTTATTATAACATTACCATCTTCATCTACAAGGCCATTAATAAATATATCTCTATTGGCTTCCATTATTTGCATATTTTTCTTTCCCATGGCACGTCTTAGATTGTCTGCTTGTCCTAGCGAATATCCTGCAAGTTTTTGTACAATTTGCATAACTTGCTCTTGATAGATAATTGTTCCATAGGTTTCTTCTAATATTGGCTTTAGAACAGGATTTATATATTCTATATTAGATGGATCATTTTTATTTTTTATATAGTTTTCTATTTCATCCATAGGTCCTGGACGATAAAGTGAATTTGCTGCGACAAGATCATCAAACTTAGTTGGTTTAAGCTCTTTTAAGAAATTTCTCATTCCACTTGACTCAAACTGAAAGACTCCTATTGTATTTGCATCTTTAAAATTTTTGATTACTTTTGGATCATCTAAATCAATATTTAAAATATCTATATCAATATCTTTGTTTCTTTTAACGGAATTTAATGTATGTTGAATTACTGTTAGATTTCTAAGTCCTAGAAAGTCCATTTTCAAAAGTCCCAGCTCTTCAATCTCTATCATATTAAATTGAGTTACTATCTGATCATTTGATAGTGTAAGAGGAACTATATTTGTTATTGGCTCTCTTGAAATAAGAACTCCTGCAGCATGGATTGATATATTTCTGGGAAGTCCTTCTATCTTTTTGGATGTATCTATTATTCTTCTTGTAACACTATCTTCTTCATATTCCTTTTTTAGCTTTGGATTTAATTCTAATGCTCTTTCAATTGTCATATTTATAGCTTGTGGAATCTGTTTTGCAATGCTATCAACTTTACCATATGACACATCAAGCACTCTTCCGACATCTCTTATTGCATTTCTTGCTTTTAGCCTTCCAAATGTTATTATCTGGGATACATGATCTGATTTATAAGTTTCTACAACATAATCTACTACTTTCTCTCTATTCTCATAGCAAAAATCAATATCTATATCTGGCATTGATACACGTTCTGGATTTAGAAATCTTTCAAATAGAAGATTGTATTTTAGTGGATCAATTTTTGTAATATTTAAGGCATAAGATACAATTGAGCCTGCGGCAGATCCTCTTCCAGGTCCTACTGCTATATTATTTTCTTCTGCATATCTTACAAAATCTTGTACTATAAGGAAATAATCTACATATCCCATAGTTTCTATTACATTTAATTCTTTATCAGCTCTTTTTCTGATTTTATCTGTAATAGCTGGATATTTTTTGCAAAGTCCTTTATTCACAAGATATCTAAGATATTTCTTGTTACTCATACCTTCTGGTAATTTTGTAAATCCTGGCAAATGTGGATTATGAAATTCTATTTCTACATTACATTGATCTGCGATTTTTTGTGTATTTTCTAAGGCATTATCATAGTCTTTGAATAACTCATTCATCTCTTCGTAGGATTTTAGATAGAATTCATTTGTAGGCATTTTCATTCTGTCTGTATCTTTTACAAGAGATGCTGTCTGTATACAAAGCAATACATCTTGGTAATAATGATCTGATGAGTTTATATAGTGAACATCATTTGTCGCTACAAGCTCTATATTTTTTTCTTTATGTATTTCATTTAATATTCTATTTACTTTTAGTTGTTCTTTTATACCATGATTTTGAAGTTCCAGATAGAAGTTTTCTCTTCCAAATATATCTACATATTCATCTGCAGCTTCTTTTGCTCTTTCTATATCTCCTTCTAATATGAGATTATTTACTTCTCCATTTAAGCATGCACTAAGGGCTATTATATCTTTGCTATATTTTCTAAGTACATTCTTATCAACTCTAGGCTTATAGTAAAATCCATTTATATTACCTTCTGATACAATTTTTACTAAGTTTTTATAGCCATTGTTGTTTTTTGCCAACAAAACCAAATGATAATATCCCTTATTGCTAGGATTTTTTATTTTATAATCTCCTTTTGATACATAAACCTCACATCCTATTATTGGTTTTATTCCTCTTTTTACTGCCTTTTTGTAGAAATCTATAACTCCATACATTACACCATGATCTGTTATAGCTATTGAATCCATTCCAAGTTCTTTTGCTCTATCTAATAGATCATCAATTCTACAGAAACCATCTAATAAGGAATATTCGGTATGAACATGAAGATGTGTGAATTTATTATCCATAGTTATCCTTTCATTTTATTTCATTAGCTATCTTATTAATCTTTTGTAATCTATAATTTACCTTTGCCTTACTCATTTGCGGATTTAGCATCTTTCCAAGTTCTTCAAGCGAAAGATATGGGTTTTCTTCTCTAAGATTTGCTATTTGCTGTAATTCCTCATCTAATTTATAAAATATATTGCTTTCTTTTAGTTTTTTTATGGAATTAACTTGTTTTATAGAAGCATTTACAGTTCTTGTTATATTGGCTTTATCACAATTTGTCTGTCTATTTATGTCATTTCTAAGTGACTTCATGGCTCTTACATCTTCTAATTCTAATAGTGACTTATATGCTCTTATAATACTTAGAAAATCAGAAATCCTATCTCCATCTTTCATGTATATAAGATCTGTATCATTTCTATTAATTGTCTTGGGATTTAGATTAAAGTATTTCATTATATCTAATAAGACTTTAACAAGCTCTTTTTCTTGAATAGAAATTTCTACATAATAGCCTCTATTTGGATCATTTATTGATCCATATAACAAGAAAGCATCTTGCAGAAAGATTTTCTTAAATTCATCACTATATAAGCTATCATATATTTCTTTGCTATCAGTTATTGTAAGGACCTTAGTATCTTCCAAAATCTTATCTGCAACAGAACTTTTCTCCACAAAAACAGTATAATAATCTTCTTTTCCAAATTTATTGCTTTCTTTTATTTCAATTGTAGGAGAATAATTGTAGAGTCTTTTTATTATATTATATATTCTTTTTGCTTGATGCTTATAATCAGCATCAAAATATACATTAAATTGTCCCTTTACAATTCTTAAATATCCTGCAAGTCTTATATAAGAAAATAATTCCATAGATAAATTTTCATCTTTTATAAGCTTTAAGGATATCTCCTTTTTGCATCTTTTTGAAAAAGACATATCATCAACTCCTAAATTTTAAAAGCTCTTACTACCATGGATCTTTCTGAATTATGTATTAATAAATTTAAAGCATCTTCATATTTTATAAAAGATGCTTTGACAAATCCTTCTTCACTTTGAGCTTTAAGATCACTTTGTGTTTCTACTTCCATAAGAAAATAATATACGGTCTTTCTTATTACGTCATTATCTGCTTTAAAGTTATATTTACTATAGCCTATGTATTTTTTGCATCGGGCTTTGATTCCGCTCTCTTCAAAGACTTCTCTTATCGCAGCTTCTTTTTTGGTTTCACCTTTTTCGATCCTTCCTTTTGGAAGAACCCATCCCCCATTTTTTCTTTTAAGAATAAGAACCTTATCATTTCTAATTACTACTCCGCCGGCACTTTTCTCATTCATTTTGGCTCTCCAAGAATTTATCTTTTATCTTAGAAAGTTTTTCATCTTCTATATTACAATATTCTTTAAGAAAAACTTCTATGCTAGAATATTTTCTATTAATATAATCTATTGCCGTTTTCATAAAACTTGGCAATGTCAATCTAAATACGCTCATCTTTTCTTTTGGATTATATCTTTCAATATATCCCAAATTTGCAGAAGATACTTCATAATTTGCTATTACATCTTTTCTTGAAACTCCGACAAGAAGTAGTAATAACATCGCAATAACTCCGGTTCTATCCTTTCCTTCATGACAATGGAATAGACAAGCTCCCTTAGAATCAGCGAATATATTAAAGATTTCTCTGATTCCCTCAAAATTATCTATAAGATTATAATAACTTTCTCCAATTGTAAGCTTCTTATCAATTATCTTTTTTATCTCTTCATCTCTAAGAGTTTCTCTTGCCAAAGGTACATTATAATACTCAAATTCTTTTTTGATCTCTTCTACTTTATCAAAAGATAAGCTTATTTCATCTTCTCCTCTAAGATCAATAATTGTCGTAACGCCATACTTTTTCAAAAAATCAATATCTTTTTTTGATGCAGAGTTGAGATTTGCACTTCTAACAAATTTATTCCAACTTGTAACTTTGCCATATATTGTAGGATATCCTCCCAAATCTCTGCAATTATCTATCTTTTCAAGTGGTAGTCTTATATAATTCATTAATATCTCCTAGTATTTTTATTTACAATTACCATTTGTTTTTATCTCTGTGTTTTTTTATTACAGTATATGAAGAATTTTCTAGTGACTTTGCAAGTTGTTCTGTCATATATACAGATCTATGCTTTCCACCTGTACAACCAAATCCTATATTTAATATATTTTTGCCTAATTTCTTATAACCTTCTATTGTTAAACTAAGCATTTTTTTGACTTCTTTGAGAAAATCTCTACTTATTTTAAAACTATCTAGGTATTCTATAAGCTTCTCATCTGTACCGTTTAATGGTCTAAGTTCTTCTATATAATAAGGATTTGGTAAGAATCTAACGTCAAATATAAAATCCCCATCATCTAATATTCCATATTTATATCCAAACGAAGATATATTTACAATAAATTTTGATTCATTATTGGTTATATCTTCAAGTACAAGCTTCAAATCGCTGTAATTATAATTAGATGTATCGATCATAAAGTCTGACATATTTCTTATTTCTTTTAACATGTGAGTTTCTTTTTCGATTCCATCTTTTATATCTCCAAACTCTCCAAAAGGATGGGGCCTTCTAAGCTCGTTATACCTATTTAAAAGAGTTTTATATGAAGCATATAGGAATATTATATCTGTATCTTCATTTATCTTTTTTAATTGATTTATATTTTTAATTAGTTCATCATTACTTTTCTGTGATCTAAAGTCAATTACCACAGCCATTTTCTGTATTGGTTTTTCATCCAATTCGTTTAATTCAATATATTTTTCAAGAAGATATGAAGGAATATTATCCATAGCATAATATCCCATATCTTCAAAAATATTTAGAGCAGTAGATTTGCCAGCTCCGCTAAATCCAGTAATGATTTTTAACTCCATTAGAATTCTCCAATCAATTTTACTTCTCTTTCTAAATCAAACCCTGTCTTTTCTTTTACAATCTCTTTGACTTTATCTATAAAATATAACATTTCTTCGCATGTCGCATTTCCATTATTTATAATAAAACCACAATGTTTTTCTGAAACTTGGCAATCTTTATAACTATATCCTCTTAATCCAGATTCATCAATTAACTTTGAAGCATAAGATCCAGTAGGTCTTTTAAATGTAGATCCACAAGATTTTTTATCCAAAGGTTGCTTGGTCTCTCTTCTATTTGTAAAATCAAGATATCTTTCTTTAATTAAATTATAATCGCCTTTTTCTAGTTGAAACACTGCAGATGATACTATTAAATCTTCATCAAAAACTCTAGAATGTCTATAAGAGAAATTCATTTGTTCATTGTTATATTCAATTATTTCTCCCTTTTTATTTATGAGTCTAACTGATATTGTAAAATCTTTTATTTCTCTATTATAAGCTCCTGCATTCATAGCAACAGCCCCACCAACATTACCAGGTATTCCAGATACTTCTTCCATTCCACTAAGAGAATTTTCAATTGCTTTTAAAGCACAATCTTTTAGAGAAGTTCCTGATAGAACAGAAACTTTTGTACCGTCTATTTCAACATTAGAATAATTATCAGCTAAGCATATAACAGCTCCTCTTATTCCTTTATCGCTAACCAAAAGATTTGTACCTCTACCAATAACAGTAGTTGGAATTTTGTTTTCATAATTAAATTTCAAAACATCTATAAGCTCATTCTCATTTGTTGGAAGTATAAATACATCTGATGGTCCTCCTATTCCAAAGCTCGTATGATTTTTCATAGGTTCATCAAAAATTATTTTCCCAAAATTCTTTTCTTTATATATTTCTCTATAATTCATCTTTACTCCTATAATTATAAAATGATCCAAAAACTATTATAGCTTCATTGCTATTTTTCTCTAAAATAGCGCTATTAATAGCTTTTGTAGGATCCTTTATTATACTTATATCTTTATTTTTTAAAATTTTTGAAATAATCAAAGGATCTAGCGCCCTTTTATTATATGGTTTTGTTAAATAAAATCTATCTCCAATATCTTTTACAAGATTTGTGACTTTAATATAATTCTTATCAGATAAAATTCCATAAACAAAAATTATGCTTTTATCCTTAAAATATAAATTTAAATTAGAAATCATACTTTTAACAGATTGTTCATTATGTGATACATCAAAGATTATATTATTACCCATATTTTGAAATCTATAGGAAATTGTAGTATTTTCTAATGCCTTATATAAAATATCCTTGTTTAAATTATCGAAAATTAAATTTATAGCATCAATTGCAACACAGGCATTATAAATAGCTGATTTTCCCAATAATTTTATCTTTATATCATTAAAATTTTTATAATCAAAGATAGAATTGTCTAAATCCATCTTTTTTATATCTAATAAATCAAAATCACTTACATAAAGATTAGCACCCTTATCATAAGCTTCTTTTTCTATAACAGGCAAAGCCCTAGAATCCAAGTCATAACATACTACAGGAGTATTTTCTTTAATTATTCCTGCCTTTTCAAATGCGATTTTTTTAATTGTATTTCCAAGGTATTTAGTATGATCCAATCCTATATTAGTAATTACAGATACAGCTGGTTTTTCTATTACATTGGTAGCATCAAATCTTCCACCCATTCCAACTTCTATAACTGCATAATCACAGCACTTATTTCTAAAATATAAGAAAGCTATTACGGTTAGAAATTCAAATTTTGATAGAAATATATTCTCCTTTTCTTCAATTCCTATTATAGTTTTGGTAAATTTTTCCATATAATAGTCACTTATATAATTTCCATTTATTTCAATTCTTTCATTATATATGTGAATATGAGGAGATGTATAAAGACCTACATTATATCCATGTTTTCTTAAAATATCATAGATATATCTACAAGTAGTTCCCTTGCCATTTGTTCCTGCTACATGTATCATTTTTACTTTATCTTGAGGATTATCTAAGACTTCTAATACTCTTTTTAGATTATCCAAAGATAAATTAGATCTCATAAAACTTTTATTATCAATGTATAATTTCCAATTCATCTAAACCTCTTTAATATTATACTATAATTTTCAAATAATCGTATTAGACCATTATATTAATTTTTTAGTGAAAGTTACAAGATCAATATATTTACAAACACAAAAAAAGAACTGTCTAAAGACAGTTCCAGAACGTAGACAAACCCAGCTTTTTGCTGGGTTTGTTTCTACTATCTAATCT